>JAYWBA010000206.1:0-28396 GCA_043781915.1 Saprospiraceae bacterium
CAAGTTTTCGCTAAAAAAAATATAACCTTTTGCTGAAACATTGGCAGCAAATGTTTTATCGCGTTCGAGTGCTACTATAAACTCGCCTACATCATCTGTTTTTTGTTGAAAAACCTTTTTATTGGTTTCTAATTCCGAAAGCTCTACATCTGCTACAACAGGTTGCAAAGTTTTTGCATTTTTTACGCGGCATTTCATATATGAAACAGGATGTGCGCGTACTCTCACAGGTAATTCGAATGTGTATAAATCCATTCTAAATGTTTTATCTTCAATGCGTTTAGCTAAAAAAGCCGTTTTACCGTCGGCACTCACAGTTAATCCAACATCATCAGTGGCAGAGTTTATTGGGTAGCCAATATTTTGCGGCGCACTAAAAGTCGTATCATCAATGCGTTGACTGACGAAAATATCTCTTTCACCCATTCCTGCATGACCCTGCGAAGAAAAATAAAACGTTTTACCGTCGGGATGAATAAAAGGCATTTCATCGTCGTAAGGCGTGTTAATGGTGCTGCCACAATTGCGCGGTTTTGTCCAACTGCCATTTTTAAATTCTGAAAACCAAATATCGATGTTGCCAAAACCACCTGGTCGAGAACTCGCAAAAAAGAGTGTTTTGCCATCGGCACTCAGACTTGGTTGCGATTCAAAATATTCTGTGTTAATCGCTTTTGATAAGGATTTTGGTTCGCTCCATCTACTACCGATTTTTTTTGTGATGTAAATATCGCAAGCATCTAAAATACCTTCCGCTTTATTTCGGTTACAAGCCGTAAAAATAAATGTTTTGCCATCAGCAGAAATTGTGTGAGAGCCTTCGTTACCTTCTGTATTCACCGCATTAAAAGGTTGCGCTGCTTGCCAATTGCCATTGCTATCGCGTCGAGAAAAATAAATATCTTCTTGTCTATTAACTTGATTAGTGAAGTACAATTCCGTTTCTTCCAAATTAAAAATGGCTCTATAATTAGCACCTCTGATATTTACCGAGTCACTTAATCGTTTTGGCGCGTATGGAACAGGTTTTTGCAATGCACTATCAATAAAATGTGCATCACGCGCAAACTTTTTGGCTTTATAGAGTAGTTCAGGTTTTGCTTTTTCATTATCAATATATTTGAGAAAGAAAGTCTCCGCCTTTTTAAAATCCCTAATTTGATAATAAATATCGCCTAATTTGTAAGGAACACGTGCTTCATAGCAACAATTTAAATCGAAAGCTTTATTAAAATAGTTGAGCGATTTAAGCGTGTCTTTTTGCTCTAAATAAGTTGAGGCTATAAGAATTTTGGCGTCAATAAAATTCTTATCTTCCGACTCAGCTTTTTGGAATAAACCTAAAGCAGCTTTAGAATCATTTTCATAAATTTTTTTTATACCTTGCGCATAAAATGCTTTCGCTTTATCGGAGGTGTTTTTTTTTGTTGTGAAATTCTGCGATTCAGTACTTAAAATAAAAGCTAAAAGAAATATAGTAACTGAAATATAGTATTTCGAACGTGCTACTAATGCTACAATAGAAAACATAATTGAAGTTTATAAAAAATTATTAACTATAATACAAAGTATTTTATTATCGAAAGGAATTACGATATTGCCAACTAATTACACAATTTAACAAAACTCACTATGAAGCTCTTATACACAGGCATCATTTTTTTCTTTGTTTCAGTCATTACGAACCAACTTTAAGCACAAAAATTTAGGGATTTGTGAGCGATGCAACCAGAGCGCCTCAAGCCAACGTAAATATAAATGAAAAAGGTTTACAAAACTTTACAACCTCCGATGTTGATGGCAGTTATACTTTAATGCCGATTGGCGATAATGCTGTTTTAGTGTTTAGTTTAGTTGAATTCAAAACCCAAGAAATTAAACAAGATAGAAACATTATCTTAAATATTGAGATGCAAGAGTCAACATTATTGGGAAGCGTTGAAATTGTAGGAGTCGTTCGTATTAATGAACGGTCATAAATTCATCTGTTCCTGTTGACTTAATCGATACTTTTTTGTACAGAATTGAACAATTTTATAGATTTGACATTATACTGTGATTCAATAAACGTAAAAAATTATTTATGCGACTCAATTTTAGAAACCTTTTTGGTTTACTCGTTTTCATCACGAGCTGCAATCCAAACACTATTTTGCATAAACCTGCTATAACAAATATGTCGATGCCAAGTATAGATATTGAAACCCCCAAAGTCAGCATTTTTTCTATAAAAATGAAAACTCTTGCAGGTGAAGAAACAACTTTAGAACACTATAAAGGAAAGAAAATTATTATTCTAAATACTGCCAGCGAATGTGGTTATACGCCGCAATACGCTAAATGGGAGAAATTTTATGAGGAAAATAAAGAAACTGCAATTGTTTTAGGCTTTCCTTGTAATCAATTTGGGGGACAAGAACCTGGTACGAGTTCCGATATAAAAACTTTCTGTACTAAAAATTATGGTGTAACATTTCCGATGTTTGAAAAAATTGACGTAAAAGGAAGCAATAAATCGCCACTTTATAATTGGCTCACTGATGAGAAACTCAATGGTTGGAATACTGCCGAGCCGTCTTGGAATTTTTGTAAATACCTCATCAACGAAAAAGGCGAACTAACTGAATTTTTTGCTTCTAAAATTGAGCCGACTAACGAGGAGTTTTTGAAGGCTTTGAATAAAAAATAGTTCGAATAAACCTCGTAGGTTTTTTAAACCTACGAGGTTTACAAAGCCCGTTTTTTAGTAAAAACTATAATCTCATTAAGCGGTTTATTTTTTACTTGTATCTGCCAATAAATAATAAAGGGTACTAAAACAACAGTTGGTCCAAACCATGCCATTAAACTCAATCTGCCTGTTGCATTTACAACAGCAAAAGCAGTAAAAGCAGCAATCATTGCGCCCATCATGCGTGAAATATGTTGACGAAGCCAAAATAATTTCTCGACATTTTTTTTAACTATAAGGTTATAGTCTGTGATTAAAAATCGTGTTATTCCAAACGAAAACGCTAAAAAAACCAAGCCAAATGTTCCACCTTTCGACAAAATGTAAATGCCATAACTTAAAAAATAAAGCCCCGAAATACCCGTTAGAATAGCAATAATTTTTTCATAGCTTCCTGTTTGATTGGGTTTGCCGCGTTGCATCTGCGTCATAAAGCGGCGACCCGTTAAATTGAGATAGGCTGTGAAAACACCCACAGCGAATAAAAATGGAATATTATGAATTACTGCCAGAACAAAAGAACTTAACGAAACAACTAACATAGCGTAATAAAAAATTAAACCAATCAAAATATGATTCTTTCCACCTTTCTGAACCATCATGCTAAGCGGTCCAGTTATTAAACCTGTTGTACCTGCTGCAACGTGTAACACTAAAAAAACTTTAAATACAGATTCCATAAGTTGACTTTTAAACGAATTTATGAAAACAATTTCATATTGGGAATTTTTTTAGGTCAGTAATAAATATTTCAAGACAGAAAAATTTCAAAACCTTAAATATCTTTACCAAACAAAATTTAAAATTATGACAAAAGGAAGACTCGAAGCGTTTAGCGATGGCGTTATAGCCATTATTATTACTATTATGGTTTTAGAAATAAAAGTACCTCTAGGTGCTAAATTTGAAGACATAGAACATCTCGTTCCCGAATTTATCAGTTATACCATGAGTTTTGTATTCGTATTGATTTATTGGAACAATCACCACCACATGTTTCAAGCTGTAGAGAAAGTAAATGGTAAAGTTTTATTAGCTAATGGGTTTCTGCTTTTTTGGTTATCTCTCACTCCCTTTGTGACGGGTTGGATGGGTAAAAATAATTTTGCGCAATTACCAGTTTTGTTATACGGTATTGTAGCAGCAGTTTCTGGCTTTGCTTGGAATATTTTAGGTAATCAACTCATTATTTTACATGGCACAGATTCTTATATTGCTAAGGCTATTGGTAATAACCAAAAAGGGTTGATTTCTTTAGGACTTTATATCGCTGGAGTGATAGTTTCATTTTTTAATCCGCTTATTTCATGTGGATTATATGCGCTTGTTTCAATCATTTGGCTTATTCCTGATAAGCGCATTGAAAAAACAATTGGGGTTGACTAAGTTTGAGCGGTATCGGAAGCTCATAGCTCACCACTATTTATTCGCTAATTGCCCACATGCGGCATCTATATCTTTTCCACGCGATTGACGCACAGTGACCATTACACCATTTTGTCGCAAAATTTGTGCAAACTGATTAATCGTATTGTCTTCACTTTTTGTAAAATCCACACCGTCAACGGTATTGTATTCAATGATATTAACGCGAACTGGAAATTTTTTGCAAAGACTTATTAATTGATAGGCATCAGCTATCGAGTCATTAAAACCTTTAAAAGCAATATATTCGTAAGTGATTTTGTTTTTAGTAGTTTCGTAAAAATAACTCAACGCATCCATTAGAACTTCCAGATTATTTGTCTCATTTATTGGCATAATTTCGTTGCGCTTTTCGTCGTCGGCAGCGTGTAAAGAAATAGCTAAATTAAATTTGACTTTATCATCAGCGAGTTTACGAATCATTTTAGAAATACCTGCTGATGAAACTGTTATGCGTTTAGGCGAAAAAGTTAAACCAGTAGTTATACGCTCTACGCTTTCCATCATGTTTTTATATGTCAGAAGCGGTTCACCCATGCCCATATAAACTACATTTGTAACGGGCAATTCGTAATTTTGCATAGTAAAACGATTCATCATAACTACTTGGTCGTAAATTTCTGAAGCATCTAAATTTCTGACGCGTCCCATTTGCCCCGTTGCGCAAAACTTACACGTTAAACTACAGCCCACTTGCGTCGATACACACACTGTAAATCGTTTATCGCTCTCAACAGGTATCATCACCGTTTCTATCAAATGACCATCGTGTAAACGATAGCGCACTTTGTAAGTGCCATCATCACTCAATTGGCTTTTATCAAGTGTGAGCGTATTGAAATAATATGATTCCTTTAATTTATCGCGCAAAGCAACTGAAACATTCGTCATCGCATCGAACGAAGTGACACCGTGCGTCCAGATCCAATCGTAAATTTGTTTAGCGCGAAATTTCTTCTCACCCAAACTTTCTACAATGGTGTTTATTTCTTCCGAACTGAACGAACGTATATCGCGCTTTGCTGACGTGGTTGTCATTAATGAGTTTTAAAACGCAAAGTTAACTCGAATTAAACTAATTTTTAGAATTTTGAGAATGGTTACGAAATTCAACTGCGATCGAGCAGGGAAATTCATGTTTCACACCACCTTATTTGCCAAAAGAATTAAAATTCAAAAAAATTTACTATTCAACCATTTTCTTAAAGGTGTATCATAAAATTTTAAAACTGCGTAAAATTAATAACACCAAGAAAAATGCGCTAATGAAGATCCAAAAATTTTCATCAAGTTTTAAAATTTGAGGTATCATAAATTTAATAGGCAAATCATGCAATTTTGGTACAGTTTTGTTAAAGCTATTCTTATAAAAAAAAATTGCAATGCGGTTAACCCTCACACTAACTTCTTTTAATTTCATTCTATTTATATCAAGTTGTTCAAAAGATGTTGCAACTGTTACAACTGCTTATCAAATTGAAGGATTCGCGCAGAAAGGTCCTTTCATAACTGGTTCAAAAATATCGGTATCAGAGTTAAACACTAACTTGACCGAAACAGGGAAAAAATTCATTAGCTCTATTACCGACGATAAAGGAAGTTTTAATGTAAAATATCAAGGTTTGACCTACAACTTCATATCTGTAAATTCGAGTGGTATTTATTTCGATGAAATTACTGGCGCTTTATCTTCTTCGAATTTAATTTTAAACGCTATTGCAGATATTTCGAGCAATCAAAAAATTAATGTCAATGTTTTAACGCATTTAGAAACGGAGCGTATAAAATATTTGATTTCGAAAGGAACTGCCTTTGCACAAGCGAAATTACAAGCTGAAAAAGAAATTCTCAAAATATTTGCCATAGATAACACTACCAGAGGGTTTGAAATGCTTGATATTTCACAGGCAGGAAATGACAATGCTTCGCTCTTAGCTATTTCTACTATTTTAGAAGGTGGGCATTCTGTGTCTCAGCTCACTGATTTGCTCTCAAAAATTTCGTTAGATATTAAACCCGATGGTGTTTTAGATTCAGATTCTTTAAAGTCGGAATTGATCAATGAAGCGCAGCTTTTAGACCAAGTTAAAGTGCGTCAAAATATCACAGACCGATATACTTATCTGGGAGTTCCAGCAACAATTGGTACTTTTGAGTCCATTATAGAAAATTTTAAAACTAAATCTGGTTATACTTACACCAAAAAAATTACTTATCCAATAAATGGCAGCAATGGGAAACCCAATTTATTAGCCATGAGCGATTCGATTTTTGATACAACAAATTCTGTGGTTTTAAGCCTAACTGCAAAATTACCTGTCGGTACTTCACTTAATATAGTTATTAGAGCAGATTCAAATACCAATTCAACAATAAATTTTAATTCGAAAAACTATGGCGGATGGAGTTACTCAACTGTTAGAACAACAGCTCAAACTATAATTACGAGTTCTTCTTCGGATGGAGAAATAATTATTGACCCGCGCACCACAAATAACTCAATAACTTCATTCACTGTCGAGATTTATGAAAATGGGGTGATTGTACCCAATAAAAAAATTAAGGTGAAAGTTTCCGACTTATCCAAAGCTTTTACAATTAATACTACTGGAAAGAATGGATTAAATTTTTTGAATTCAACCAATTTAATACCCAATACAAAAGGAGATTTCAGCATACAAATCTCAGTAAACGACACAAAAGCGCACACGGTAACGATTGTTTTCGATTATATTACGCCTGCCCAAAATAGTATCAATTTTTCTAATTTAGAAGGTTGGGCAGTTTTTAACGAAGTTCTGTCAGGTCAAAAATATTTATATCGTTCAACACTTATTCTTCCTCCTTCAAAAAACAATGGAGATGCTCGGCTAAATATCAGCGGTTTTGGTCAAATGTCGCTGACAGGAACAGTTGATGGCACTACAAAAAATGCCTTTACTAAGTTGTATGAGTGGCAGTAATAAGAACCGAATTTCTTACGTCACAATTGCGATTTCTACAGAAGGTTTAGCCGCTATAAATTTTTCTACGCGCGGTTTACTGGCAATAAAATTAAGTTTCTGACCAAAGTAACCTTTACCTTTTAAACTCAAAACGCCGTATTGGTAAATAAATCCACGCGAAATTTCAATTTTTTCGACATCAATAAGTGGGTAACGGACTGTCCGAAAATAATTTGTAACGTAAACGTATTCTAAATCGGCATCGATACGCAATAATTTCCAGAACGTATATTTGAAAACTACGATAAACAAAATTACAAACAACAGTAGTTCCCATTTTAGGCTGTTCATGCTTAATCCACCAACTTCCGATTTATCAGAAAAAAAGACAGATAAAAAAAATGCGCCAAAAAATCCGAGCCAAATAGTGGGTACAAATAATCGGTAAAACAAGGTTGAATTCGAAGAAAGCTGAAATTTCATAAAATAGTAATGAGTGATGATCGATGAGAAAACCCTAAACTAACAACTATCAACAAGTTTAGTGTATAAATAGTTAAGAGGGTAGTTTTGATTCTCTTTTAAAATTTCTAAAAAATCTTCTCTCGATATTGTATCAGCTCCCATCGATCTTAAATGATTTGTTTCTGCTTGACAATCAATGAGCGTAAACCCCTGACTTTCCAAAAATTTTACCAAAGTTATAAAACCAAATTTCGAAGCATTTGGTATTTCTGCGAACATGCTTTCACCAAAAAATACTTTGCCAAAAGCCAAACCATATAAACCACCCACCAATTCATTATTTTGCCAAACTTCGATGGAATGTGCTAAACCCTGATGATGAAGTTCAGTAAACGATGCAATAAGTTCTTCGTTTATCCAAGAACCGACGTAGCCTCCACGCGAAGTTAATTGGCAGCGAAGCATTATTTTTTCGAAACAGGAATTGTAAGTTACACTAAACTTGGAATTGTTAAAATAGGTGCGCATACTGCGCTGAATTTTTATATTTTTTGGAAATAGAACTAATCTTGGATTGGGTGACCACCATAAAATTGGATCTACACCCTCATTATACCATGGGAATAAACCTTTGTTGTATAATTTAATAAGCATATCAGGAGCAACGCTACCACCGATTGCAATGATGTCCCGGTAGTAATAACTATGATATTCTGGATAACCTTGATGCATCAAATTACCAGAAACAAGTGGGGATTGGGTATATTTAAACACGTTGTGTTTTGGTTTCAATCACAGCCGAAAGACCGCGATCACATAGCGCATCTTTGGCAGGTTTTAAAACAGAGAATGAAGCCGTTTTAACAGTCGCTTTTCCTTTAAAATGGATAATGTGAGCGAGTTGATCGCTGCGGACTTCGTCGTAATCGAGTACTTCAATAAAACAACGAATTACCCAATCGAAAGTATTGTGCTCGTCGTTATGAACGATGAGATAAGAAGTTTCGCCCAATTCAATATTATCTAAAAGCGCGTCAACATCTTCATCAATTAATACGTCGCTATCTTCTTTAAACGGATTCATATCTGTGAATTATTTTGCAAAATTACGCGAAAAAATATAATTTAAAAACTTTGTACCATTAAATCCATTTTATTGTAAATTTTTAATGCTAATAAAATTAATTTCAATAAGGCATTCATAATTCCATAAAAGTACCTATATTTGTTAATCGCGTTTAGACAAAAATTAAAACTATGCGTATTTTAGAACAATCCTTATTCGGTGTGTGTCAAAAAATTGGCACTTACATGCGTGTTTCTTCAGCACACGTGCGTCTGTATTTTATTTACGCTGCCTTTTTTACCTTAGGGGCATCGTTTTTTGTGTATCTTATTTTGGGATTTTGGATGAATATTCGCAGGTTGCAACGCAGACATTGGAATTTATTATCAAGATAGTCTCAATTACTAAATACGAATTGCTCGCAATTGTGAAGTACGAACCTTTCATAATTGCGAAATTCTTAATTTTTTAATTCGTAATTGAACTAACTTTGCGTTCTTTTCAGAATCACCTAAAATATACGTATGAAATTTGCTACCAAAGCGATTCACGCTGGCATTGAACCCGACCCATCAACAGGTGCGATTATGACACCTATTTTTCAAACTTCAACGTATGTTCAAGCTGCACCAGGCGACCATAAAGGATACGAATATGCGCGTACTCAAAATCCAACGCGAACAGCTTTAGAAACTAATTTAGCAGCGCTTGAAAATGGCAAACATGCGATTTGTTTTTCATCGGGTTTAGCGGCTATGGATGCAGTCATAAAATTATTAAAATCGGGTGATGAAATCGTTTCTTGCGATGATTTATACGGTGGTTCGTACCGACAAATTGTGCGCGTATTCAGCCCATTTGGCATAAAATCGCAATTTATTGACATGAAAATTGTTGAAACAGTTGCAAAATCGCTTTCGAGTGATACAAAATTGATCTGGATAGAAACACCAACTAATCCCATGCTTTCCTTGGTAGATATTACTGCTTTGTGCACATTAGCACGTGAACGTGGTATTTTAACTTGTGTCGATAATACTTTCGCTTCGCCCTACTTGCAAAATCCGCTCGATATGGGAGCAGATTTGGTTTTACACTCGGCTACAAAATACATCGGAGGACACTCAGATGTGGTTCATGGTTGTATCATGACAAGCAGCGATGAACTCGCACAAAAATTGCGATTTATTCAAAATGCAACGGGCGCAGTACCAGGTCCCCAAGATTGTTTCTTGATTTTACGCGGCATAAAAACTTTGCATCTCCGCGTTAAAGCGGCGTGTGAAAATGCCGAAAAAATTGCCAAATTTTTATCTGAACATCCAAAAATAGGCGTTGTACATTTTCCTGGTTTAAAAACGCATCCACAACACGCCTTGGCGAAAAAACAAATGCGCATGTTTGGCGCCATGTTGAGTTTTGATTTAAAAGGTGGCGATGTAGATGCTGCTTACGGCGTTATGAAAAAAACAAAGTTATTCTCACTTGCCGAATCTCTCGGCGGTGTTGAATCGCTTATTGGTCATCCAGCATCTATGACACATGCTTCTATTCCACGTGAAGCGAGACTTAAAGTAGGTTTAACCGATTCACTCATTCGCCTTTCAGTGGGTATTGAAGATGTGGATGATTTAATTGAAGATTTAAAACAAGCCCTTAATTAGTTGATAGTTGTTCGTTGATAGTTGTTCGTTGTCTGAATCGCGGATGACACGGATTAAAGGAATATTTACAGATGCGACTTACCCAAAATGAGAAATCTTATCTGTCATTTTCTGCGCAATCCGTGTCATCCGCGATTCAGACAACGAACAACTATCAACGAACAACTATCAACGAACAACTATCAACGAACAACGAACAACTAAAATGCGCTTATTAAATGCTTTCACTGCTTCCGATAATAATAAAGTACTCTTTATCTTAAGTGCCATACACGGTAATGAGCCTGCGGGTGTATTAGCTTGGAAGCGATTCATGAAAGTTAGCAGAAAAGTAAAATTCCAATTAAACGGATTGGTTGTAGCTTACATCGGTAACAATGAAGCCTATAAAAAAAATGTGCGTTTTATAAATGAAGATATGAATCGGCTGTTTGCATCAGAAAATATTTGGGCATTGGATGATAAAAAAAAATTGCACGCAGAAGAGAAAGCTGTTTTTAAAATTGTTGGAAGTATAAAACAAATTTTAATCGCCCGAGCAATGGAATTGAACACACCCTGCGAAGGCATTTTGCTCGATATTCATACAACATCTGCTCAAAGCGCACCTTTTTGCGTTGTTACTTCCGATTTTGCATCTGATTTTTGGACAGGTACTTTGGGAGTACCCGTTATCCATGGTTTAGATAAAAAAATGGGCAGCAACTCTCTGATTTCGTTTTTTAATCCTGAAAATTTAGTCATTAAAACGCATGCGCTCATTGTCGAAGCAGGTCAACATGCAAGTACGGATGCGGTCGATTTTGCTTATCAATGTATTATCAAAACAATGCTCGTTTTTGATTTAATGAATGAAGAGACTGCTTCAAACTTTTTATCAAGCTCAGAAAATCTTGAATCAGCTCACCAAACTTCCGATTCTGAAATACCTGCGTCGCTCGAATTAGTCTATCGACACGCTCTCAAGCCCCAAGATATTTTCGAAATGCAACCCAATTTCAAAAATTTTGACCGTGTGACAACTCAAACTTTATTAGCCCACCAAAACGGCAAACCGATTTACTCGCCCCTCAATGCTTATTTACTCATGCCGCTTTATCAGAAACAAGGCAGCGATGGATTTTTTTTAGTGAAATAAATATTTTTATTACAAAAAGTTTGCAAATAATTGTTTTAAAATTATTTTTACATGAAATTATTTTTTCAATTTAAAAATAAAAAACACTATGGCTAATTTGCACACTATCCCTTTTGAAGGTAAAGAAATTCGTAAAATCTGGCACAACGAAGAATGGTATTTTTCAATTAATGACATAATAGAAGTTCTATCAGGTACAGACAATCCTCGACAATATTGGACAAAGGTCAAAAAGAACCTAATTTTAGAAAGTCAGTTGCAACCGTTTTGGTTACAACTGAAACTAATGTCAGCTGATGGGAAAAATTATAAAACAGATTGTGCCAATACAGAAGGCATTTTAAGAATTGTAATGTCCGTTCCGTCGCCTAAAGCAGAGCCTTTGAAACTATGGCTTGCACAAACAGGATATGAACGCATTCAAGAAACTGAAAATCCAGAATTAGGATTTGAGCGCATGAAAGCCGTTTATAGAGCTAAAGGACATACAGAAGAATGGATTAAAGAGCGAATGAATTCGATTGCGACACGCAATAAACTAACCGATGAGTGGAAACAGCGTGGCGTAACAGAGGGTAAAGAGTTTAGTATTTTAACTGCTATTATTGCTAAAGAAACCTTTGACGTAACGCCAACAGAACACAAAGAAATCAAAGGATTAACCGAGCCGAGCCAAAATTTACGCGACCACATGACAGATTTAGAATTAATTTTCATGTCGTTGGGAGAAGCATTGACAAGACGCGAAACAATTAAAGACGATGCACAAGGATTTAACGAAAACGCTGCGACCGCCAAACGCGGCGGTGCCATAGCTGGTAAAGCACGCTTAACAGTTGAAGAAGAAACAGGTAAGAAAGTCGTTTCAAGTGAGAATCATTTAAACCCACCTAAGAAAACGGATGAGATTGTACGACTGAAAAAGAAAAACTAATGGAATGATTTTTATGAAATGAAATTTTTACAATTGAAATCGTGAAACAGAATAATAATAGTTACTTTTAAATTGTGAAAATGAATTTACTAAACAGAACTATAAAAGTTATGTTTAACGAAATCAATTGCAAATTTAAACAGAACAATAATAGTTATGTTTTGTTGATTCAAAATAAAAACCGATTTTGAAATTTGAAAAATTTTTGCGGAATTGTTTATTTTGAATTAGAGATTTCCTATAAAATAAAAGCAAAGCAAAAAAACTTTTGTGTATAATCGTACTGGGTTTGGGAAAATTTTCGTTTGCTAAAAACATAATCAAGCTGAAAGTGGAAAATAGAGTTCTTACTGGATGCAAACTTTAAGGTAACTAAAAACAGCTCTCAAAGATTCAGCAGAAATAGTAGAATAGGATTCAAGAATTTGCTTTTCAGTCCAACCAATAGACATCAATTAAATAATGAGTTCGACTGAGATTCTCGTGCCTTTAATGGTTGGTTTACCCAATAAAACTTGGCTATCTGAAACGATATGATCTTGCCAATTCATAATTAAAAATTTTTCTAAAGCAAATTTAATCACTTTTATAAACGTAAGGAGATTTATTTTTTCACGGTTTAAATAAGAAAATAATTATTCCGCATCAAACATTGAATTTGACTCGCTCGCACAACATGTTCGAATTGCAGGACATACCTTGAACAAGCGTGTGCGATTTGTGAGATTTGGTGTGCAAGCAGGTTTTGGATTGATTTTGAAATACGAAATATCAATGCGGAGTATGTGCTTATTCTAATACTTCGACGACAATAATTCGTTGTACATTTCATTTATTTTGTCCTGCATATTTGGAACTTCGAACAAATTATAAGTCTCAAAATTAGGGTGCAACTGAACAAAATACATTTCACTAACTTGCCCTTCTAAAAAATAATGCTCTTCGAGTATTCGCTTATAAAGATTAAGTTGAAGGCAGTAATGTTGATGATTACAGTCCTCGATATCCTTGCATTTGCCAATTCCTTTTTGAGTTTCATTTGTGTAATAGTCAGGGTGTCCCCACTGTTTTATTTCTTTACTTCTTTTCCAATCATAAATTACAAAAGTTCCATCTCTTTTCTTAAATATCGTGTCTGCTGTTCCTGCAAGCATCAAAATATCGTCAAAAATTCTCCATTCTGTTCGATATAATTCTAAATTTTCTACCTTTTCAAACAGTCTCAAAAAGTGCTGAAACTCCTTTTTATCGTTTATAATTTTCTTGTCAAAATATTGCTCTATATCCAAATGTAATTCTGTTCCCAAATCAGCCGAATTTTTTCCTTCCATCTCCCATTGAAGTAGGACTTCTTCTGATGTCATTCCTCTTTTTCTTGCGACAAATGGAGCAATTTTGGGACCATCAAAATCAGGGAAAAACTTATGAATGAATGTTGTTCCAGAAATTGTATTTGGACTATCGTCTATAAAATAGATGTGTTCATCTTTTTTAAATTTTATCCTTTTGTCTCTTGCGTGAGAATTTGCAATATTGATTGATAAATTTACTTTATCAAATTGAATTTCAGTTTGAATAACTTTTGCTTCTGATTTTTCATCATCTTCATTTGAAATTAATTTAGAAGTATCGAAATTACCACCTTCTCTTCTGCCAAAGCTCTCAATACCTAAATATATTTCTCTATAATTTTCTCTCGCCCACTTGTCAGCTTCGAGTTTTTGCCAAAATGGTACATTAAAAATGTCATTCGCGTTTCGTAAATCTTCATGAATTTGAAAACTTGGATTTATGCTATTTATAACTTTTGCAATATGCTTACAACAACCTAGAATATTTTGATGTACTTGAATTTCTGCAAAACGAATGACTAACCATCCTCTTTCATTGAAATATTTATTTCTACTATTATCTTTTCCTTTATCATGAGTAGAAAGTCTACCAATTCCGTCATAAGGTTCATCAATTTCAATATCAATGAATAAATTTAAGTTGTTTTTTTCATCAGTTAAAACATGATCTGGAACGTAAGGCTTTGTTTTATTTGTTATAAATAAAAATCTATCATTAAAAAATTTTAGTGAGTCGCTTTCACTAAAATACTTTTTTATGTAGAAATCAAAGTCGGCTTCTTTATAGCCTCTTATTCCAATTCTTCCATCAGTTATTTTTCTAGGAAATTTAATCACACTTTTTGCTGATGGCATAGATACAAAAGGGTAATTTGTTGGAGTGTTTTGCCTATAAATAGAGTTCGGTTCATACCCAATATATTTTATTTCACCTCTTGGAACTTCATTGGTATCAGGTTTAACTATTTCAATTTCACTTCTAGCACAAATTATAGAGTTTTTTTTTTCTGAAATCAATCTGCTAAGGTTTGAAATTTCTGTTTCAAAGTTTTCTTTTTCCTGTTTAACTTCTGATACTGAAATTTGGAGTTGAGTTAAGTCCGCTTTAGATATTTTAAACTCTTTTTCGGCAATTACTTTCTCAGATTGAAATCTTGCAACTTCTTGACTTAATTTGCTTAGTTTTTGTTGGGCATTTTGTGTTTGCTGTTGCAGGTTCAATATTTTATGTTGTTCTTCATTATTTAGAAAAGTCAAACTATTGAGGCTTGCTTGTGACTGATTAAGTTCTGATTTTAAGCTAAATAATTGATTTTCTACTTGTGATTTACTGCTTTTCAATTCATCTAATAAAGTTGAAGCGCTAGAAATTTCTAACTTCAAAGAATTGATTAGCTTTCCTATTTGTATTTTTTGTTCTCCAAATACAGAAATATCATGTTTGAGGTTTTTTATACTGTCAAATTTCTTTGCTCTCCCTCGTTCTCGAATATATAAATATGCCAACCAAGATGTTGAAACACCTAATAGAGATGCTAATATTGATAGGATTATTATCATAATTGTCTATGTATTATTTTAACATCGACTTACAAACCAAGGCTTAGGTTGTTTGAAGGTTAAAATTCTGTTTGTTCAAAACTATGTGAGTGATTGCAATATCGCTTATTCTTTATTTATATGACAAATATATAACTTTGTTTCGAAAAAGGAGCAAAATTAAAAAAAATAAAAAATATACCCTAACGACAAAAAATTTTCAGTCTCTCTCGCACACCATGTTCGAAAAAAGTTAGCGGTTGTTCAAGTCTCGTTTTTAACTGCCGCGCTGTTAAAAACGAGACTTGAACAAGCTGAGTTGTAAACTAAACCGTATGTTAGCACTTATTAATTAGTCTTAGAAAGAAATCGTTTGCATAACTTTGAATGCGTTCAATACTATATCTTTTTTCTTCGCTACAGTTTTTGTCGTATAAAATTCCATGAATGAATGATGAAATTAGTTGAGGTTTTGGTTGATATCCAAATGTTGTATAGAAGCGACTTACAAAAATATTTTGATAGTAACCTATGATTTTTGGGGCAAGGTCATTTTGATTTAATGTTGATGCAAAGTATATCCGTTCCTGATTAAAAAGGATGTCTATTATAAACCGATTTTCATTAACATTAAAACTTTGAATGAAATTATCTTTCTGATTTAGTCCATAAAATTCGATAAAGTTAATGTCCTCAGTTTTCTCGAACGCTTGAATGATAAAATCATTGAAGAATATTGCAAAATTCGATTTGCCTTTTAGTATACCAACTATATTTTTTGTATATTCTAAATCAGTTCCAACAGTATTTAGATGTGTGATTCTTAATGGGATTTTACTTAGTACTGGGTCATCTTGAAAAATACCATTGTGAAGTTTTTCTTTAAAAGTAACTTTTAAATCAAATGCAGAGTCACATATTGAAGTTCTCCAAAATTGCAAAAGGAAAAACTTTCTAATTAGAAAGCAGTTTACAAATTCGATTGTCCTTTGATTTATTTTTTCAAAGTTTATTCCTCGTAATTTGGGTAGAATATCATTTATAAATTCGCTCTCAATATTTGTAAAAAGCTTTTCGCAGTCAGAACAAAAAAAATGGTCAACAGAAAACGGATTCTTTTTTGCTTCATTAATTTCCTCAACCGAAGGCTCTCTTCGTAAAGCATCTATAATTGATGTCGTATTGGTCTCTCTTTGAAAACCGAACTCCACAAAAGGGCTTTTATTTGATAAGCCAAACATAAATCCTTTTTCGCGTAAGTTAGTACCGTTTTCGTTCAGGCATTTTCTAATAATAGCATCAGTAAGATAATGCGTATTCTTTTTATCTGCTTCCTTTATATTACAACATCTGCAAATCATTCGAATGTCTCGGTTTAATTACTTCAAACTCTCTAATATACGAAAGTTTTGTCGTAATTTCAGTTTTATTAATCTCGTGCTTTTTGAATTGTTTGATTAATATTGAGTTATAAACAAAGTTAAGCTAATGTCACTCAACATGCAAGTTGCTATGATTTTTATATTATTAATTTTACAATAAACAGATTGATTTGTACTTCAGGAAAATAAGGGTTCATATTTTATATAGATTATCCTTTAATAACATAAATTCAAAAAGCAAAAAAATAAAGTAGACAACATTTTTTTGTTTTAAAAAAAACTCTTGTATATTTACATCAATTCAGTTTTCTGAAGGTGGAAGGACGTATGCGCCTTTGCCCCGTTCGCGGGGTATTTTTATTTTAAGAAAGAAGTTTATTTTCATGCTCGCTGATAACAAGTTTTTTTGAAACTACCTATTTTTTATTTTGGTGGATGTGCACCAAGTTTCAAAAGTGCGCGCCGATAGTTTAAAAGACCAATTCGATTTAAAGCTAAGGCGTCAACAGTAGCGCGTCCAATATCAGTAATACCAATGACGTAAAGAAAATCGGAGGACCAGATGAAGTGTTCGTACCATAACATTTGTCGCGGATGAAAAAGCGGTACAATTTTTCCATCTATTGGGTCTGACGCGTGCGTTTTATTGTATTTTATACCGTTGCAACCGCCACAAGCGCAAGCTAAATTTTCTAAATCATCACTGCCATCTTTACTTGTTGGCGTAATGTGTTCTACTACAAATGGTTGCGGTGAATATGCCAATAAAGCCAAACAATATTCGCAAATGAAATCTGCGCGTTCAAAAACTTGGTTTCTTATTTTTGGGCTAATCATTTTTGATAGGGTTGAGATGGAGTTGTCTCATGAGTGTATCTAAAGAAATATTGCGAATTCGTGATAGTTCAATTAAATACTCAAGTCGTTCTGCATTTTTGGTTTCAACCTTTTCAATGACTTTAAGTAGTTCTTCATGCTCAAGGGGTGAGATATTTTCTTCTCTATTTTTGAGCAGCAAATCTTCGTATCTTTTTTGCAAAGTCGCTGGAACAGCTTTATTGATTTTTATCAATAACTGACCTTCGCGCTCAGGAAAATTGGCTACTTTGCGCCGCGCGATTAGTTGTCCAACTTTTTGGATAAATTTTTCTAAATCTTTGATCTCTAAATCGGAAATACCATTTAAAATATCGTCCAATCCTAAATCAACTTGTTTAGTTATTTTGATACTATTTCCAGCACTTGCCATAATGAATGAGGATTGATTTTAGAACAGATTTTGTTTCTTACTGTTTAATTTATTTTAATGTCCACAAATTTAAGCTAAAAACGTTCATTTGTCCAGCGTATTTCATTGTTTTTATTAAAATTTATAAGTTGGGTTTACAAATTTACTATTACCCTTTGAATTTTCTACTTTTGCCGTTTGCTTTTTGAAACTCCTGCCAATTCGTCAGCCACAAAACATTTCTAATTGACAAAAAGCATCACAAAAAACAACTAATCAGACTAAACTCTTTCATTTTGTCATAAAAATCCAGATGGTACATACTTTGATTGTTAAGATTGAAATTATAAACTGAATAATCAAAAATTAGATTAAAATACAACATGGCAAAAATTATTGGAATTGATTTAGGAACAACCAACTCTTGCGTGGCAGTTATGGAAGGTGCTGAACCTGTTGTAATTGCGAACGACGAAGGCAGGCGCACCACGCCGTCGGTTGTAGCATTTGTTGCTAATGGCGACAGAAAAATTGGCGACCCTGCAAAACGTCAGGCAATCACTAATCCAACCAAAACGGTGGCGTCAATTAAACGCTTTATGGGTCAGCGTTACTCAGAAGCGCAAAAAACGCACGAAGTAGAAAAAGCAGCTTATAAAGTGGAGCGCGGCGATAACGATACAGTGCGCGTTGACATTGACGGTAGAATGTACACACCACAAGAAATTTCGGCGATGATTCTTCAAAAAATGAAGAAAATTTCTGAAGATTTTCTCGGTCAAGGTGTAACAGATGCTGTTATTACAGTACCTGCTTATTTTAATGACTCACAACGCCAAGCGACTAAAGAAGCTGGCGAAATTGCGGGCTTAAACGTTCGTAGAATTATAAACGAACCGACGGCTGCGGCTTTAGCGTATGGTTTAGACAAACGCAACCGCGATATGAAAATTGCTGTGTACGACCTTGGTGGTGGTACATTCGATATTTCTGTTTTAGAACTCGGTGGTGGCGTGTTTGAAGTAAAATCAACGAATGGTGATACACATCTAGGTGGTGACGATTTCGACCAAGTTATTATTAACTGGTTAGCGGATGCGTTCAAACAACAAGAAAATATTGATTTACGCAAAGACCCAATGGCTTTACAGCGCTTAAAAGATGCGGCTGAAAAAGCAAAAATAGAACTTTCAAGCTCGGCAGAAACAGAAATCAATTTGCCGTTTGTAACGGCTGTTGATGGTGTGCCTAAACACTTAGTGATTAAGTTGACACGCTCTAAATTTGAGATGTTGGCTGATTCTTTAGTGCAACGCACTTTAGAGCCTTGCCGCCAAGCATTGAAAGATGCGCGTATTTCGGCTGCTGATATTGATGAAGTTATTTTAGTAGGTGGTTCAACGCGTATTCCTAAAATCCAAGAAGTTGTTGAGCAATTTTTTGGTAAAAAACCAAACCGTACTGTAAACCCTGACGAAGTTGTTGCACTTGGTGCAGCTATTCAAGGTGGTGTATTAACGGGCGATGTGAAAGATGTTTTACTTTTAGATGTTACGCCACTTTCTCTTGGTATTGAAGTGATGGGTGGCATGTATGATGTCGTCATTGAAAGTAATACAACGATTCCTTCAAAAAAATCGAAAATATATTCAACTGCGAGCGATAATCAACCAAGTGTTGAAGTGAGTGTATTGCAAGGCGAACGCCCTATGGCGCGCGATAATCGCCCGATAGGTCGATTTATTCTTGGCGATATTCCACCTGCACCGCGTGGCGTTCCGCAAATTGAAGTAACATTCGATATTGACTCGAATGGTATCATCAGTGTATCCGCACAAGATAAAGGTACGGGTAAAAAACAAACGGTTCGAATCGAAGCGGGTACAGGTCTTTCGAAAGAAGAAATCGAAAAGATGAAAAATGACGCGACAGCTAATGCTGAAACGGATAGAAAAGCCCGCGAGCGCGCTGAAAAAATCAATCAAGCTGACGGTTTAATTTTTCAAACCGAAAAGCAATTGAAAGAGTACGGCGATAAAATTCCTGCTGCTAAAAAAGGTGCTATCGAAACAGCTTTGGCTAATTTGAAAACTGCACACGCTGCGCAAGATGATGTGAACATCGACAAATCGTTAGAAGCGTTGAATGCTGCATGGCAAGATGCTTCTCAAGATATGTACGCTGCTCAACAAGCTGCAGGCGGTGCTTCTGAAAACGGTGCACAACATGAACATGCTGAAGGCGCTCACGCTAATCAAGATTCGAATGTTGAAGATGCTACTTACGAAGAAGTGAAGTAAGAGAGTCGGATAGATTTAAACGTAAAGTAAATCACCCAATTATACAAAATAGGCTGCCCGTAAGGCAGCCTATTTTAATTTTGACTCGAATTTAGGGAATTCTCAAAAAATGATTATTTTTGTTTGAAATTTAGAAAATCTAAATGATTTGCCACTAATGATAATTGAAACTGATTTTTTAGAAAAATGCAATTCTACTTTGAGTAGAGCATTAACATTTTATCGAGACAGCGAAATGGAGAGTATTGAGCGCGAAATGTATCGATCAGCTTGTATAAAAGAGTTTGAAATTATCTTAGAGCAATCGGGCAAACTAATCAGAAAATGTTTAAGACCTTTTTTTCACTCATCCCGAGAAGTAGATAAATTAGCATTCAAAGATATTTTCAGAAACGCCAATTTACGCGGACTTTTAACAGATGAAGAAACGGAAAGATGGATGCAATATAGAGACAATAGAAATAACACGGCGCACGATTATGGCGTTGGGTTTGCCGAAGAAACTTTAGAATTATTACCTCAATTTATTATTGATTCTAAAAAAGTCATTGAAGTCATTCAGCAACAAAATAGAAATCATGCATCTTAGAGAAAAAGATAGAATTAGAATTATTGCGCTGGCGGAAAAATGTTTTCAATCGCCGATAGAAATTTGGGCGTATGGCAGCCGCGTGAATGGCGATAGCCACGAAGGTAGCGATTTAGATTTAGTCATCAAATCTAAAAACGATGAACCCATTGATTGGCACGAACTCGAAAATTTTCAAGAAGCTTTGCGCGATTCCAATATACCAATTCTCGTTGAACCTAAAGATTGGCATCGTATTCCACTGTCATTTCAAAAAAATATCCTCAGAAAGTACGAAGTTTTGTTTTCGAATATCGAATTAAATAAAAAGACTGCTATTTAGGCTGCCTTTTTAGTGGGGTTTAAACGTAGTAATTTTGAATAGTTGTAAATGACATTCTCGTCTTCAATTACAAGGATAGTTTCTTATTCCGCTTTTTTAAAACAAACCACAGTAATTTCGATACTCAATTCCGCAAAGATAGACAGAAAATTTGGACGGGAAATAGAATTAAAGCCAGAAACTTACGATACACCCGTTGATAGTGAAGAAGTGAAAATACTCGAAAAAGAAAAGCGCAAACTCATTGATGAAATACTTTCTAAAATGGGCGAGCGTTGCAAAACAATATTAAAACTCAATAAACTTTCTTACTCGATGGTAGAAATTTCTCAAAAACCACCTGCAGAAAAAGGATTTGTACCTCAAACTGGCAGATGGCAGGTTGAAAGATCGTTCGCATGGCTTAATAATTTTAGGAGACTATCGAAAGAATATGGAAAAACAATTGAATCTTCAGTAGTTTTTATTCAAATTGCTTATTCTGATATCATTTTGGCAAGAAATTATAGCTGAAATTTTTAAACACACTCTAAAATTAAATATTTTCGATAACCCAAAGGATAAAACTAAGGATTCTGAGAAATTAGGGACGTCACCAAAACAATTTTTTCAACTTTAAATGTTTTTTTAACATAATTTATTTCTAACTTTTTTGGAACGTTTTTTGGTTAGATTTATGGATTAAAGCCGACTTAAACTCATATTTTATTTGGCTCACAACCATTTTTAATTTCATTTGTGACATTAACATTGGCACTATATTATTTACCTCGTTCCATGAAGTCACCTTTACTGCTCAGAAGTATTTCAAGAAATTTATTTCTATTTTGTTTATTTATCTCCCCGTTAATTACAAAAGCACAAATTAGCGGTACTGTTTTTCGCGATTTTAACGCAAACGGCGTTAAAGATAATTCTACCACCTATAATGAGCCTTTTGTGCCTGGCGTTACGGTTAAAGCCTACGATGGAACGAATGCGCAAGTAGGAGGAACTAAAACTACCGATTCTAATGGGGCTTATTCATTTTCGGGGCTTACTTTACCCGTGCGAATTGAATTTAGCGGTTTCCAAACCAGTGATTATCCGGCACCGGTTGGACCAGGGAATAATTCAAGCGTACAGTTTTACAGTTCGGCGACTACAACGGCGAATTTTGGTTTGAATTATCCGGCGAATTATTGCAATTCTACTAATCCGAATTTGATAGTACCGTGTTATGTTGCCGGCGACCCATTAGCAGGTGGTGCTTCAGGTAATCGGGGTGTTATTGTGAGTTTGCCTTACAACAGTACGGGTTCATCTCCAACTGTCAGTTATCTGGCAACGGCTAAACAAATAGGTTCGGTGTATGGGCAGGCACTGTTAAGATCGACTAAAAATTTATTTGCTGCGGCATTTGTAAAACGTCATGTAGGTCTGGGACCGGGTGGAGCAGGCGCCATTTATTCTATTAACCTAAATACGGATTCTGTAAAATTATTTACGACCTTATCTGCCGGAACTGTGCCGAGTGCTGCTACTCGAAATTTACCCAACGGCACGACCAGTACTATTTCTTATGATGTAGCTATTTACGATTTAGTTGGCAAAACGGGATTGGGCGAATTAGAGATTTCTGACGATGAAAAAACGCTATATGCTGTAAATCTTGGCGACCAAAAATTATATTCTATAGCCATCAATACGCCATCTGATCCGACTGCCGGTGCGGTGACTTCAGCTGCGATACCGAATCCTTGTTCCGGCGGTTCATTTCGACCGTTTGCGCTTAAATATTATAGAGGCAAAGTGTATGTGGGAGTCGTTTGTACAAACGAAGGCTCTGTTGATACTGCCGGTATGAAAGCGACAGTTTACGAATTTGATGGTACAAATTTTAATACGGTGCTGTCGTTCCCTTTAACGTATACTAAAGGGGCAACGAATGATGCTGCTACTGTCCTCAAGCATTGGTATCCTTGGTCCAATAATTTTTACGCTGCACCATACGGATTCAACGGCAATGGAACGATTCCTTCTTTCCCGCAACCTTGGTTTATGGGTATTGAATTCGATTCAAACGGCTCAATGATTATTGCCTTGCGTGATCGTTTCGGTGATCAAGGTGGATGGAAAAACCGCGGTACCAATACAAGCGACACTAAAACTTATCCGGTAATTTCTAACGGGGATCTTTTGAGAGCGGGAAAATGTTCAACAGGAAATTCATGGACCATTGAATCAGGCGGTTCTGTATGCGGTAGCACACCTACTGCGTCAGGCTCGAATGGTGAAGGACCTGGCGGCGGGGAATTTTATTGGGATAATGTCTTTAGTCATCATAATGAAAGTAGTACGGGAAGCCTCGCTTTGCTCAATGGTACCGGAGAGGTTGTTAATACATCGCTTGATCCTTTGATTATAAATTCTGGAGGGTTAAGATTTTTTAACAATACGAATGGTACTCAAAACCGCACGATAAGCACGAATAAGTCAGGTGTTCAGATTTATTCAGATGCAGATATATTTACTTTTGGCAAAGCAAACGGTTTGGGTAGTATTGATTTAAATTGTAATCAACAACCGCTCGAAATTGGAAACCGTGTTTGGATTGATACGAATAGAAATGGCATTCAAGATGCCGGAGAATCTGGTATTGCCGGTGTAACGGTCGATTTATATGAGGGTTCAACTAAAGTCGGAACAACGACTACCGATGTCAACGGAAATTATTATTTCAACAGTACGAATGTGAATTTAGGTGGCGTTTTAGGTTTGAAACCCGACTCATCTTATCAAATAAGCATTGCGACTTCTCAAACAAATGTTAATGGCAAAGTACTGACATCCCTTAATTCAGGATCAAATACTTTAATAGATAATAATGCGACGCCATCAGGGACCAATGCTATTATTCCGGTGACGCTTGGAAGCGCCGGACAAAACGATCACAGTTATGATTTTGGATTCATTGTTTGTCCGACTGTTACAAATCCGAGCGCTGCACAGACAATTTGTGTGGGTGCAACCGGTACGAATATGACTGTAAACACCTCTTATAATACGGCAAACGTAATCAAATTTGTAAAATTTACGACCAAACAAATGGCAGGATCAACGCCGACAGCTACCGAAGCGACTGCGATTTATGCCGGTACCGCGATTGCAACAGTAACACCGACGGGCGTAAGTAGTCCATATACGGCAACTTATACTTTTGCGACCTCTGATTTTCCAAATGCTACCAGTGCACCGATAACCTATTATGTCTACGCGATTTTAAATCCTGATTTAGGTATGAGTTGCGAACCGACACAAGAGATTCAAGTGACTATCAATCCGATACCATCCGCACCAACAGTTGCCAATGTGGCATATTGCAATGGTGCACCTGCTTCTGCTTTAAGTACAACAGGAACAAATCTGTTGTGGTATTCATCATCAACAGGTGGAACAGGCACTTCAACTGCACCGACACCTTCAACATTAACATCTGGAACAACAGATTATTATGTTAGCCAAACAGTTGATGGTTGTGAGAGTCCACGCACTAAGATAACGGTTACAGTTTACGCTCTTCCAACTGTAGCTATCACAAATTTAAATGCAGCATATTGCAAAAATGCAACAGCAGTAACTTTATCAGGAACACCAACAGGAGGAGTTTTTAAAATTGATGGCATCGTTTCAACAACTTTTGATCCATCGGTTTTAAATGATTCTTCACACACAGTTATATACACTTATACGGATGTAAATGGTTGTTCTGCAACAGCAACACAAATTGAAGTAGTAAGTCCGTTATTGACAGCTTCGGGGTCAGGTGTTAATGCGACGACTATAGGTGGCAATGACGGCAGCGCCAGTGTCACGGCAAGTGGTGGCACACTCAATTACACATATTTGTGGAATACGGGAGCGACAAGCGCAAGCATTGGCAATCTGACAGCGAACAAATACACAGTGACAGTGACGGATGCGAACGGCTGCACAGCGACAGTCACAGTGATGGTGAACGATCCGAACTGCACGCTTAGTGCTACTGTAATTGGCACAAATGAAAAATGTAAGAATGATAATATCGGCACTGCCACGGTGAATATCAGTGGCAATAACGGTGCGGTAACGTATTTGTGGAGCAATGGTGCTACAACACAGCGCATCTCCAACCTCGTTGCTGGCAAATATACAGTTACAGTAACAGAAGCTGTAAACTGTCAGACAACAGCGAGTTACAAGGTGACTGAGCCTACGGCAATAGCTTTACAGTTGTCATCGACAAGCGTCACAACTTCCGGTGGTTCGGATGGTACTGCCACTGTTGCAGTAACCGGAGGAATACCGCCTTATATTTATTTTTGGAGCGATCCTCTCCACCAAACAACTTCAACAGCAATAAATTTAAAACCGGGAAATTATTTAGTAACTGTGACAGATAGCAATAATTGCGCTAAATCTGATGATCCGCCAATTACAATTCCTGGACAGGTTCTGTCTATAGGCGATTATATCTGGTTGGATGCGAATGGCAACGGTGTTCAAGATGTCGGTGAAAAGCCAATTCAGAATGTAGTCTTAGAATTATACAAAAACGGCGTTAAAGTAGCAACTACCGCTACAGATGCGAATGGTTTATATTACTTCAAAGATTCGATAGTTAAAGCAGGCGGTGTTGACACATTCTTGATGCCGAACACGACTTATAAGATTAAAATTGCGGCAGCTCAAACAAGCCATGCCTTAGATACACTACTTGTAACAACAACACAAACGACATTGAACGGTGGTAACAGCACGAATGACTCGAATGGTGCGTTGAATGCTATAAAAGATTCGGTTTGTGCGACTGTGGTTACACTTGCCAAAGGCACTGATTATACATTTGACTTTGGATTCATTCCTAACCCATCGGTTTCTCCTTGTATTATCGATGCAATTGTTTCTCAAACGGATTGTAATAACAATGGAACAAGTTCAACGACTGCAGATGATTACTTCACAGTAACGGTTAATTCGACAGCACAAAACGGTGGAGCCAGCAATAAGTACGAAGTTGTACTAAACGGTACTACAGTGATTAACGCGGGTGGAACTACGTACAGCACACCAGTTACATTGGGCGCTTCAACCGGTATCTTTAAAGCAGATGGACTGACAACTTATAGCATAACAGTAAGAGATATAGATAATAATGCATGCTTAACAAAAGCATTTGTTACTAAGCCAGTTCAAAGCTGTAGCATGCAAGTTTGTCCTCCGAATGTAATTTGTACACCTGTGACTGTGCAGAGACAAAAATAGGAATCAGGGAATAAGTGATAGGTGATAAGTGATAAGTGATAGGTGATAAGTCTGTTTATCACTTATCACTTATCACTTATCACTTATCACCTATCACTTATCACTTATTACTCAATATTTTTTAAAAATCACACTCGTATTATGCCCACCAAACCCAAAACCATTACTCATAACAATATTGAGTTTGCGGTCTTGAGCCTCATTCAAAGTTAAATTTAATTTTGGATCAATATCTGGATCAAATTCAGTATGGTTGATTGTTGGCGGAACATATCTGTTCTTCATTCCTAAAATGCAAGCAACAGCTTCAATAGCACCTGCTGCGCCGAGCAAGTGACCCGTCATGGATTTGGTTGAACTGATATTAATATTATAAATCGCATCACCAAAAAATTGCGAGAGTGCACGCGTTTCAGCAATATCGCCCAATGGTGTAGAAGTACCGTGTGTATTGATGTAATCTATTTCGTTCGGATTAATATGCGCATCGCGCAATGCAGCTTTCATACACGAAATGACACCAATTCCTTCAGGATGTGGTGCTGTCATGTGATAAGCATCGCACGTCATGCCGCCGCCAATGACTTCACACAGTATGTTTGCGCCACGCTTTTTGGCGTGATTGAGTTCTTCTAAAATTAAAACACCTGCACCTTCACCCAACACAAAACCGTCGCGGGTGCGATCGTAAGGTCTAGAAGCAGTTTGAGGAGAATCGTTACGCGTACTCATGGCGTGCATGGCTGTAAATCCACCAACTCCAGTGGCGCAAATTGTTGCTTCTGCACCACCACTTATAATGATGTCAGCTTTTCCGAGACGGATATAATCGAGTGCGTTGATGAGCGCATGATTGGATGTTGCACAAGCAGAAACGGGTGCATAATTCAACCCTCGAAAACCATATTTTATCGCCATTAAGCCTGCGGCAATATTGGCAATCATTTTTGGAATCAGAAACGGATTGTAGCGCGGCGTTCCATTACCACGCGCAAATTCAGAAATTTCGTGTTCAAGGGTAATTAAACCACCAATACCCGAACCATAAATTATGCCCGCACGCTCCAAATCAATTTTTTCGAAATCTAAGCCACTCATCGTTATAGCTTCATGTGCGGCAACCATTGCAAATTGCGTATATTTATCGAGACGACGGACTTCTTTTTTATCAATGGCATGGTCAGTAGAAAATTCTTTCACCTCACATGCGAATTGGGCTTTAAAAAGAGAAGCATCGAACTGAACGATAGGAGCTGCACCACTCACGCCATTTTGCAATCCGTGATTGTATGCTTCTACGTTATTTCCAATTGGCGTCACTGCGCCCATACCTGTTACTACAACGCGTTTCATTTATTCAAGTTTGTGCTACTCAAAATTATTATTCGAATTACTCGATTAGCACAAACTATTCAAATATGTGCAAATCAAATCAAATTAGCAAAAACTATTAAAATTTGTGCTAACTGTATTTAGTTAGCACAAATTTGAATATAGCATTTGTGGTTTTAATTGTTTTTCCGAATTATGCGTGCGCGCCATTTGCCTCTAAATAGGCAATAGCTTCACCAACAGTGGTGATTTTTTCGGCTTTGTCATCCGGAATAGAAATATCAAATTCTTTTTCGAATTCCATAATAAGCTCAACTGTGTCTAAAGAATCGGCACCTAAATCTTTAGTAAACGACACATTGGGTCCGATGTCACTTTCGTCAACGTTTAATTTGTCAACAATTATTTTAGTAACGCGTTCTGCAATACTTGCCATATTGAATTTCTTCTAATGTTGCGTAAAAAAGTTAAATAAAAACAATTTAAAATAATCTTACAAATAGCTTCGAGAATATCTGCTTCTAAACTTACATTTACAAAAAGATAAGCGCGATTTTGAAATAATTTTCTACAATCCAATGCAGTTCTGTTACTTCACGTCGCAAAAGTAATATGCGAAATGGCGCAAACAAAAAACTTTATGGTTTTTTAAAAAAATATACGTTGTTGTCGCCTTTTTTTTCAAATATTTTGGCGCAATT
>JAYWBA010000207.1:0-28376 GCA_043781915.1 Saprospiraceae bacterium
CTGTTCGATTTATTTTATGCTTCATTTTTTGTAGAACCAAATCAATGTTTTTTTTATGACTTCGCTCTTCACCACCATAATAAGCAGAATGTACACCAGGCTCGTCATTGATAGCAACTATTTCCAAACCTGAATCATCGGCAAAACAATTGTATCCGTATTTGTCAAAAATAAATTCTGCTTTCTGAATCGCATTTCCTTCAATAGTTGGTTGTGTTTCAGGAATCTCTTCCAAAATATTTACTTCAGTTAAACTGCGAACTATTAAATTAGGGATATGCGAAAGTTCGAAATTACATTCTACTACTTTATGAGCATTGTGCGTGGCAAAAATGAGATCCATAGATTCTTTTTTTGAGCCATGAGCTATGAGCTATGAGCTGCTCACGTATATAATCCTACGAGAGCAGCTCATAGCTCAAAGCTCATAGCTCAAGGCTATTAATAATTCTGTCAATATCGACGTTCTTTTTTATCATATCTACTGCTCGATTAATTTTCCAGGGTGTATCTAAATTTATTTTTACTTCAATTCTATCAATTTTTACCACCGCGCCGTGAGTTTCTAACATAGTTCTAACCAAAGGTATCTGATGATGTTGCACAAATTCAATCGTTCTATTAGAATATGAACCATAGCCTGTTGTTATAATTCCTGAAAAGGGTGGATTTTCCCAATTATTTTTTTTCATTAAACCTATTGTATCGTCAATGGCTAAATCTAAACGAGAAGCACCTACAACTAAAAGCAGATTGCTAACTCCCTCTGCAAATTCATCTTGTGAAATCAACGAACCTGCAACAGTCCCTTCAACTAAATTACGCAATTTATGTTTGTTATATTCCACTTTACCTTTTACGCTTTCAACAATGGTGGTTAGTAACGGAAAACCCATCGTTTTATCGAATGGTAATTCGCCCAATAAAGGTATATTTTGTTTATCAAGCCATTTGGAAACATAATGTTTTACTTTTTCGCGTTTATCCTCTATAACTTTGTTCAGTATAACGCCTATAATGGGCACATTTAAACGGTTAAAACTTTCAAAACACAAACTCAGCATATCAATCGTGTTGCCAATGCCACCTTCAGCAATCATAATCACACCAGAGTCTGTGATTTTAGCCACATCGGCATTAGAAAGATTTACCGTTGCACCAACACCCGGATGACCTGTGCCTTCAAAGATGACTAAATCGTGCAATTTCTTTATTTCATCTGAACCGCATTTTAAATTTTCTGTAAAATTAAATTTTTCTGGAAAATCTAAAAACTCTGACGTAGTGCCTGGACCTAAAATTACAGGGCTGTGTAATGTCGGATTCATCGGAAAATTGAGTAAATTTGCGAATAAGACAACATCTTTATCGACTTTTATACCATCAAAAGTTACAAAATTTTGACCAACAGGTTTGCAATAACCTATATCAATTCCACGTGATTTTAAGGTTGAAGCCAAACCAAGTGTAGAAGTTGTTTTTCCAACGTGTTGAGATGTTGCTGCAACATAAAGACTTTTATAAGCCATAGAGTGTGTAAAGTTATTTGGATTTGAGTTGTAAATTATTTCTCTTGCAAACGCAAAATAGTATCAACAATTGTGAAGTATCCTGAATCAATAAGTGTGTAAAAGGCATTCTTACCATCTCTTCTAACAGAAACAATGTCCTGATCTTTTAAAATACGTAAATGATGTGAAGCAATTGCCTGTTCGATATTAAGTTTGGAAAAAATTTCAGAAACGCTAAGCCCTTTGCTTTCATACAGAATGGCAATAATTTGCAATCGAATAGGATGTGCAACAGCCCGAAGAGCTTCTGTTGAGTTTTCTAAAACATCTAAAGCGGGTAATTCAGTACGCATTTTATTAAAACAATTATTAAATGTTTCAAACTTAGTAATTTTATGGCATTAACCAATATAATTAAAAAAAAATAATTTTTTATGGCAAACACCATTTCGCAACGTATTTTCGATTTTCTGAAAAATTTTCCGCCATATAATATGCTTCCAAGCCACCATTTAATGGCAGTTTCAGAGAAAGTAAATATACTCTATTTTCAACCCAATGAAACAGTTTTTAAATCGGGCGAAGATAGTAAAAACCACATTTATATCGTGTATAAAGGTGCCATACAGCTTTCGAGGGAAGAAAATGGCATTGTGAAACTTTTTAATAAATGCGATGAGGAGACACATTCGGAATTCGACAAATTTTTGGAGATGAAAAGTATGTTTACACCGCAGTAGCTGATGAAGAATCGTTGATTTATACGATTCCAAACCCTGTTTTCAGACCTTTGATGGAGCAATTTCCCAAAATGACTGTGTATTTAGCAAATGCTTTTGCTAAAAATGCTATTTTTTCTGAGAACACTTTATTAAAAAATGCGCGCAATGCAGATGAAAACATTAAAACTCAAGTTTTTCTTTCTATCGAAATTGATACGCATAATATTAGAAAAGCAGTAACTGCTTCGCCCGAAAATACATTGAAAAGTATAGCACAATTAATGACCCAACACCGAACGAGTACAGTAGTAATTATTAATGCTGAAAATGCTCCAATAGGTATTGTTTCTGATTCAACCTTGCGAAAGCGCATTGCTCAAGGCTCTTTTAATGAAAATGAAACTGCGCATTTAGTAATGCGCTCTCCGGCCGCCTGTGTAAAACCTAAGCTCACACTTGCAGATGTACAAATACAACTCATAAAGAAAAGAATTCGCAGTATTTGTGTCACTGAAGATGGAACTCCTCATTCGCCTTTAGTTGGCATAATTTCTGAACACGATTTAATTTTAGCGCACGGCTATAATCCCGCTGTTATTTTACGTGAAATACAAAACGCAACTGAAGTTCGAGGATTGAATAATATCATGAATAGAAGTTCTGAATTATTGCGAACTTATTTAGAGCGCGAAGTTTCAATTAGTTTTACAGCTGGCATTTTTGCTGAATTATACGATGCTTTAATAGAAAGAGCCATTGAGATGTCGCTTGACGATTTAAACAAAAGCCATAAATTTGCGCATGAGATTGTTAAAACACATAAATATTGTTGGTTAGCACTCGGAAGTCACGGGAGAAGAGAACAATTGGTGCGAACAGACCAAGATAACGCTCTCATTTTTGAAAATGTTGATGGCGATAAAATTGAAGTAGTGCGAGACGCATTTTTGCAATTTGCACAAAAAATTACTTATATTTTAGATCAAGTGGGATTTGAGTATTGCAAAGGCAACACAATGGCGAGCAATAAAGCTTATTGTTTGAGTTTAGACGAATGGAAAAACCTTTTTAAAGGCTGGATTGTCGAGCCAACTGAAGAAAACATGCTCAACGCTAAAATATTTTTTGATCTACGTTCCGTGTATGGTGAAACAACTTACTTAGATCAACTTAAAGAAGTTATTTGGGATGAATGTGAAAAAACACCTTATTTTTTAGCGCAATTAGCAAAATCGAGTTTGCAAACACAAGCGCCATTGGGTTTTTTTAGGAACTTTTTAGTTGAACGCAGTGGAGAACAAAAAAATACACTCAATATTAAAAATAGAGCCATGGTACCCATTACAGATGCAGTAAGGTTATTGGCGTTAGCGAATAGAATTGAGCGCACTTCAACTTTGAACAGATTGAAATTAATGGCAGAAATTCAACCCCAAAATGCAGAGTTGTTTTTTGAAGTACAAGAAGCTTACGGAAGTTTAATGCGATTTCGAGCACTGAACGGATTAACTCATGGCGATAATGGTAGATTTATTAACCCACAAAATTTAAATAAATTCGAAAGAGTACTTTTAAGACAAAGTTTTATGCCTATTGAGCCATTACAAGATTTAATTCGAATGAATTTTTCGCTTTAAGTTTAAAAAATCTTTTTTTTGATTAAAACACTCTAATTTTGTATAAAAAAGAGCAATCTTATGAGAAATGAATTGATTTCACCTTTAAAAAGAATACAGTTACAGCAGGATTCAATTTTTAAAGAATTAGAGAAAATAGATTTGGAGATTTTGAAATTAAAACCTTCTGAAAACGCTTGGTCTTCAATAGAGGTTGTTCAGCATATCTATTTAATAGAGTTAATGTCACTCAAATACATACAGAAAAAACTACAGTTTATAGATTATTTGCCAAACCGTAAAATACTTAGCTTATTGAGATATGCACTTATGAAATTAGTTTTGCAAACTCCAGCAAAATTCAAAGCGCCAAAATCAAAATTAAAAGCTGAATTTAATTCTCTCCAAGAAGCGCAGTTAAAATGGGCAGAACTTCGCGCTGATTTAGAAAAAACTTTAGAAAAAATTCCGAATAGTGTTATTAATGGTTTGCTTTGGAAGCATCCTTTAGCTGGAAAAATGTCTGTTAACCACATGCTTTTATTTTTTCACGATCATTCTGAACGCCATAAAAAACAAATTGAACGTACTTTAGCCGTTGTTTCTCAGAATAATTTTAAAAACGAAAAAATATTAAGTACTTAAAATCCTTATAGATACTTTATAAGTGAGTAAATAAAAAAAGGGCAACTGCTAAAAGCAATTACCCTTCACACTATGAAACACTATAATTTATCTTTAAGAATTACATTCGTAATTCAAGGAACAAATCTAATCGTAAATTATTGATTTTAAAAATTAATATTCCCCTTAAATAATTTAATTGCTATAGAAAACTAAAAGAACATTGAAATATCACAAGAATACAATGCAAAGCTTATCGGTATTGCTTTCTTCACAGTTAGTTATTACAATTTTACTGCCATTATTTTTAAAGTTTGAGCTATAACTTTGATAACTTTTACTAAGGTTATTTAGCGCAGCTAATTGTGATGCCCTTTTACTTACTTAGTCGATTAAAACTGTAGATTATTGGTTTTAAATGGCATCGAGTACATCCTTAAATCCGTTTATTATTAGTCAAACTAAAATCGCTTAAACACTGTCTGATTTCTTGTATCGGGCTTAGGTGGCGGCGTAGGTTTAACTTTAGGCTTGGCTGGTTCTTTTTTAGTTGGTGCTTTTGCTTTAACTGGCGCTTTTTCCTTTTTCTCGAAAGCATTCGGTACTTCTTCAAGCACCATTGCTTTAACTTGTTCGAGCGTGAGTTGAGCTGCTTCTTCAGCTGTGAGTTTTTTGCCGTTTAATTTTACGTTTATCATGCTTTTACCGTAACGAATAAACGGACCCCAACGACCATTCTCAACTGTGAGTTGTTCTTCTGGGAATTGAAGAATATATCTGTTGCCTTCTTTTTCAACTTTTGCTTCAATAATTTCAATCGCTTGGGCTTCGGTAATAAATTCAGGATTGTATTTTCTCGGAATATTGATATACAAACTGTTCCATTTCAAAAACGGACCAAATCTGCCGCTGCCTTTTGTAACGGGTGAGCCTTGATACATATATAAAGGCGCATCAGCTTTTACTTTTTCCTGATATAGTTCGACAGCGCGATCGGTATTAACATCAATCGCATTTTCATTAGCGGGCAATGATACAAAAGTTTCACCCACTTTTACATACGGTCCAAATCTGCCGATGCCTACAATAATTTCTTTACCCTCGAATGTTCCTAGACTTTTGGGCAAATCGAATAATTTTAAAACTTCGGGCAAAGTAATTGTTTCTATCGACTGACCTTTTTGCAAACTGGCAAATTGTGGTTTTTCATCGCCTGAAAGCTCTTCCGAATTTCCGCGTTGTGCCACAGGTCCGTATTTACCCATGCGCACCAAAATCGTTTTATTGCTGCCAGGTTCTTTACCCAAAACCCGCTCACCACTTGCACGGTCGGCATTGTCTCGCGTTTTTTCTACATCTTCGTGAAATGGATTGTAAAATGTTTTGAGCATTTCAACCCAATCGCGTTTGCCATCGGCAATTTGGTCGAGTTTATCTTCTACTTCTGCAGTAAAAGTATAATTCATGACCTCGTCGAAATGCTTGTTTAAAAAATCGACAACCAACATACCCATATCTGTAGGCACTAAATGGTTTTTTAATGCACCTGTCATCTCAGAGCCTTTTTCGGCTGAGATATTATTTTTCTTATCGAGTTTGAGTATTTGAAATTCGCGATGCACACCATCTCGCGTTTCTTTAACTACATACCCGCGATTTTCTTCCATTATTTTAGTGATAGTAGCCGCATACGTTGAAGGACGACCAATACCGAGATCTTCCAATTCTTTAATCAGTGCCGCTTCTGTGAATCGAGAAGGCGGACGCGTAAAACGTTGCACCGCGCGCATTTCATTGAAATCGAGCACTTGTCCGACTTTCAAAGGTGGCAAAGTTCCTTTTGCCTCATCATCGTCATCATCTTTCGATTCGAGATAGACTTTCAAAAAACCATCAAACTTTAATACTTCACCTTCAGCAATGAGTCTTTCATTGGGTTGTGTAGAAATATTAATATCGACAATAGTTTTTTCCAACTCCGCATCTGCCATTTGCGAAGCAATGGCACGTTTCCATATCAGTTCATACAAACGCTGTTCGTCACGGTCACTTGTTACTTCTCTGTTAGCAATATAAGTCGGTCGAATAGCTTCGTGCGCTTCCTGTGCCGATTCCTTTCCGGTTTTAAATCGTCGGGTTTGAACATAATGTGCGCCAAAACTCTTTGTAATTTCTTCTGCGATGGCAGCAATCGCCGTTTCACTCAAATTCGTTGAATCGGTACGCATATAAGTAATATGTCCCGCTTCGTACAAACGTTGTGCGTTTTGCATGGTTCTATTAACAGAAAACCCCAATTTTCTACTCGCCTCTTGTTGCAATGTCGAAGTAATAAATGGCGCAGTGGGTTTGCGTTTAAGGGGCTTTACTTCAATGTTTTTAATCGTATAAACTGCATCTTTACATTTTTCTAAAAATGTGCGCGCATCCGATTCCTTTTCAATTCTATTTTTCGATTCTGCTTTTAGAAGGACGATTTTATCCAAAGCATTTTTGACATCGAATTGGGCTTCTACTTTAAAAAATGGTGTGCTTTCAAATTGTTGAATCTCGCGCTCGCGATTTACAACCAATTTTACAGTAACTGATTGCACCCTTCCTGCCGATAAACCTGCTTTTATTTTTCTCCACAACAAGCCAGAAAGTTCGAAACCCACTAATCGATCCAAAATGCGGCGCGCTTGTTGTGCATTGACCAAATCTAAATCGACAGTACGTGGAGATGCGATTGCTTTTTGTATTGCAGGTTTGGTTATTTCTCTAAAAACTATGCGCTTTGTACGCAGTTTATCTAATTTTAAAACTTCACACAAATGCCATGAAATGGCTTCACCTTCGCGGTCATCGTCCGTTGCGAGCCAAACTTCACCCGCATTTTTCACTTCGTCTCTTAAACTTTTAACGACTTTAACTTTATCGGGCGAAATAATATAATTAGGGTTGAAGTCGTGTGCAATATCAACACCTGCATCGCCTTTTTCTAAATCACGAATGTGCCCAACACTCGATACCACTTTATAATCTGAACCGAGAATTTTCTCAATTGTTTTTATTTTAGAAGGCGATTCTACAATCAGGAGATTTTTTGCCATGCTTAGTTAACGTACTTTATTTTTGCTATGAGGTGCAAATGTATATGGTTTGCGTAATTTTTCAAGTAAAACTCGGAAGATACTACAATTATTTAGGTTTTTTAGTTCAAAGTTCTGATTGATATTCGTCTTTAACCGATTTTTTCCACTGATTTTTCTTTTTGTAAAATTTTTTATCGACAACAAGTAAGCCAAATGACTCTGCATCTTGCTTCGATTGAACTGCATGATGTCTTCCATGTGCACGCAGAACGGCTCGCGAATAAAAATTATCTAAAAGCCGAAACCATTTAAATCGCTGATGTATATAGACATCGTGAATGAGAAAATACACCAATCCATACATAGATATTCCGACACCGACAAAAAATAGCCACCAAGTTTTCGACATGGAACCATACATATAGCAAAACATACTGGGCAAAGCAAAAACTAAGAAGAATAAATCATTTTTTTCGAAAAATCCTTTCTTGGCGTGTTTTGGCAAATGGTGGTCGGCGTGCCAATTCCATAAAATGCCGTGCATAACATATTTGTGAGTAAACCAAGCCATGAACTCCATGCCAACAAATGCAGTCAATGTAACTAAAAAATATAGGAGCATATTATTTTACAAATAAGTAAGTAATAAAAAAGAAACCAAACTGAAGAAAAAACAAAAATTTGGCAGTTTTGTTTTGAATGTTACCCAGTGTGAAAAATAATAAATATTGAAGTATTAGACATAAAAAAAACCAATGCAAATAATTTTTAAGTGGTGCATAACCTTCAATCCAATGCCACAAATTATACTTTTGTGCAACGGGTTCGATTAAAATATCTAAACTCACCATTAATAAAGCAGCTAAGGCTGGAACATAATTTTTATATTTTGTAGATGCAAAAACGTCTGAACTAAAAGCTGCAGTGCAATAAGTTAAAAGTAGCCAGTTGATACCAATAATGAAAGGCGTTTTAAGAAATTCAATGCCGAGTACATCACCATAACTATAATTTCCAAAAATTAAACCGGTATTAACGCCAATGAGTTCGGTGCAAAAACTGATTAAATAAATGCTAAAGCAGACGAAATAAAATTTAGCATCTTTTATAGGTTGGTAATACAGCACCGCAAAAAGCGAAATCAATAAATTTAAACACGTCAGATTTGCGAATTGCGTTGAATAGGACGATAAGTATCCAAACACACCTACGGTATAGAGTATTCCTAAAATAATTTGAGCATTGCGGTCTTTCATGAATACAAATTTAATTCTTAACTTTAGAACGCTATAAATAAAAAACGGTTGCTCAAAATGAATGAACAACCGTTTTTATTTTCCCAATCATTTCCATGCCCTGAATGGCATAGCTACAAATTGGTCACGCCTACGGCGTTATCAATTATCACTTATCACTTATCACTTATCACTTATCTGCGATAGCTTTTCTTAGTGTCTTTATGCTTGGCATTTTTGAAAACATTCGCTTCTGGTTGCCCGTTACCCGATGCACCACCATTACGTGTCATTGCACAACGGAAACCCAAAGTTCTGTCCGATTTATCTTCATCTTTGAAACGACGTGCACCAGGAGAAAGCCAAAATGCACGGTCTGCCCATGAACCACCTTTATAGACGCGAGATTTATCGCTGATAAGCGTGTTTTTAGCGTCGTACATGGCTAAACCTTCGAATGCGCGAGAGATAGAGTCACCGTCCATATAATCGTACAATTTTGTGCGTTTATAGTTTTCGCGATTTGCTACTTCATCGTCTTTAACAACGCGGTATTTTAAATGACCTAATGAGTCGCGGTCAACAGGTTTGCCATTTTCATCGAGTACCTTAGTTTTAAATAAGTTACCACGGAAAGGGTCTAAATCTTGGTTATCAGCATCGCGAAGCGTTGTACTTGTTGTAGGTCTGTAAACATCAGCAACCCACTCATTCACGTTACCAGCCATGTTATACAAACCAAAATCGTTCGGTAAAAAAGTATTAACAGGACCAGGACGTGCAGCATGGTCATTTAAATTGCCAGCCATACCCATATAGTCACCTGCGCCACGTTTAAAGTTGGCTAACATCTGACCTTGGTTTCTGTCGTGACGCTGCCAACGCACAGAATTACCATTCCATGGATAAATACGTCTATCAGTAATACGCTCATCTTTGCTCGATGCTAAATTACCTTGCAAACCTAAAGCAGCATATTCCCACTCAGCTTCAGTTGGTAATCGATAGCTTGGTAACAAAACGCCATCTTCATGACGCACTTGTCTATCTGTACCTGTACGTAAATCTTTAAAGTTTTTACGCACATTGCCTTGATATTGACCAGCTAAATAAGTTTCCGATGTGAATACATTCACGTCTTTCTGCTCAGGATCGGGTTTTAAAACGCCTCTGTTAATCAGAATCATTTCGTTCACACGGTCAGTACGCCAAGCGCAATAATCGTTTGCTTGTAACCAGTTTACACCAACCACAGGATAATCGCGGTAAGAAGGGTGACGGAAATATTCTTCAACGAAAGGTTCGTTGTAAGAAAGTTCTTCACGCCAAACCAAAGTGTCGGGTAATGCTTTACGCGCGACTTCAGGGAATGAAGTACCGTAGTGATTTTCTAACCAATACAAATACTCGCGGTAGTCGATATTGGCAACCTCAGTCTGATCCATGTAAAACGAAGAAACAGTTACGCGGCGTGGAACGTTATTCCATTCGAAAGTAACGTCTTGATCGGTTAATCCCATGTTGAAAGTGCCACCTTCCACTAAAACTAAATTAGGACCCGTCGCTTGACCCTCATAGTTAAGTTTCTCGAAGCCCCCCCATTTTTTGTCGTTGTAGTTCCAGCCAGTAGTACCACTGGTTTCTTTCTTCTTGCAAGATGTCGTTAAAATGCTGAGCGTAATGATAGAAAGGCTCAGAAATTTTACAAGCGTTTTAGTCATGAATTTGAAAACGGTTGTTGAGGAAATAAAATTTAGGCAAAATTAGTCGCCACTTTTGTTTTTTTACAATTCTAAATCTAAACGATGTGTTATCGTTTTTATTTTGAAAGCGCGAAAATAAGCGAAAATTTAAGATATTTATCTAAATATTTTAAAACAGTCATTTATATCAACGCGCTGTGGGTTGGGGTCGAAGTTTATGGTCAGTGAAATTTCGTGTGTGCCACCTGTTTTTCCACCTAAACCACTAATAGTATAATCGTAGCTATAACCTATTTTAAAATATTCTTGTCTATAACCCACCATAGCAATAACAGCATCTGGATTAGCATTAGCATGTCGATACCAAGTTCCGAGGTAAAGCGGACCTATACCGCCATAAGCACCAACTACAATTTGGGCGAAATCGCTTTGTCTGGCATACAAAATAGAAGGTGTTATAAATGTGGCTGGTCGGTAGCGCGTTTCTTTTTCAATCGTAATATCGTAGCCGGCATGGAAATTAATCAGCAATGGCAAGCCAACATTGACGTTAGGATTATTGCTTTTTATAAACGATTGGTTCGGCGATGATAAATGTTTAGCAGTTACACCTACATAAAAACTGGGACCATAAACTAATATGCCCGATGAAATATCTAATTTACTGTTGGTTAAATTCGTTGGTCTATCTTCAGCGGAAGGATTAATATTTCCCGTGCCACCATCAATTTGGTCTGGAAAAGTTAATCTATTCCAATCTATACTCGGTTGAATTAATCCAACTTGAATGCCTATTTTTGAAGAGATTTGTTCGGTAATATTAACTTTGTAGGAATAATACGCGTTGGCGTAGGTCGTTTTATAAATGCCACCAGCTTGATCATCGGACATAAAACTTATTCCAATACCACTGTTTAACCCATCGAGAAATTGATCGTAACTGACCTGATACGTCGAATAAGCAGCACTGCCTGAAACAAACGAAGGCGCTTGAATTCTGTAATTAGCCGCTATGAATGGCGCATACGCATTGCCTGCAAAGGCAGGGTTCAGTTGAAGCGGTGACGCATAAAATTGAGAAAATATGGGATCTTGGGCAAAAAGATTTCCTGCACCCCATAGAAGAATAATTAGTATAGTAAATTTATGAATCTTCATTTTCTCTTTATATTTTTTACATTAAGATTTGAAACGATGGATTGAACTTAATTATTACTTTTGTATTATAATTACGAACATAAAATAACAATGTTTATTGTGCGTTCATAATAACATAAATTCAGACAGAATATGTTGAAAAAAATAACAAATAGCCTTTTTAAAAAGATTTTATGTTTACTGGCGTTTTTCGGATTATTCTATAATGTTTGTAATTTACAAGCACAAAGTAGTAATAAGTTTTTGAAAAACCAAAACGAAAATATACTAAACGATACTACTCATATACATAATGCTGCCTATCCTTTTAGAAGTGGTGAAATTACGCTATTTCGCGACGATATTACCATTGATAATTACACCTCACCTGCAAAATTCAGAACTTTAGATGGTATAACTGTTTCGGTTTTGAACGATGGGACAATTTATAAAATGAGTGTACAAGAAGCAGGCATTTATAAACTCGATTATAATTTTCTTAAAACACAACTCGGCATTTCTAATTTAGATGCTATTGACCCGAGAACAATAAAAATTTATGGAAATGGTGGTGGTATGTTACCCGAATTGAATAGCGCATTTAGATCGGAAGATGTAGCAGAAAATGCTATAACAATTATAGGAGAAGAAGATGGTAAATTCGATGCGAGCGATTACATTTTGTTCTATTCAGCGGGTGCGAGCAAATGGTATTTTGATAAAATTTCTAATACATTCAATAAGCCTAAAAATATTTACGACGATAATACTTATTACTTCTTAAAATTTGGCGGAGTAAATGGTTTACGCGTTACTCAAACGGCAAATCCGAATGTTTCAAATCCTTACCAATCGACTACTTATGATTATCATGCGCGTTCAGAAGTTGATAAAATAAATATTTTAGCCAGTACATCTTGTAATTGCACGCAAGGAAGTGGAAAAATTTGGGTAGGCGATGCGTTTAGTTCGCAGGCAAACTCTAAAGATTATTCGTCTCAATTTAACTTTACGAACGTCGTGCCCAACTCAGATGCACAAATTAATTTTAATTTCGTAGTTGCATCGAGTGGATATTCAGATGTAAAAGTCAATTTGGGTAATCAAACATTTGGAACATCTATCTCTAGTTCAGACCAAAATGACCCAGAAGTATCGAAGGCGTATAACGGTTCGATTGTGGAGAAATTTACCATGCCAAGTTCAAATTTGAATGCGATTGTCAATTTCTCAGGTATTTCAGATGCACGCGCTTGGCTCGATTATTTGCAACTAACGTACAAGAGAAATTTAGTGTATGAGAATGTTCCACTCGATTTCAGAGATATTACTTCTATCAATAAAGCAACAACCTTTAGCTTTAAAAGTGCAACTCCTCAATTAACACTCTGGAATATTTCTAATATTTTAAAACCATTCGAGCAAGTTGTAGCCAACGCTTCTTTTAATATAACCGCTCAAGCTAATTTACAGGAGTTCATTCTTTTCGATAAAACTTCTGCTTTGTTAACGCCTAAAGCCGTCGGGACTGTAATAAATCAGAATTTACACGGCATTTCGAACACGCAACTTGTAATAATTTATCCAAAAGTTTTTAAAGAAGCTGCTTTAAAATTACAGCAACAAAAAATTAATTTTGATAAAATCCCGACTGCTATTGCTGAAATAAGAGAGGTATATAACGAATTTTCATCTGGTGCGCAAGACCCTGCCGCTATTCGCGATTTTGCGCGTTTTTTAGTCAAAAAAGACTCTTCGCTCAAGTATTTATTGCTTCTCGGTGATGGCTCTTTCGATTTTAAAAACAATTACGATATAGGAACGAATGCGCCTTCAAACTTTATTCCTGTTTACGAAACCGACGAAAGTTTTTCTCCCGTTGAAGCTTTTCCGAGCGATGATTTTTATGCCTTACTTTCCGATAATGAAGGCGTTGATTTGCAAGGAAGTCTTGATATTGGCGTTGGCAGAATACCCTGCAAAACAAATGCAGAGGCATTAGCGGTTGTCAATAAAATTATTCATTACGAGACGCAATCGTTTGGCGCTTGGCGTAACGATGTAACTTTTATGTGCGACAACGATGCGAGTGCATTTTTATACGACATGGATGGTATTGCACAAAGCGTTGTCGGTAATTATAAAAACTTGAATACCGATAAACTTTACATGGATGCGTATAAATTGGAAGTATCGGCGGGTGGTTCGCGCGTGCCTTCAATGAATGATGCCATTTTTCAAAAAAGTGTGAATGGTACTTTGACAATGTGCTATATGGGGCACGGTGGTTCGCGCGGTTTAGCGCAAGAGCGCATTTTAATGCGCGAAGATTTGGCTTCGTGGCAAAATATTGACAAATTACCCCTTATCGTCACAGCAACTTGTCAATTCACGGGTTTCGATAATCCTAAGGAAATTTCGGCGGGCGAAACTGCCATTTTAAATTCAAACGGCGGCGCGATCGCGCTTTTTTCTACAACGCGTTTGGTTGAACAATCGTCGAACACAGTGCTAACTTCTGCCGTTTTCGAGAACATTTATCAGAAAAAAAATAATCAAGCTTTAAACTTGGGTGATATTTTTAAACAAGCCAAAAATAATAGTTACACTTATACCAACGGTCAAAAATTTTCACTCATTGGCGACCCCAGTATGCGTTTGAACTTGCCACGTTATAATGTTCAGCTAACCAATATCAATTCTAAATCGGCTAAATCTTTTACAGATACCATCAAAGCGCTTCAGAAAATTTTGCTTTTGGGTTCTGTTTTGGATGAAAACGGCGCTATTCTCACCAACTTTAATGGTAGTTTGGAATGTACACTTTTCGATAAAACCAAAGATATTAAAACGCTTGGACAGATTGATGGTGTACCACAACTTGATTTTTTACTTCAAACCAATATCCTTTTTAAAGGTTCAGCGACTGTAAAAGCGGGCGTATGGAGTTTAGATTTCACGATACCTAAAGATATTGATTTCAATTGCGGTAAAAGTAAACTCAGTTTTTATGCCACAAACAATATTACTGATGCGAATGGTATTTATGAATTAGCGCTTTGCAAAACAGATAACTCTACCACTTCGGTAAATCCACCCGTAATCAATTTATTTTTGAACGATACTAATTTCAAAAATGGTGGCTCCGTCGGTACTTCACCGCAATTGATTGTTCAACTGAGCGATGATTTGGGCATCAATGTTTCTGGCAATAGTATTGGTCATGATTTAACCCTTACGCTTGATTCATCGAAAACGACAACCAATTTAAACGCGTTTTATAAAGCGTCGCTCGATAATTCTAAAACTGGAACAGCAAATTATACGCTCAAAAATTTAAGTTTGGGCAATCATGTTTTAACGGTTAAAGCATGGAATTTAAACAATATTTCTGCAACAGCATCAGCTAATTTTATCGTTATCGATAATCCTTCGGTTCGAATTGATTCCATTTTTTCGTTCCCAAATCCTTTCTCCGATAAAGCGACATTCAGTGCTAATTATGGCTCAGAAAAAACAGTAACCAACGTTAATCTTAAAATTTACGATTTAAAAGGCGCACTTGTAAAAACTTTCTCACAACCAGTCAATACCATTGGTTCGGGCAATGTGCAGTTTACTTGGGATAGTGCAGCAGGAATTGATGTTTTAGCAAGTGGTTTATATCTTTTTGTCTTCGAGTTTGATACCGTTGATGCCAATAGTGCGAATGTTATAACGCGTTCGAATGCGCGAAAGATTGTTTATGTGCGCTGATTTTTGCCATTTGAAACGCGGATTGAGCTGAAATACGCAGATTTTCGCGGATTTCTAATTTAACTTTACATAAAACTATGACAGAACTACTTCACAAGGACATTACGAATTTAATTTTAAAAGCTTATTATGAAGTTTTCAACGAATTAGGCCACGGGTTTTTGGAAAAAGTTTATCAAAATGCTATGTTTTATGAACTTCAATCGAAGGGTTTAAAAGTAGAGGCTCAGGGAAAAATAATAGTCTACTACAAAAATAAAATTGTTGGAGAATTTTTTACTGACATATTCGTAAACGATGCAGTAATTGTTGAGATTAAAGCAACGTCATATCTCATTGAGGAAAATGAGTATCAACTTATGAATTACCTTAGAGCAACGAATGTTGAAGTAGGCTTATTACTAAATTTTGGAAAAGAAGCTGAGTTTAAGAGAATTGTTTATTCAAATTTATACAAAAATCCTAATCGTAATAAGGTATAAAAATCCGTGAAAATCTGCGTATTTCAGCTCAATCCGCGTTTCAATTGATAAGCAATACCCTAAACGATTGTATTTCTCAATTCACCAAAATCTATCCGCACACCCTCGCGTTCAGCAAAAGCATGCAGCGTAATAGTATCTCCATTCTCGAGAAAAATGCGCGTTTCACCTGAATCGAGCGTGAAAGGAGTTTTTCCGCCTTCTGTCAGTTCTAACAAACAACCTTTCGCATTGTGTTCCCAACCAGAAATGGTACCTGTACCCAAAATATCACCTGCTTGTAAATTGCAACCATTCGATGTGTGGTGTGCAATCATTTGAGCTGCACTCCAATACGTGTTTTTTAAATTGGTTCGACAAATTTCTGTTTTGAAGTCTGGATGTTTTTTTGTTTGAAGCGTTGCAGTGAGGGTAATATCGAAATAATTATTGTTAGAAGGATTTTTTAAATAGGGTAGAGGTTCCGGAATTTGTTCTACACCTGTTGTTCTAAATTTTTCTAAAGCCTCTAACGGAATAACAAACGGCGAAATACTTGTTGCAAAACTTTTTCCAAGAAAAGGTCCGAGGGGTTGATATTCCCAACGCTGAATATCGCGTGCAGACCAATCGTTTAAAATAACAAAACCAGCAATATAATCTTCTGCTTCTTCCATCGGTATAGGCTCACCGAGCACAGAATCTTTTTTAATAACGATGCCTATTTCGATTTCATAATCGAGTGCGCGCGTAAATTCATAACTCGTACCACCACCACTGATTCTTATCTGACCTTTTGGGCGTTTAATATCTACGCCCGAAAGAATAATGCTGCTCGCACGACCGTGATACGCGATAGGTAAATGTTTCCATTGCTCAGGTAATGCGTTTTCTGGGCTGCGCATTGTGCTACCTACGCGTGTAGCGTGCGCTTCACTGGCGTAAAAATCGGTGTAATTCCGAATGGTAAATGGAATATGGAATTTAACTTTTGATCGTAAAACCAAACAACGCGAAAAACTTTCTAAAAATTCCGGATTATTGGAGTTGTAAATATCTGCGATTAGCTTCTTTATTGTTGCATTGAAGAATTCATTTCCTAAAAGTGTGTCTGCTGTTTTTTTTCGATAACTCAAATAAAAGGCAGGATGCATAAATTTTAGTCTCAATCTGTTAAATGAAATGACATAGTCACCATATACATAACCCACTTGTGATTGCTTATTTCGTTCTGAAAACACACACAGTGGTAAGTTTTCTAAGCCAAATCCAGAATTTTCAGGAAGTTTAAAAGGCGAAAAATCGAAAGGAAAAAGTGCCATAGAATTTTTGTAATTACTTAACTAAGGGTGCTAAAGTAGAAAATTTCACGCAGAAATCGCTGAAATTTAAGCAAAAATTCGCAGAAAAAATAATTAATACTTACTCTGCGATTTTCTGTGCTAAATTTCGGCGATTTCTGTGGGAATTGATTAGCACATTTCAACTACCTGAGTGCTGCGCCGAAAGGGTCTTCGATGAAGCCCAGCAAGCCACTTTCGGCAAATTGTGTCGATGCGCCCATTATAGTTTCCGAACCGAACCAATCAACAAACATTTCGGTTGTGACAATTACTGGTGACATTTGTTAGGAGGCTAAAAAAAATCATTTGTTGTTTTTATTTTACTCGACGACAACCAACCAATTCCTAAAGTGCCACCAAGATATAAAGCCACAAAAGTTAAAAGCGCGGGAAGTAAAATCATATTTTCGTCTTCATAAACCCCTCCGCCAACCAATTCGCAATCGCTTGACGGTTATTAGCGAGCATAAGGCGTTTGCGGTCAAAACTATTCCGAATATTTCCAAGTTCAACATAAACGGTTGTGGGCTTACATTCGCGCAGCATATGTAAATCGCGGGTAGTGAGCGTGCCTTTAAAATCGCGGCGACCAGCATATTTACTCTCTAAAGTTTTGAGCATAGACGATGCTAAGTTATAACTCTTCTTATCTTCGTTCTGATAGTATAAAAAGGTATCTGTTTGTTGTGCCTTTCCGCGTGAATCAACATGAATAACCAATAGTCTTTGATCGATTATACCTCGCGCTGCATTTTTTTCGAACAGTTCATTAATCGCATCAGAGCGTTGTGTTAACCTTGCTTTTTGAGATACAGGCACTTTTAAATCGGGATAAGTTTGTTCATCAAAATCGCAAATTAAAAATTCGCCATCTCTGATGCCGTCGTTTGGGTCGCGCGTAATGATATAAACCGTTGCATTATGTCGCGCGAGTTCGCGCGCCACGCGCAAAGAAACATCGTAAGCATATTCGTCTTCGCAAATTGTTCTACCTTCAACGACTACTTGTGCACCCGGATCTGGTCCGCCGTGACCACCTTCGATGTAAAAAACTTTACCTTCAAGTTTTCTATCTATGCGCTTAACGTATTGGTATTTTTTTCCAAAAATGGCGTATTTAGTAACATTTTTACCCGTTGGTTTTTCTTCTACGATTTCTTCCTCTGCTGTTTGAATTTTATCTTCTTGCGCTGTTGATTTGTTTTGTTTATCGCAGTAAAAGAAATGATAAGGTACTAAAATAAGCCCTTCTTGTTTATAGTTTTTGGCGCGAACTTTTTTTTGATAGAGCTTTAAATTATACGATTGTATGTTTTGAGCCATGTGCAAATCGGAAATACCAATAGATGACCGGATGGTTTTGTTGTTATAAGTCAACACAAAAATAGGCATAATCAATTTTGAACCTGCCGGAATTGTGCTTGATATTTTTAAATGGTTTAGTTTTTCAAACTCAGAGATATCACAATCCGAATTGGTTAAAAAATACCGATTCAATAGTGTTTTGGCACTGATAGCAGTTTTAACTTGGATTTTCAAATGTTCTAAATCAGCTTTGTTCTGAGCAGAACTAACAAAGGGTAAAAGGCAAAGAGCAAAGGACAAAATGCAAAAGGCAAATCTATAATGACAAAATGCAAAAGGCAAAAAGCAAATAAAATTACTATTTGCATTTTGCCTTTTGCTCTTTGCCTTTTGCTCTTTGCCTTTTGCTCTTTGCATTTTGCCTTTTACACTTTGCTCTTTGCTCTTTGTTAATCGATTACTTTCCATTTTTCGCCTTCATTAATAACAACTTTTGCATCTTTAAAACCAGCCTCTTGAACGCGTTTTTTTATAGCTTTGGCATTTGCCAATTTTCTGATGCCATCCATATAGAAGACAGTGAGCGCGCCATCTTGCTTCGACTCTACTTTCCAGATATTAGATACTTTATCGTCATTAAAGTTCTTCGCATTTTTATAGGCGCCAATTTGAACTTTAAAAGTTGAGTCAGTTTTAAGCTTTGAGCTCTCAGCTATCGGCTTTGGCGCATTGTTAGTACCTGACACCTGTTCCTTTTTCTTAACTACTTCCACAGAATAGCTTTTAGGAACTAAATCTTTTTTAAAATATTTATCGATGATAGAATCATTTTTTTCTTCGACAACATAAGCACTTGTAAAGTTATTTGCATGCGCTAATTTCATGATTGAATCTGCTATTGCTTTAGAATTGAAAACACCCAATCTAACTTTATAACTACCTTCTTCTTCAACAAAATATTCAAGTGCTAAAAGTTTATCATTCATTTTATGAAAACCTGTGAATTTATCTTTCGACGAAGCTAATTGTACGGCGTAAAATTTATTCAACCTTGGTGTTCCAATATTTGGCGATTTTGCAGTCATTTCTGCTTTAGGGTGTTCAACAGTATTTTTTATCTCTCTTGGTACAATAGCTTCAGGCTGTTTAATTACAGCGTTCGTTTGTTTAACAGGTTCAACAGCTTCAACCGAATTTTCAATCAATTGAATAGCAGGAAGTTTACCTGATTTCAGAGCGTAACCTTTTAAATTTATTTTTTTCTCTGCAAAACCTTCTTTATAAAAAGAGAAAGTATAATCGCCAGTAGTTTTTAACGAAGCTGAAAAATTTCCAGCACTATCTGTAAAACTTTGCCCGTGTTTTTTTGTAACATTATCGAAAAGCGTAACAGTTACACCTTCTAATTTTTCATTGCTCGATTGGCTCATCACACTGCCTTCGTAAATAGTTTTCCCTTTTACTGCCATAGTACTGTAAGATGTTGGAGCTTTAAGTGGTGCGCTTTGAGTAATGAGTTTCGGAGTTTCTATTAACCTGACTGGTGGCGGCTGATGGCTGACAGCTTGATAAATATCTTCTCTTCCTTTTCCGCCAGTTCTGTTAGAAACAAAATAAGCTTCACCATTCTTTCCGTTAGAGATGTAACCATAATCATCTTGCGCAGAATTAATTCCCAGACCTATATTGTTAACGTCTGAAAGATTAGATAAAGTTGCTTTGAAAATATCGAAGCCACCAAATCCATTATGTTCAGTTGAAGCAAAATAAAAGTTTTCTCCATCGCTCGATGGTGTAATTTCATCACCACTTGTATTAATACTTTCGCCTAAATTGTGTGGTTCAGTCCAACCTGTGCCTATTTTCATCGATTTATAAATATCGAATCCACCAAATCCACCGCTTCTATCGGAGACATAATACAAACTTTTTCCATCAGGACTTAAAGCAGGAAAACCTGTAGCTGCAGCGTTGTGGTTAAAAGGTCGCGTATTCATCCAATTGCCGTTATCGTCAACATCGGCTAAATAAATCGACATTTCGATGCCGCTGTTAGAAAGTAAGCGTTTCCCATCGTTTATATTACTGCGCATAAAAGCAACAGTTTTACCATCGGCTGTAAAACTCGGAAAACCTTCGTTGTAAACATTTTTTATGTCAGTGAAAAAGAATTGGATATTCCCCACTGCACCATTTGTTTTTAATGCTGTGAACATTTGATTATTCGACGAGCCTGTCCAGTCTTTTTTTGAACCCAATGACTTTGAACGCGCTATGTCGTTTCTATCGCTCGACCAAACTAAATTATTTCTGAACGGCGTAATGCCGAACTCAGAACCCGAAGAATTGAGTGCTAAATTCTTCACTGCAATTTTGGCGCTGTTTTTATTACTATTAATCCATTCTGCACGCGACTTTAAATGCGCGGCGATATTACCATTTTGAACCGAGTTGGCAACTTGTTCAGCACCCGTATAATTACCCTCGAATAAAAGGGCATTAAAATAAGCCACTTTGGCAGAGTCGCTTAATCGGTTATTATTTCCGAGAAATTTGTAGATGCTTAATGCTTTAGGCGTTTCACCAATTTTTGTGAGCGATTGTGCCCACAATAAAGCATCTTTAGCGGACAGAGGGTTAGAAACATTAATTTTTTCGTATTCGGTAGCTGCAGATCTATAAGCATGAAGTTCGTATAACTTTTCTGCTTTGTCAGTAACTGCTGCGTTTTGAGCATAAGAAGAAAATAAAGTCGCTGCTAAGAGCGTACTTAGAAATAGACTGCGATGTAACATATTATGCGTGTTTCAAATTGTGTGGTTACAAAAGTAAAATATTTTTATGATTTTAGCAAATCTCGATGCCTTTACACCCAATAATTTTCCCGCAAACAGCTCAGACTTTCGCTGATTCTTTGTGAAATCTTTGATTCTTTGGTTCTTTGTGCTGAAAACAGTGTCGAGAATTTCCTCACAACAAAGAAACAAAGAATTAAAGGCTTGATAAAGTGAGGGAAATTTTTTATAAGAAAACCGAGTGTCCTGTCAATTGAAGAAACATCGAAAACCCTTTCTCTTTATATTAACCATTAAGAATTGACAGATTAACCATTAATCTCCAAGCCTTTTACCTTTATAATAATCAACGATATGCGCGGTTGGATATTGTGTTTTGAGTTTATCAAGCAAACGTTCAGCTTCACCCCAAGTGCTTAAATTGCCGACTAAATAACTGTATTTATTATCGTGTAATTTATGTACAGCTACTTCTGAGGCGAAATTTTGTGCAATAAATTTGAGATTATTATCTGTGTCAGAAAGCAAATCAACTGTTCTCAAAAACTCAATTTTATAGCCGGAATAGTCGAAAATAGGTTTAATAGTTAATGAAAAATTCTGACTCTCAGTGTTTGAATTCTCTAAAGCAGCCATAACATTTTTATTTTCTGTTTCAGGAGGTTCTGTATGGGTGCTTTTAGGCGTAACTATCACTTTGTTGTTAGATTTCAGCGTTGAGTCGGATTTGATGACAGATTTTGTTTTCAAAGCTTGATACTCTAGTTTCGGCATATTCGACTCATTCTTCTCCAATATTTTAGGAATCATCATTCCTGAGTTATTCGTTTGAGTATGCGTTGTATCGGTTGGAATACTGCCATGCACTTGAATATCTCCTTCAGTACCATTTAAAAATTTATCCATTTCTTCTTGATGCACCATTTCCAACAAGCTCTTATCTTCTAATATTAGCGGTTTATAATTAAAAACCTTCAATTCAATGCGTCTATTTTTAGCATGTTCATCCTCCGAACACGCTACCCCATCTGCACATTTATTCAATAATTGACTTTCGCCATACCCTTTGGCAACAATTCTTTCTTGGGAAATACTGCCCTTTGAAACATTTAAAATATAATCGACCGCTGATTGCGCCCTACCCAGAGAAAGCTTCATATTTGAGATTGCACTTCCTCGCGAATCGGTATGCGCACCAAGTTCGACCCTCAAACTTGGATTGTTTTTTAAAAGACTCACTACTTTATCTAATTCGCGAAAAGAAGATTCTCTAAGCGTTGAGGAAACCGGCTCGAACAGGATATTTTGCATGACAACATTTCGCTTAAAATCTATTCTCTCTAAATCCATATTCGCTATGAGAGTGCCAAAATTATTATTTTCGGCAGAAGAAATATTACTTACAACACCCGGATTAACCGTGCCAAACCCTTCCATACACAAATAACATCCTTTCACGTTTACCCGTGCTTCCATCCGTTTGGTGTAATAACCTTTTTTGCGCAACATGAGAATATATTCATTGCCTTGTTGAAGAACAACATTTACTTGATTGCTTGTCGTGGAGTCTATTACAATTTCTTCTCTGCGCGTTGTGTTATTATACACTTCGAATCGCGCGCCAGTTATGGCATCTACAGGCGTGTTTTCAGAAAAGCGTTTTTCGGCGAGTGTTACTTCCAGGAAATATCCCGGCAATCGCTTCATCGGTTTTTTAATAAAAATTTTCTCATTGGGCGTTTTGCCTTCTGTCGAAAAATTTTCAATCGCAGTTACAAAAACTTTTTTCTCAAATTGAAGTTCATATTTTTTGCCGATAGGTATTTTGTTAAAAACAAAATGACCATCCATTTCAGAAAGCGTATCAGCCACAAAAACGCCATCGTTTTGTAACAACGTTAATTTAACGCGGTTCAAAAATCCGCGATTTAAATCTTCATAAACATAACCATCTATCGTAACCGTATTTTGTGCGTAAACTTTTCCTGAAAGTATGAGCGTAAAAGCTAAAATGAAAAACTTAAACACCAAAGTTTTGTGCAGTTGCAAGCAATTCATAAAATATTTGTTTTTCTTTTTAGAAACAAGGGTAAAATTACTGTATTCTTTCAGATTTCAATAAAAAAATTAAAACTCATATTTTAATCTCCAGAAACTATGCTGTTTTCAAAATAATTGAAACAGTTGTGCCTTGTCCATTACTATGTATATGAATTAAACCGCCGTTTTGCTCAACAATCTCTCTGACTAAACTTAAACCCAAACCTGTCCCTTTTTCTTTTGCTGTGCCAAGTGTGCTTAAAATGGGTTCATTATTTTCAAATTTTCTCAGCATTTCAGGGCTTATTCCTTGTCCATTATCAATTATCTTAAGCGTTATTTTATCGGAATCGTTTTTTTCGGAAATAATCTCGACGTTGCCGCCTTGCAAGGAAAATTTAATAGCATTATGCAAAACATTGTACAAACCAATGGAAAGCAAATATTTATCGCCCCAAACAAATAAATCTTTTAGTGTATCATTGAGTAAGTTAATTCCTTTTTTATTTGAAAAATCGTGAAGCGATTCAATTTGCTGTGCAATAATATCCGACATTGAAACGATCTCAAATGTCGGTTTGAATCCATCGCGTTGTGCTACTGTCCAAGTTAATAAATTTTCGAGAGTAAAATTAACGCGCTCAATTTGACTTTTTGATTTACTCAGAAATTGTACCGTTTGTTCGGGTGTTTGTAAATTATTTTCTAATAAATCGAAAGACTCCTTGAGTAAATTAACAGGGCTGCGCAAATTATGCGCTATAATAGAAAGTAATTGGTCTTTGGTTTTATTAACTTTTGTCAGTTCTAATTTTTGCTGTTCGATGCGTTTCAAAGTTCTGCTGATGAAATACGAGAATGCAATAGATAGTAATAAAAAAATGGCAATAACGATGACAAAACGCTTTTGAGTTCTCAACTCCTCTTCTTTCTTAGCTATGTCTAAGGCTGCTTTAATTTTAACTGTTTCAATTTGCGTGTTTTCCGTAAATCTGTGAATATTAATTGTATTTTGGCATTCAACAGATTTTTGTAAATACAGGTACGCTTTTCTGTAATCACCTTGTTCAGAGTAAGCATTCTTAAGTATTAAATACAATTCGAACAATTCGGAAGAATCGGGTGTATTACGTCTATTATTTAATGCATTATATTTGTTTAGCGTTTCCTCCATGAGGTCGTAATGTTTTGTTTTGCTTTGAATTTGGAATATTACAACAGCTTTAATAAAATCATCTGGAATAACATGGTTTTCATTGATGTAGTTAAACGCATTTTCGTAATTCACTTTTGCTTCATTTACCCTTCCTTGTTTTTCCAACATATCGCTATAACTGGCACTCTGTCTTAACCATTCCTTCGAATCTTTATTTTTAGTAAATTCTAACATCTTGAGAAAAATTGACTCTGCTTGCGCAAATTCCTTATTGTCGGTATAGAATTGTGCTAAAACGTTATTATGAAACGAAATAGCAACAATATCGCCCGATTTTTCTGCATAATCGATAGCTGTTAAAACTAATTCTTCTGGATTTGGTTGCTTTTGATTTTTCATTATTATCCCTATTCTGCCATAGTCAAATGCCAAATCTCTATAGTCATTTATCGGTGTTGCCACCTCTATGCCTTTTTTCAAATAGGCAAGTGCACTTATTTCATCAGAGAATTTGTTGGAATATACATAAGCCAATTCAGTTAAAGTTTTTGATTCTTGCAAAGCGATTGCCTTTTTTTGTGCCAATTCTAACGATTGTTTTAAATAAACAACTGCCGAATCTCTATTAGTTTTAGCATATTCAACACCCATTTCGCGCAATAATCGGCAGCGTGTACTATCTGATATAGTAACCTGAAGTTGATTTTTGAAATCAGATATTTTGTTTTGAGAAATTAATTGCGTTGGAAAAAAATGTAAAAGAAAAAAAATGCAAAGAATAGAGAGGTTGCGTAAGTTCATGCGATAAAATTCAAACAGTTTACAAGTATTAAATTGTAGTTAAACACTTCTTCCTATCAGCTTCGATTTAACGACACTATTAATTATTAAATCGGAATAATTCTTAGAAATCGGAATGACATGCTCCTCTATTAAAACTTCTTCTGCACTAATTGATGTTATTTTTTTTAAATTTATAATGTGTGAGCGGTTCACTTTTTGAAATTGGCTACTCGGAAAGAAACCTTCTATTGCCTTTAAAGAAAGCAAAGTTACAAATATTTTATCGCTTGTAATAATTTGAACATAATTTTCAAGTGCCTTTAAAAATAAAATTTTATCAATTTCAACTTTAATAAACCTATTATTTTCACGAACAAAAATATGATCATTTAAAGAGTCAATATTCACTACTTTATTATTTTTCTCATTCGTCAGTCTTGAAATTACTTTTTCAATGGCTTGTAAAAAACGCGCTGTTGTTAGAGGTTTTATTAGATAGTCCATGGCATTATTTTCATAACTCTCAATGGCAAAATCGCGATGCGATGTAATAAAAATTACAAACGGCTTAACAATGAGTCTCTTGTAAAATTCCATTCCGTTGCCATCGGGCATCTCAATATCGAGAAGCATGAGATCTACTGCGCCCGATATTATTAAAGTATGGGCTTCATAAGCTGAATCGAATGAACCAACCAATTCTAGCATCGGGTGTGATTCGATACGAATTTTGACGAGTTCACGCCATTGATCGTCATCATCAACAATGATAGTGCGTATAATTTTATTCAATATAATCCAGTTGTTTAATACACATCAACAAAATTAGTGTAATCTTTCAGATTATAAAATTTTATTTAAAAAAAACGGCTTTATCACTATATTATTTTAGTCTGAACCCAGGTGAATTTAATTATGAGAAAATTTAATAGCTCACACATCAATTTCATAAAAACGACACTAAGGCAAGCGGTGTACGAATGTTCGTCAATATTTCTATTATACTTCGTCAATAATTTCCTTGCATTCGTCAATCTCCCAAAAACAAGAACCTTCTTGTCTTTACATTTGTGAAATATTTAATTTTTATATGCTTGGCGTAAAAAAATAAAAAACTTTTTCTACAAACTTATAATAATGGAACTTAACAAGTAACTACTACAATTAGAAAAATTAGTGCTCTTTTAGGGTTTAAACTTTGCGCCCTATGCGGCTCATCAGTGTTTCTGCGTTGAAAATAATCTTAACGCATAGTCGCAGAGTAGCCGCAAAGGTAGCATTGGTCAAACTTTATTCTATCCAATGCCTGTTAAACAAACAGCAGCATTGGTAGGTACGTCAACCAAGGGTATTAAAAAAACGCAAAGCCGAAATGCGATAACGGAGGCAAAAATTTTTTACTTTTTAAATTTTTACAGTATGACAGCACAAGAATTATTGGCGAAATACGCCGCAGGGGAGAGAAATTTTAAGGGAGTCGACCTGAAAAATGCTGACCTAAGTGGAAAAAAATTAATTCGAACTTCAGCTGGATTATCCTTAAACGATTTAAGTGAAGCTGATTTAAGTGGGACTGATTTGAGTGGCGCCAACCTAATGGGAGTGAACCTCACAAAAGCCAATCTCAGTGGAGCTAACCTCACAAAAGCCAACCTCAAGAAAGCCAACCTCATTCAAGCTAACCTCAGCGGGGCTAACCTCGGTGAGGGTTACCTCGTTGGAGCAAATCTCAGTAAAGCCAACCTGAATGGAGCTAATTTCAACAAAGCTATCCTAAAATTTGCTAACATAGAAGGAGTTGACTTAGAAGAAGTTGACCTAACGGGAGCCGACCTAGAAGAGGTTGACCTAAGTAAAGCTGCTCGGCACATACCAGTTTAATAAAGATATTGAAATTAAAGGGGACAGTTTTTCTAAATGACCCATAAAGAGTAATAACAAACAACGCAACGCCGAAATGCAATAAAGGAGGCAAAAATTTTTTTTTAAAATTTTAAAGTTATGACAGAATTATTTAAAGTTATATACAATGCTAAGGCGGATGAGCAATATAAAGTAGTACCAGAAAAAAACGAAAATCCTGAAGGTTATTCCTTAGACAATGGTAAGATAGATACAAAAGAAGAATGCGAAAAATACGTCAGATTCAATACTCATAAAGGTTTCGGTGAGCCGGATATTGCTACTGACATAACTCAAGGCACCCCTGTTAAAAAGGATTTTAAATTTTCTTCACTCAAAAACTCAATCCATGAGGTCGAAGTATTTAAAAAAATTTGAGCCTTAAAATCTTTTTTGTAAATCTAAGATAAGTTAGATGTAAGGAAAGCGAATTACTTAGTTGCCAAAAGATAATTTAACCACAAGAAACACAAAGGAATTCACAAAGTTCACTAAGTCCGACAAACACTTTGAGTTCTTTGTGATTTTCTTAGTGGACTTAGTGGTTAAATTTATCACGGGTATTTACACAAATCAAATAGAACGGTTCGAAAATCCTTTTTCAATTAAACCAATATTTAGCTTCGTCAATTAATTTGCTTCATTCGTCAATGGTTTTACTTGCATTCCTCAATTTTATAAAATCCAACCACTTTTTTGTTTTTTCTTCGCATTTAAATTTAAACAAACACCTTGAATTTTTTTAAAGTTGAATTTTTAAATATTTTACCAAGACTTTAAAGTTGAAAAACAGATGAATTTTGTATAGCTGATTAAATGAAGTCATCGCTATTGTAATGCTAAGTGGTGACTTCCTCAGTTTTTTTAATTTTAAGTGTCGTCAAAGTATTTAAGCAATTTCTTTTAGTGTTATTTTGAAAAACCCGCTGACGCATTCAAGCGGGTTTTTTTATTTTCGGGAAATTTCGACTTTTGTAATTCTATTTGACAGAACGTAGTGGCACTCAATAGAAACCTAAAAGCATACTCACTTATCAATCCTTATAATTCGCTCGTCAATACTTTTACTATGGTTCGTCAATATTTTTGCTTCACTCGTCAATTAATAATTTTTCAATTATAATCTTTAACTATGTTTACACCGATATAAATTATAATTCTCTTTGTTGGGTTTTAATTCCTGAGTTCTAAAATGAATAATTGAAATCGAAAC
>JAYWBA010000208.1:0-10867 GCA_043781915.1 Saprospiraceae bacterium
CAACGATTGAAGCTAAAACGGTTGAAGTTTTAGCACTTCTAAGTAAATTTAAAAAATAATAATTAGCTTTGAGCTAAGTTAAACCAATTTCTAAATAAATACAGTTGTTAGTTGTTCGTTGATAGTTGTTCGTTTCGGATGCCTAACAACGAACAACTATCAACGAACAACTATCAACTAAACATGGGTAAATACAGATGGGTTGTAGTAGCACTCCTATTCGCTGCTACAACAATTAATTATCTTGATAGACAAATCATCGGTCTATTAAAACCAACGCTCGAAAAAGCATTCAGTTGGACGGAAACGGATTATGGACACATTGTCACAACTTTTGCGGCTTTCTATGCCTTGGGTTTACTCATTTTTGGTCGAATCATCGATAAAATCGGGACTAAAATTGGTTACTCCATTTCTATTATCGGTTGGTCTATTGCAGCCGTTCTACATGCTGTTGCAACATCTACTTTTGGATTTATCAGTGCGCGCGCATTTTTAGGACTGACGGAATCGGGTAATTTTCCAGCAGCTATAAAAACTGTCGCTGAATGGTTTCCAAAACGGGAACGTGCATTAGCGACAGGAATTTTTAATTCGGGTGCGAATATTGGTGCTGTTGTGGCACCCATCGCAGTGCCATGGTTATTAGGAGCGTATGGTTGGCAAATGGCATTCATTGCAACAGGTGTGGTCGGATTTATATGGTTGATTTTTTGGTGGATTTATTATGAAATTCCTGCTAAACAAACGCGCTTAAAAGCGGAAGAGTTTGCTTATATTCATTCTGACGTAGATGAGCAAGCTGAAAACGCGAAAGATAGTAAACCTGTTAAATGGTTACAACTTTTCAGCATTAAACAAACATGGGCTTTTGTTTTTGGTAAAATGCTCACCGATCCTATCTGGTGGTTTTTTCTATTTTGGTTGCCATCTTATTTCGCAACTACTTTTCAAATTGATTTAAAAAAACCAAGTTTTGAACTCATTCTGGTTTACACAGCTACAACTATTGGTTCAATCGGCGGCGGTTATTTATCGGGCTGGTTAATAAAACGTGGTTGGGAAGTTTTTCGCGCGCGTAAAGTCTCGATGTTGTTTTTTGCTTTTGCAGTAACACCCATTATGCTCGTTCAATATTGTTCTAATAGATGGGAAGCAGTTGCACTCATTGCTTTAGCAGCAGCAGCGCACCAAGCTTGGAGCGCCAATATTTTCACCACCGCGAGTGATATGTTTCCTAAAAAAGCATTGAGTTCTGTCATAGGGATTGGTGGTATGGCGGGTTCAGTGGGTGGTATTTTTTTCCCATTTCTCATTGGTTGGCTACTCGATACAAATAAAGCAGCTGGCAATATCAATTTAGGTTACAATATTATTTTCATCATTTGCGGTTCAGCCTACCTTGTTGCTTGGTGTTTTATGCACTATTTTGCGCCGAAGATGGAGAAGGTAAATTTATAGCAAAATGCAAAACTCGTAGAAAAAAGGTCAATTTTTTACAAAATTTCATGTTTAATAAAATTATGATGAAAAATACAAAATTTCTATTTTTAAGATGTTTTAAAAAATTAAGTATTCGCAATTTGCCCTTTGCTTTCTGCAATTTGCTTTTTGCAATTTTTTCTTTGCCTTTTGCAATTTGCCTTTTGCTCTTTGGTTGTGCTACAAATAAAACTGCGCAAAAAATAGCTCAACCCGAATTAGGTTTTCGGTCATCCGAAATTTTGAAAATTGATGGTTTGCAATTTAAAGATTTAAACAAAAACCACAAGCTCGATAAATACGAAGATTGGAGATTACCAACCGAAGTGCGCATTAATGACCTCATTTCTCAAATGACAATTGAAGAAAAAGTGGGTTTTATGCTCATAAGCACTACACGTTTAGCGGGCGATTTTGCTTTTCAACAAAATGCGCCAAAAGCAGAAATTTCGAATGGATTTAATGAAGAAGATTTAGTTCAGAAAGTGAATATGTTCACGCGTAAACCGTTGGCAAGCCCAACAATGTCAGCAGCAGGTACAACCAAAGCTGTTTTGACATATCATTTGCGCCATTTTATTTTGCGCGCCAATACCAGCGCAAAAATTATGGCAGAGTGGTCGAACAATTTACAAGCGCTTTCAGAGACATCGCGTTTAGGAATTCCCTGTATTGTCGCTTCAAATCCAAGAAATCATATCACAACCGATGCATCTATTGGTTTGAGCGTAGGCACAACCGTATTTTCGAAATGGCCTGGAGAATTAGGGCTTGCAGCTATGCGCGATTTAAAACTCACGCGTGAATTTGCTGAAATTGCCGCCAAAGAATGGACTTCCGTCGGTTTGCGCAAAGGTTATATGTATATGGGTGATTTAGCAACCGAACCACGTTGGCAACGTATTGAAGGCACTTTTGGCGAAAATTCCGATTTAGCCGCTGATATGATTCGCGAAATAGTTTTAGGTTTTCAAGGCATTAAACTGAACAAAAATTCAGTTGCCATGACGACCAAACATTTTCCAGGTGGTGGTGCACAAATAGAAGGACAAGATCCACATTTTGATTGGGCGAAAGGTCAGCACTATCCAGGTAAAATGTTCGAGTATCATTTAAAACCTTTCAAAGCAGCGATTGCAGCAGGTACATCAGCTATCATGCCCTATTATGCCAAACCTATCAACATGCCGTTTGAATCTGTTGGTTTTTCGTTCAATAAAGGTGTCATTGATACTTTATTGCGTAAAAAATTGGGATTTAAAGGTATTATCAATTCTGATACAGGACCTATTGACATGATGCCGTGGGGTGTTGAAAATTTAACAATTCTGGAGCGCTACCAAAAAGCGATTTTAAGCGGTGTCGATATTTTTTCGGGCGATGCCAATCCTGAAAAATTACTTGAAACGGTCAAAAAAGGATTAGTCACCGAAGCACGTATCAATGAATCAATAGTGAGACTACTGAAAGAAAAGTTTGATTTAGGTTTGTTTGAAAATCCTTACGTGAATGTCGAAACGGCGGTAAAAACTGTTGGCAATGCAGAATATCAGAAAAAAGCAGATATTGCGCAGAGAAAATCGATAGTATTACTCCGTAACGAAGCGAAACTTTTGCCTCTCATCAAAAAGACAAAAATCTATTTTGAAACCTATTACGATAACGGCAGAAATAAAAACGCAGCTAACGTAGTTACACCCAAAATAATCAATCCAAATATTGAATTTGTCAAAACAAAAGAAGAAGCTGATGCCGTTGTTTTATGGCTTATACCGAATACAGGCGGATTATTCAGCTCAACTGGTGCACCTATTGAACTGAGTTTATCCAAAAATAGAATCGACATTGCGCACGTCAACGATATGCTCGCATCAAAACCAACTATTTTAGTCATCAATTATACCAATCCTTGGGTGATTGATGAAATTGATAAAGGTAATGCTAAAACCATTTTAGCAACTTTCGGCACAACACCCGAATCTGTAATGGATATTGTGAGCGGTGTATTTAATCCAAGCGGTAAAATGCCATTCACAACACCCATTTCAGTTAAAGCCGTTTTAGAAAACCAATCCGATGTACCAGGCTTTATGAAGCCAAAAGGTTACGCGCTGTTTCATTATGGGGATGGGTTGGGTTATTAATAACGATTTATAGTTTGCATATAAAATCTGGATAACTTTTACTGTCTTTAACATTTAATGCTTCAGAGTCAATTTCTGAATTTATAAACTTTAATATTGATTCAAAAGTATTTTTTATTTGATTCTCACATCCAAATGCTTGGATGGCAAATATGTAAAAATATTTGCCATCGGCAAGCATATTGGTTAGGGCTATTTGATTTCAGAGTTGAACTTATCCCAAGATTTTGATCATAACTTAGTAGAAAGTTCGTGTATAAGGCTCTCTCAACTTACTTATTTACAAAGAGTACATTATAATACTGGAATTCACCTGTAAAGTTTTTTTAAAGCTTGGAACTCTTTAAACCCCAGTATACACCCATATTCTTCCAGTGTTATGCAACTGGTAAAGTCTATTTCCATCTGCAACAATATTTTTTGTAGCTGGATTATTATCAAGTTCTGACCAACCTGTATGAGGTATACCTGTATATTTCCAAATCCTGCCAGAATTATGTAATTGATAAAGATTTCCACCCGATGCAATAATCTTAACTGTAGCAGGGTTATTGTCAAGTTCCTGCCAACCAGAATGAGGGACTCCAGTATAGATCCATATTCTTCCAGAATTATGCAACTGATAAAGTCTATTTCCATCTGCAACTATATCAATAGTAGCAGGATTATTATCTAATTCTAACCAACCTGTATGAGGTGTACCTGTGTAAATCCAAATTCTGCCAGAATTATGTAATTGATAAAGATTTCCACCCGATGCAATAATCTTTACAGTAGCTGGGTTATTATCAAGTTCTTGCCATCCAGTATGTGGAACTCCAGTATATATCCATATTCTTCCAGAGTTATGCAACTGATAAAGTCTATTTCCATCAGCAACAATATCAATTGTAGCAGGATTATTATCTAATTCTAACCAACCTGTATGTGGTGTACCTGTATAAATCCAAATCCTGCCAGAATTATGTAATTGATAAAGATTTCCGCCAGATGTAATTATCTTTACAGTAGCAGGGTTATTATCAAGTTCTTGCCATCCAGTATGTGGAACTCCAGTATATATCCAAATTCTTCCTGTATTATGCAATTGATAAAGTCTGTTACTATCAGCAATTATATTTACAGTAGCCGGATTATTATCTAATTCTAACCAGCTAGAAAAAGGAGGGCTTAATAAACATACTGAAGATTTATTAGACCATTCAAGTTGTACGGCATAACTCCCAATTCTTTGGAATATCCTATTGCATATGTCACCAATTTCATTTCCATTTGTGGGATCAAACCAAGCATCTAAACCTGGATCAGTAATCGCCTCACAAAGTTCATGACTACTTACTATTGTTAAAGTGTCTAAAATATTTCCAAAACTACAGCCATTACAGGTAACAAAGGGTTCTACAGCATAGAATATGCTGTTTCCAATATGTCCGTGATATCCACAGAAATTAACACATGAACTTGAGTTACCTAATACTGAAATAACATTTGGTGGTAAATAAACAAAATATAGAGTATTGCTATTGGGTTGAGGGATAATACCATGGCTAATAAAGTTCTGTAATGATTGTTGAAGTTGAATATCAGTTATTTGTCTAGAATTACCTACAATTGTCCCGGGTTCTGAATTCGTAATAATAGTTGAACCTACTCTTTTGCCATGACCAATTGTCATTCCAGGAACACTATATTCGTTGAGGAGATCCATCATTGAACTTGTGAGAATACTATCAAAAAAGCTATTAATCTGTTGAATGAGGTTATGTTGAGGCGCAATTTGCCAAGCTGAACCCCAAAAAATAGTATATACTTCTACGTTAGTTAATAGATGCCCGCCATGATAGGTTAAATGACCTGTGGGTGCTAGATTTGCACCTTCAACTTTAATTGGCACTATCTGATTAGGCTTTTTAATCGAATTATGATTCGATTTAATAGTCGAGATTTGCTTTGACTTTTTCATTGTAATAAAATTTATTAAAACCTTGCTTACTCATGCGCTTTTCAGCATCCGCGCCCTACTCTTAAAGATTTTCGGGTAGCTCTTTTTCTTGAATTATAATAAGGGTTAAACTTCAAGTGTTATTTATGAATAGTCTGACTAATTAGAGAAATATTGAAATCTATCACATTTACACCAGCTCTCATTCCATCATATCCAATTTTTTGTCCTAACTTTTGATAGTATTCTTTCTAATATCTTATTACAAGAAGAAAGAAAAAAAATCGCCGCATTTTTGAAAAAAAATACAAATTCTTAAAATACTTATTTACGACTTCCGCACGATTTGTAACTTCCAATTTTTTATAGATTGAATGACAATGTTATTTAATAATTTCAATAAATGTTTTGAGCAACTCAGCAATTAATCCTTTTTTGTGCATTTCGAGAATCATAATTTCTATCAGTTTTAATTCGTTAGAATGTGTATCACCGTTCTTCCCACTTCTTTATGTCAACTCTAATAACAATCACCTACTACGCTTTGAGTAATTTTAAACTTTAAATCACCGGTCCCTGTTGATGGGATATGTATGGTAGATGAAAGCGAAAAAAAATTGTTCCTAATTTCAATGAAGATTTTACCCACTGCAAGGGAAGCGAATATCAACACTACTGATGTTCATCCAACTATCGACATCTGAAGCCCAAAAACCTGTATATAGGATATAAACTCCTGTTGTTCTTGGTGTAAAATGTAGTTTAAATATCTTATAATAGTTTTGAGTACCAATATTGACTTGAGCTTGTATTCTACGAGTTTGATTTTTAAATCCAACAGTACCCATTGGCATATTCTCCGAAGCGCGTATAGATACAATAACTGTATATGGCGTATTAGCGAATAAAGTCATAGATTGTTCAATGCCATTCCATCCTGTTGTAGTACCTAACCAGATGTTAGTTTTATCAAATTGAGTTGGATGTTCCACAATATTGATTCCACCAGTTCCATGAAGTGACCAAGGTTTAGAAACCTTTGAAAATTGCCGTTGATGTTCAAAATTAGGTTCAGATAGTGGACTCATACATTGCCCAAAAAGGTTTTGAACACCAAAAAGTAAAAAATAAATACTGAATAAACTCAAATTAATATTTTTTTTCATTGCGATTAAATTTAAATAAGTAATTTTAAGAATTATACGAACCTCAGGAAAACCTTATTTTCCGAACGAGATCTTAATGCCACTTTCATCAATGATAATGTCTTTGATATTTTCATTGATTGCATTATTCCATGTAAGAAACATTTCGGTTACACCTGCTTCAAGTGCATTTTTGATTTTATCTTTCCTCAGTTCACTTTGAAGTTTACTTTGAAATATCGTCAACACCTTCTTTTTTATATCTTTAGCTAACCAATCGCCTACACTTAGAGATAAATCACCATTGACATCTACTCTCGGGTCTTGCAAATGCAATTTGTGATTGCCATCCACAAAGGGTGTAATATGGATTGTTACGCTCATGTTATTTAATGAAATATCTGGACAAAGACCATCCTGCCAACCTATGGGTATAGGAACTATAAGAGCACCTGTATAGCCATTTCCTTCTCCGCGAATTGCTGGATTAGGCGAATGCAACTTAAAATCAAGTAGTATTTCGTTATTATGAAACCTTACAGTACGGTCAGATGTGAGGTCAGAATAAATATCGTTAATAAAAAAGTGAAACTTATCCACAAAGACGGTGCCACCTGTCACGATATATTGCCCTAAAAGTGACGCACCACCTGTATTCTTTAAACTTTCAACCGAATATTCAAAATTAGGCAAATCAATATCAACATTTGAAACACCATACTTGTTAAAAAGTGCTCCAAAACTTATATATGACATGCTTTTTTTTGTACCTCCTTGTGGCAAAACGATATTGATTGGGCTGCCAGCATTGGTCTGACTAAGTTGCACTCGACCATCTAAAAAGGCTAATTGAATTAAATTCTGACATTTTTCAGCGGGTATAAAAAAATATGGTACGATATACTCATATTCACGGCGTGCAGCAATTGAATCATATGGTTCTCTTAAAAGGTTCTTCGTATTTATCCTCATTGCTTCTACTATATAAATAATACGCAACTTATAGTTTCCGGAAGGAAGAGCAGTGGTCATAAATTCACTCGAAAAATTTGAACCCGCAAGAATCTCTCCTATTCTATTGCTATTCAACGCAGTTGTAAGCAAAGGCTGTCCATTAATGTCGGCTTTGATCTTACCGATTTTTGTATTTGCTTTGTTAAAAAGTGTGTATTTTAACGTGATTTTATCGCCTGTCATTTGATAGGGTTGAGTCCAAGTTTCTTTAGTTGGGTCATAAGTGACGTTTGGGCTAATACCATTTAGCTCTAATGTGTAAGGAAAAAATGTGATGATATCTGGGTTTAATACTATGTTTATGTTCTGTACTTTAACAGTTGCATTCACAGAGCCATCATTATCATCAAAATCGTTTTCAGTATCATTAATTGAAAGATACAAACGACCGTTTTGGGGACACAACCCACTGTAATTCTCCCCAATAAAAACAGGCGTATCGCCAATTTTTCCGACAAGCGAACTGAGTGGCTGGTTAGGTGCTACTGTCTTTGGCAAAAGAACATTTGCCCACCCTGACGGACCCACCCATTGCGGATTCGCGCCACCATTTGTCCAACTCCCTTGCGCTGACAGGGAGAATTTTTGCCCTTGATTGAGGTCAATGCCTGTATCAAACCATTTTTGTTTTGCCAAAACAATAAAAGTCTGGGTTGCAGGTTGATTATTACCTATTTTATCTGGAGCTTGTGATGCTTGCCGCGCAGTAGGCTTAGTCTGTTTTTTCTGAGGTATTGTTGATCCCTTCTGTCCATAAGCATTGATAATCCATAGTGAAACAACGACTAAACAGATAATAACTTTTAATAGATATTTTTTTGCCTTTTTCATTATGATAAAATTTATTAAAACCTTGCTTACTCATGCGCTTTTCAGCATCCGCGCCCTACTCTTAAAGATTTTCAGGTAGCTCTTTTTCTTGGATTATGTTAAGTGATAAATTTCAATCATTAGTTATGAATTGATTGACTACTTAGAGAAATATTGAAATCAATCCAAATTACTCAGTTTGTGTCGCGACTGATGCGCCGTTTGTTTTTTGGTAGCTTGTAATAATTAAAGCTGCGAGAAGTGTTAGTCCGAAAAAAAAACGTTTCATAAATAGGGTATCTTTTTAATGATTCAAGGTAACTTTTTTGAATCTTAAAATTTAATATTTTTATTAAAAATTAAACTTTTGATTTTCAATTAGTTACGTTTTTAAAAAACTGTAATTTTGGTAATAATTTGACTTTAAAAAAAATTTACCTTGAATCATTAAAATGATACTAATTTTCTTCTTCTTAAGGCATCAAAGTAATCCGCGAAAGCCCATTAAACTTATCCAATTTAAGTTTAGAACTATAAGTAGTAAAAACCCCGTTTAAACCTACCGAGAAATAATAATTAGGGTTGGAAGATCCAAGTGCGTATCTATCACCCCAGACGGTACGAAGTGGGAGAAGATTACCTAAAAGCACTTTGTCTTTAGAAAAAGGAAAACTGTTACCTGGTACATCCGTTTTGTTGTACCAAATTGGAATTATCCAAAGGTCGCCCGGCGTTGCTGTTCCATCAACTATCAAAGGATAGCCCTCGAAAATTATTGTAGAAGTGCCGCATCCTTTTAAAAACGACTTTAATTTAGAGTTAAAATCAAATTGTCCGTTAAGTCCTAATGCAAAACTAAACCCTGCTTGAACAGCCGATCCAGTTGTAACGATATAATTTGGCGCAGGTAGCAGCCGAACTTTACCATACTTTATAAAATCTTTACCAAACGAAACACCTGCACCGAGTAGATACCTTGCATCAATTGTCACTTCAAAACCTTTGAGCGTTAATTGTGTCGTTCCTCTGCCATCTAATAGGATATCCAAATTCGCCGCATAATCAATAAGACCTGCTCCATTGATTGAGAAAGTGAAAGGCAAGTTGCCACCATCCGAAAAAAAATGATAATCCCCTGCTGGAATATTGAACATTGTAGGAGTGTGGGTATCGAACCAATCGAGGCTATTCGGCGGTTTGACGTCAGCTCCATTCACATCCCTCAAGATAAGACGGTGGTTGAAAAGACCCGCGCCATTAATAGTAATGGCACTCATTTTGAAATTATGCCCATAACTGTTGTTATTCCATAAAATGAAAGCCAACAGGCATAAAATCGATTTTGAAAGACCTTTTATTGAAAGCATTCTAAAAACTGTTTTTGTCATTGTAATTAAATTTATAAAATCATCGCCTACTCATGCGCTTTTCAGCATCCGCGCCCTACTCTTAAAGATTTTCAGGTGGCTCTTTTTCTTGACTTTGATACCGACTTAAGAGATGCTACTAAAAACCCTAAAACGCAACTTTTAAGCATCTTTTAATTTCGGTATCAAAATCTTTGTAAAACAACTGAGAAGTTTGAATTCCTTAACATTGTTTTGTTAAGTTTCAACTCTTAATCTCCATAATAAGAATATGTAACTGTTACAGGAATCGATGCTATTGACGATGGGTTAATATTAACTAAGGGATGTATCCTTATGGTAACTGGAAAATTAATATTAGCCTGTCCATAAAAGCTAGTTAAAGCTGCCGAAGTTATAGATTGATTAATACCTAAATTAAAAGACTTTCCATCCGATACAAGCTCAATAGGGTATAAATTAGGATTAGTTATATTTGTTAGAGTACCGTTACATCCAGTGTTTATTGATAAAATTCCAGAGTACGTAATAGGTCCTTGAAAATTTCTATCGTAAGTTAAGGACAAACTATAAGGAGGAGCTGTCTTTAATATAGAACAATGCGGAATTGGATTAGATGAACAGTTAGGAAAAGGATTATAAGATAAATAATCAGTTGGTTGCCAATTACCATCCTGTGAATCTACATCAAAAACATCTTCACCTAAATTTGTTCCTTCTGGCATCGAAATAATGAAACCTATTGAGTAATAAAGATTTTTACCACTAAAATTACCCCAACATGTATTATTCCAAGAAACATAGGAAGCATCGTAGCCTGTTCCATGTAGCTTGGCTCCATATGACCCCGTGCCAAACAAATCACCCGAACCATCTCCACATACATTTTTTGGCCAATATTGGTTAAAAAGTTTCGCTTCTACCTTACAAAGTGGTGGAAGAGGATGTGAATCATCAAAGAAA
>JAYWBA010000209.1:0-10832 GCA_043781915.1 Saprospiraceae bacterium
CACAAAAATCAGTGAGTAGTTGTTTTAAAACTGCTTCGTTGTCTATAACGTTTCCACCGACTTTTATTATTAAGAGTTCTTGCATGCAGTTGTAGAAGAAATTCAAACTTGTTAGGTTTTAAAAACCTAACAAGTTTATTTATAAATTATTTAATAGCGATAACAAAACCGCCATCGCAGCATACGTTCTATTGTGCGCTTGCTGTATGACGATACTATTTTTAGAATCCAAAACACCATCAGTCACGACTTGATTTCTACGTACAGGCAAGCAGTGCATAAATTTTGCATTGTTTGTCAATGCCATTTTTTCTTCAGTCACTGTCCAATTCGGATCCATATTTAAAATTTTGCCATAATCTGCAAAATTCGACCAATTTTTGGCGTAAATGAAATCGGCGTTCTTAAAGGCTTCATCTTGATTGTGTGTAATTGGCAATCCTTCTGTGAATTGTGTATCCAGTTCATATCCTTCTGGATGCGTAACAACCAAATCGTAATTACCATGACGAATCCATTCTAAAAAAGAATTCGGTACGGCTTGCGGCAGTGCTTTCGGGTGTGGCGCCCACGTGAGTACCACTTTAGGTTTATTCTTTTTCTTAAATTCGTCAATCGTCAACCAATCCGTTAGCGATTGGAGCGGATGACGAATAGCACTTTCCAAACTCATGACTGGAACTGTAGCAAATTCTGCAAATTTATTAATCGTTTCGTCAGAATAGTCTTTGGCTTTATCTGTCAAACTTGGAAAAGCCCGAATACCCAGCACATCGCAATACTGGCTCATTACGGCTGCCATTTCGCGAACGTGTTCAGCTTTGTCGCCGTTCATAACCGCACCTTCCTCAAACTCAATATTCCAAGCATCGTTAACGTTCATTGAAATGACGTGCATCCCCAATAGTTGCGCAGCGTGTTCCGTACTCATACGCGTTCGTAAACTCGGATTTAAAAACAACATGCCAAGCGTTTTACCACTCAAAGCGTTTTTAAAATTTTCCGTATCGTTTTTACACAACTTTGCGAGGTTCAATAAGTCGTGCAATTTGCTTACGTCAGCCGTAGAGAGAAATTTTTTCATTACAAAATTTAAAAGAAACGCAAAAATAATTATTCTACGGTTGCTCGCCACTAAATTCAAAAAATAAATTATAAACAATTAATTTTGTATCACGTAAAACAACAAAATATCCTTTAAACATGACTGCTAAAAAAAATACGGGTTCAAACAAAAATTTATCTGGACAAAAAGCTACAAGTACTTCTAAACAAGAAGCCACAAAACCCAAACCAATTACCCCGAAGACAATTTCCCAGCCATTAATTCCATTTCCCACGATGAGTTGGAAATCGAATTGGGTGGCAGCAATAATTTTAGGATTAATTTCACTTCTTATTTATATTCGCGGAATCAATTACGAGTACGTTCTCGATGATAAATTGGTTGTAACTCATAACACTTTTGTTCAACGTGGCATCGGTGGCATTTCTGATATATTTGGATACGAAAGTTTTCGCGGTTATTTCGGCGAATCTAAAACACTACTCGAAGGCGGTCGATACAGACCTTTGAGTATTGCAACATTTGCCGTTGAACAAAGTTTGTTCGGAGTAACTACGCCCGATAGAAAACTAACGGAAGACGAGCAAAAAACGCTTAATGAAAAAAAAGAAGACGCCGAAAAGATTTTACGTCCTGAGAGGCATTTTGTAAATTGTATTTTATACGTTCTCGGCGTTTTATTTTTATACCGCGTTTTACTTTTACTTTTTCCTCAACAAGTTGAGGGCTCAGAGCTCAAAGCTCAAAGCTCAAAGCTCCTGACCAATATACCTTTTTTAGCAGCTTTTCTTTTTGCTATTCATCCAACGCATATTGAAGTTGTTGCCAATATTAAAGGGCGAGACGAATTAATAGCCCTCATTTTTGAACTCGGTGCCATGTATTATGCCATCCGATACACTTTTGAAAAACGAACAAGACTCCTACTTTATTTATTTGCGAGTGCGATTTTAGGATTACTCTCTAAAGAAGGCGTTTTAGTTTTTGCGGCTATTATTCCATTAACTTTAAGTTATTTCACAAAAGCAGATAGAAAATCTATTTTTATAACTACGGGCGTGTTTTTAGCAGCGGCATTTTTCTATATTATTTTCAGAACAAGTGCGATTGGATACGTTGTTGGCGAAAAAGAAATTACAGACGTGATGAACAATCCGTTCACCGATATGGATTTTGCCGATAAATATGCTACCATTTTTTACACACTCCTACTCTATCTCAAACTTTTAATTATTCCTTTTCCACTCACGCACGATTATTATCCGTACCAAATTCCGCGCATGACGTGGTCTTCGCCGTATGTTCTGGCTTCACTCGCTATTCATTTGGGTTTAGCGTATTATGTTATAAAAAATTGGAAAAGTAAATCGGTTATAGCTTATTCAATTCTATTTTATCTCATTGCATTGAGTATTGTCAGCAATTTATTTGTCTTGGTCGGTACTTTTATGAACGACCGCTTTTTGTTTCACGCCTCTATTGGTTTTTGTATTTTAGTCGCGTATCTGATTTCTAATTTTTCGAAAAGTAATGTCTTGAAATGGAGTGGATTAGCAGCTTTTAGTGCTTATTCCCTTTTGATCATTTATTTGCAACAACGCAGACTACCTGATTGGCAAAATCCATTCACTTTAGAAACTGCAGCCGTTAAATATTCGCCTAATAGTGCGCGCTCGAATTGTTTTTATGCAACCGCTTTATTCGAGCGACGCTTTATGAAATTAGACTCTTCAGCTACAAACGAACAAAAAAAGGCAATACTTGATTCCATGAAACCCTATCTCGAAAAATCGATTTCTATATTGCCGAAATACGCCAGCGCGCACCAAATGAATGTCGGCATGGCATCAGAATATTATAAACTCGACGATAACTTAGATAATTTGCTCGTTGTTTTTAACAAAAGCAACCAATCAGGAGCTTATGATCCATTCATCATCAAATTTTTAGGTTATTTAAATGGACATATTTCTACTAAATCGGAGGGAGATAAGCTCGCTGCTTTTTATGCCGATAATCTAAATTACTACAAAAAAAATAATCCGAATACGATTTTGCCAGGTACTTATCAAAAACTATTAGAGCAGTTTAATGGGAGGTTGCCATTTTTGAGATAGCATTCTACGCGAATGATTAACAGTAGAGACGCCATGGCGTCTCTCGTTTATCAGTCTTATCGTAGCAGGAGACGCCAACATGGCATCTCTACTGTTGGTCGTTCTCGTAGAATGACGATTACAATTTAAATCGAAATCGCTTAAATTAATCGTGGTTAAGACGGCAATTTCCAACCATTATGATAATTCGCTTTCGTTAAATGATTGGCTTCTTTATCACCTACGATTTGTTGCGATGCGGCATCCCAAAATATTTTTCTATTCACCCGAAAAGCGATGTTTCCGAGCGACGCATTGAGCGCAGTATTGTGTGCAATAGCAATATCCGCATTGGGTTTTGCACGCGACGACATACATTGAATAAAATTTTTGGTATGATTATCTAATCCACCTCCTGCACCTTTAATCAAATTGACGACTTCCATGCGCGGTTTGCCATCTGTTTTTTCTGGAATCACTTCCCAACCTTCTCTATCAACTACTAAAGTGCCGTTGTTTCCAATAAACGCCACACCGTGATTTCTGCCATAAGGTCCACCATCAATACCGTTCGCGTGTTCCCAAATCATGGTGTAGCCATCAAATTCATAAATGGCTTGCAAAGTATCCGGTGTTTCCATATCGCTATCGGGATACGCAAATTTCCCACCCGATGCCATGACAGATTTTGGTCCTTTCGCATCCATGCCATACAAAGCCATATCAATTATATGCACACCCCAATCGGTCATTAATCCACCTGCATAATCCCAATACCATCTGAAATTAAAATGGAATCGGTTTTCGTTGAAAGCGTGTTTCGGCGCAGGTCCGAGCCACATATCGTAATCAATACCAGCAGGTGGTGTTGAATTAGGTTTTTTGGGCGTATTTTTCATCCAACCTTGATAAGCCCACGTTTTAACCGTTCTTATTTTACCCAACTTACCCGATTTTACAAAATCAATGGCATCTTGCCAATGTGCATCGCTGCGCTGCCACTGACCTACTTGCACTACGCGATTATATTTTTTTGAAGCTGCCAGCATGGCGTTACATTCTTCAATCGTTCTACCCAAAGGTTTTTCGACATAAACGTCTTTACCCATTTCACAAGCGTGAATCATTGGTAAGGCATGCCAATGATCGGGTGTACCGATAATGACGGCATCAATATCTTTATTGTCCAAAAGTTTTCTATAATCGCCATAGGTTGTGGCTTTTTTACCAGAAATTTTTTCTAAATCACTATTGCGTTCCATCAAAACATTGGAATCCACATCGCATAAAGCAACAATATCAACCTGTGGTATTTTCAAAAACGATTTGGTATCGCTCCAACCCATACCTTTACAACCAATAACACCTACGCGAATTTTATCGTTTGCACCTATAATATTACGCGCTCTAAAAATTTGTGTGTTTGGCAACGCATTCATTAATGCAATTCCGCCAACAGCTTTTGTTGTGTTTGAAAGAAATAAGCGTCTTTTCATGATTTATTTTGTTGAAAATTTATAAACAGTAGTTGTTTTATACACTTCATTTGGCTTTAAAACCGTAGAAGGAAATTTGGGTTGATTCGGTGAATCGGGATAATGCTCTGTTTCGAGACATATTCCTGTGCGGCGTTTATAAATAACGCCATTTTTCCCTTTAATCGTACCGTCTAAAAAATTACCTGTATAAAATTGAATAGCAGGTTCAGTTGTAAAAACTTCCATAACACGTCCTGAATTTGGTTCACTCAAAATAGCTACAGGCTGACTGCTGATAGCTGATGGCTGATAGCCGTTAATTATCCACGCATGGTCGTAACCACCTCCGAATTTAATTTGTATATCGCCCACAGAGTCATTGATACGCTCGCCGATAACGTGCGGTTTTAGAAAATCGAAAACAGTTCCTGAAACGGGTTTCAATAAGCCTGATGGAATTAATCCTTTATCAACGGGTAAAAATTTATCGCAGTTCAAAACCAATTCATGATTGAGAATAGTATTGTTCGGATTTCCTGTCAGATTGAAATACGCGTGATTGGTTAAATTCACAACCGTTGTTTTATCGGTTGTCGCTTTATAATCCATTTTCAGTGAATTATCTTTTTGAAGCGTGTAAACAACCTCAACTGATAAATTACCTGGATAACCTTCTTCCATATCTTTACTCAAATAAGTGAGTTTCAAAGCTGGTTCGGATCCATTAATGGGTTCAACATTCCAAATAACTTTATCGAAACCTTTTAAGCCACCGTGCAAATGGTTTTCGCCATTGTTAACCGCCATCGTGTAATTTTTGCCATCGAGGGTAAATTTTCCTTTAGCAATTCGGTTACCATACCGACCAACTAATGCACCGAAATACGGCACACCGTTTTCATAACCTGAGACCGAATCGCAACCCAAAACAATATCTTCATACTTCCCATTTTTATCTGGCGCAGTCCAAGAAACGATAGCACCACCGTAATTCGTTATTTTCACGGTCATGCCATTGGTATTTTTGAGGGTGTAAATGTCAATGGCAGTACCATCTTTCAGTTTCCCAAAACCTGATTTTTCAATGCCAGTTGTTTGTTTCAGTTCTGATCTTGATTTTTGCTCTGAATTGGGTGCGCAACTTGCCGTAAATAATAAAGCAATAGAAAAATAAATAAATTTCATTGTGTATAATTTTAGAAAATGAGTTTATAAACGGGTTCGCCACGTTCGGGGAACTTAAAAAGTTCCCCGAACGTTTTCTTAATTTTTAATTATGACACTCGGATTAATCGGATACCTCCCAAAATCTTCGCCGTAAATGGCTAAACCGCCTTCGCCTTGCGTTTGAATTTTCAAGTCTAAATAACCTTGTGCAAGAGATTTTTTTAAATCATTTTTAGAAATCGGCACTTTAACCAAATAGCCATACGAACCCGCTTCGCGCAATTTTTTATCTTTTAACTGACTATTCCACGACAATACGCCGCGTGAATCAGCTGGATCGTCGGGCAAAGTTTCGGTTTTTGCTTTTTGCCCATTAATATAAACATCAATAACCGAAGGAAATAATTTTTCATCCGTCATCGGATAAGCGTTCGGGTTTTTATGCGGCGATTCCTTCGCACCCAGCATATAATCTGCATTTCTATTAAACGCCAATTCTTTGTCTTTATCGAAAAGTTGTTTTGCAGAGGCTTCGAAAATTACGTAGGCTTCTTTAAAAGCGGTCAAACCTCGTAGGTTTTTAAAACCTACGAGGTTTTGTTCAGTAATCGGTATCTGAAACTCAAAAAACCCTTTTCCTGCACCATTTACTTTCAATCCATCCATCACATTCCATTGCTTTTGCGACCAGTTTGATTTTACAAAATCTTTGGGTTTTACTTCAAATAAACCTCGTAGGTTTTTAAAACCTACGAGGTTTTTCTTCACCACAAAATTCATAAAATTATGGTGTAAAACAGTACCGTCACCATCTTTTAAAATTATTTTTACGATACCTACACCTGCAAAATTGGGAGCAGGTATTTTCAGAGATTCCATTTTTTTTTGCATCCAAGGTTGATAATCGAAAGGAATTTTTCCAGAAGTTAAAGTCGATGTTTCACCAGATTTATCCGTAAAACTAACCACATATTCAACTGTCAGTTTGTTGTTTTTTATGTTTTTGCCTGACATAGCTGAAATATACAAAGGCACTTCGAGCGTATCCCCTCCGTTTATATTCCGACAAATCTCATTCCCTGTCGAAACATAAAACTCAGAATGAAAATCTTTAATAGACATTCCATCCACCATTTCCTCAACCCCTGTAAATTTTTTCGTGCGGTCAAATCGCCAATAACCATTCCATTCGTTAATCACATCGTGATGTTCCGTATAAAGCCAACCTGCAATTTTCGGGTGCATTCTGAACGAATTCATCATGCGGTGGTAATCATAACTCCAATCAACATCGCCCGTGCTGCCATCGTATCCCCAAACATTACCACATTCTGAATTAATATTAGGTTGATTACCTTGTTTAAAGCCTTTTTCAAAATTATACCCACTACCTTCATTAGCAAGAGAATCTATTTTATTAAGACGCTCTTCCCAACCCCAACCTGGTAAATATTCATGCCATGAGTTTATATCTGTTTGTGTATGACCTCTGCCGCAACACACCGAATTATCTTCAACCAAACGGGTAGGGTCGAGCGATTTAGTCAGATAATACATCGAAGCCACCCAATTTTGCGTTTTAGGCAGATATTGATGTGATGTTTTTCCATTTTCAACTACTTTAGTTTGCAAACCCCAAGTTTCATTAAAATCTATCCAAGAAAAAATGGCAGGGTGATTATAATCGCGTTGAATCATTTCACGCAAAGTGCGTTCCGATTCAGCTTGTGCTTGCAAAGTCGGTTCACCCCAAAAATTTGGCAAATCGGACATCACCAACAAACCCAATTTATCAGCCCAATACAATTTACGCGGTACGTCAATTTTAATATGTGTCCTGATGCCGTTTAAACCAATATCTTTACAGAGCTTGATTTCGTTCTTCATAAATTCATCAGTTGGAAAAGTATAAAATCCTTCAGGATGATACGATTGATCGAGCGTGAGTTGCAAATAAATAGGTTGATTGTTTAATGCTACGTAAGGAATATTCGTATTCGGCAAATTAACCACCGAAATTTTGCGCATACCAAAATACGATTTCACGACATCATCTCCCAGCGTTATTTCAGTTTCATATAAATATGGATCGTCTAAAGTCCAAAGCCGTTGACTCGTTATTTCTGTTTCAAATTCTGCTTTTTCAGCATTTTTAGCTATTTTTTGCTTTGAAACCAATACTTCACTCGGTGTTTTAATTTTTAAAGTTATTTCTGTATCTGCACTTAGTGCATTTGAAAAAACAACTTCTGTTTTAAATTTACTTTTATCAATATCAGGGGTGAAATGAACAGATTCAAAAAATGTTTTGCCGCGTCCTTCCAGATAAATAGTCTGCCATATACCGCGCGCATTTCCATAACCTTGTTTGCCATAAAGCGCATAATCGCGTCGTTTATCATCAACACGAATAACTAAATTTTGTGGCGAACCAAGTTTTACAAATTCTGTTAATTCAAAAGAAAAGGGCGTATAACCTCCAATATGTTTACCTACCAAATGGTCATCGAGCCAAACAGTTGTTTCATAATCGGATGCGCCAACAGTTACAAAAATGCGTTTGTTCAACCACGCGTCCGGAACTATAATTTGTTTTTTATACCAAGCATAATCCGCTTCATCCTTTATACCACTCAATGCAGAACCCCAAGGAAATGGCGCATTAATCTTTTTTGAAAAAGTTGCGTTGCCACCTTGCCAATTTTTACTTAAACCAATATCCAAACTATCAAATTCAAAATCCCACACGCCATTCAGATTAATCCAATTTGCGCGTTCGAAATCAGGTCGTGGGTGTTCAGGCAATGGAATTGACTGCGAGAATAATTTCAAGCACATCCAGATTAAAATAAAAGTGCAGCTAACTTTCATAGGTGTTTATATTTTTCTCTGCGACCTTTGCGATTCCTTTGCGACTCTGCGTTAAGATTATTTTCAACGCAGAGTCGCAGAGTAGTCGCAGAGGTCGCAGAGTTTAAACTTAAAGAAAAAAAATTAGTCATTCAATAGCAACCTAAATAATTACGATTTTTATTGATAAATATTCAAATCTAAAAACGCATTGCGTTGCTTGCCTTGTGGGTCGTATTTCTTAATCAAATTTAAGAAATCGGGCATTTTTTCATACCTCGATGCCAAAACATTCGGTGCAATCGTAAATAATTTTCCCCAATGCGGACGGTGACCAAACGGTGCGAGTTCTGCTTCAATAATTGGCAAAAGTTTTAAAACTTCGGGTGTGTGCTGCTTTAAAGTGAAGTGAATCGCGACAGAATCTTGTTTATAGGCAGTACTCAACCAATAATTATCAGCGGCAATGCTTCTAATTTCGGTAATCATGAGTTCAGGAAAAATTAAATCGCCTTTTTTGTAAAGTGCTAAAATAGCTTCGACGGCATTTTTGCGCGGAACAAAAAACTCAGCCTGCAATTCTTCGCCACTGCTCGGCGTAAATCCCATTTTAAAATGCGGCAAACGTTCGTACCAAGCACCTGCAACGCTCATTTGTTCTGTGCAGTTTTCGGCAGAAAGGCGCGTGATAGGGTGCAAATTCTTAGTAGCGCGTTTCGCACCAAAAAAATCGGCACCTAAATCTTTGGTGTCCTTATCTACGCGGCGTTTAATCCAAATTTGGCTGACGTTATTGTTTTGCCAATCTGTAAATAAACTCACGCTGTAACCACTCGAAATAATTTCATCGAAATGGTCTTTGAGCGATTGTAAGGGCAAATCCTGAAATACATCTTGTCGAACCTGAAAAGTAGGTTGAATATCAAGCGTCATCTTTGTCATAATTCCCAATGCACCCAAACTCACAACCGCACCATTAAAAGTTTCGCCATCGTGTTCACGACTTAAATTTACCAAATCGCCATTCGGCGCAACAAATTCAATTGCGTTCACAGCCGTCGCTAAATTACCATTTTTCACACCTGAGCCATGCGTTGCAGTAGCACACGCACCACCCACAGAAATATGTGGCAGTGAAGCCAGATTGTGTAAAGCAAATCCTTGTTGATGCAATTCAGGGGCAAATTGTCCGTATTTCGCACCTGATTCGACGGTTAAAGTTTTTTTTGCAGCATCAATATTTAAAACTTTGTTTAAATTTTTCGTCGAAATTTGATTGAATGGTGTATCGGCAATATTATTGAATGAATGACACGAGCCAAGCCCTTTTTGTTTATTCAACGTTTTTACAAGTGCTTGCAATTCATCCACTGATTTTGGCTCGAAATATTTTTCAGCGGAATATTGTAAATTACCTGCCCAGTTTTTTCTCACAATACTAATGGTTTTAGGTTTTACAGGTTCACAAGCTGCAATAGGTGCAATTATTACGCCCGCAGCTAACATAGCTGAAGCTTGTAAGAATTTTTTTCTCTTCATTATTTATTAGTTTATTTGCTTTTGAAACTACCGAAACAACTTTGGCAACAAACCTAAATAAAAATTTTGAAATTAGATATTAATCCATAAAATAAATGGTGTGATTATTCAATTTAAAGCTTTTTGACAGTTATGCATTGCGCGATATATTACACTTGTAATATTGAAATAAAACTTAACAATAGACCCGGAAAAACACTCGGATTTTATTCGCCGATGCAGTATTTAGAAACTAAAAAAGATTTGATAACCTGTTGCACTTGAAATTTGAATTCGCCAATAAAGCGTTTGTGATTTTGCGCCAATTTTTCTATAAAATTTACTATTCTATTAACGCCGTCTTTCGTATATATACTACCTACATAAAGAAGTAAAGGGAAAAAACACTGTAACGACTAATATTAAAAAAAAAATCATGCAAACACAATTTAAAATAGGCTGTTCAGGCTTTTATAATAAGCATTGGAAAAATGTTTTTTATCCTGACACTTTACCTCAAACTCAATGGCTCAATTTTTATTCCGAACATTTTAAAACGGTAGAATTAAATTCTACTTTTTATAGATTTCCAACCGTAAAAAGTTTACAAACTTGGTACAATAAAAGTCCTTCAGATTTTATGTTTTCTATTAAAGT
>JAYWBA010000210.1:0-3898 GCA_043781915.1 Saprospiraceae bacterium
CCTCGAACCCGATGAAATTGAAGAAACGGATATTCCTACTGAAACGCACGAACACTTCTTTCCACGCGATGTTTTTGAAAAAACTTTAGCACAACGCACTGAAGAACAAGTTGAAAGAGAGAGATTGGCTCATGAAGCCATTTCAAACACTACTTCAACTCAAAGTTTTAGTGAGTGGTTTAGAAATAATACGCACCTATAAATCATTTCTATTTTTCGGTCGCGATTTTGTTTCCCAAATAAAATTTTTAAGTTTTAGCAATTCGTGATTGGCTTGTTTCATCGGATACATTGTTGCTTTCGGTTGTTTGAAAAATTTAATTTTATCTACTTTATTGCGTTGAAAATACACTTCAATTTCGGAGCAAATTATTTTATTTACGCTGATGTAAGCATTTTTTTCATCTAAAACATAATATACCGATTCAGAATTACCAATAACACGCAAATGATCGAGTGAATCGCTTTGAAAATAAGCGGTGATATTGCGCCCTGTAATTTCATTAAAATATTTTTCATCCGTTGAATTAATAATAGACGCATTCTGCTTGAGTAGCACCTTGTCGATATGTTTCTTTTTTTCAAGCAAATGAATTGTATCTCCTTTGAGTTGCGCTGTATCAGACCATACAAACGGATTTACGAACAATTTGAAAACGGAATCGCGCTCACTATAACTGAGTGAATCGCAAATGCTTTGAAATGTTTTTTTGTACATGCGCACGTGATGAAACGCCAATAAAGTGCGCGCTGTATCTAATTTTTGCACCTGAGAAGTGTCGATTGTTTTTGTTTGAATAGAATCAGTCGATTTAGTTAAAATTATTTTTTTATTTTTGATTAGAGAAGTATCGTTTTTTCTCGAAAGGGAATCTATTTTTTTCAATAAGGTAGTGTCAACTATTTTTTCAGGTTTCAAATTATTGGCTTTTTCTCTGAATGAAATAATAGTATCTGCACGCAACCACAAAGTATCCTTTTCAATCAATGAAGCGAGAATTGGTCTATTGCCCGATGCTTTGACATAATCGCGTTCTTGTGCATATTCCATCCGTTGACAAGTTAAAGTTGTTTTATTCGCTGTATCGCGCCAGATAACATTGCCCGTAGCAATACCAACGCTGTCTTTTTTATCGAAATCAATGGCATCTGCTTCAATGAATTGTTTGTTATTTTCTATCATTGTTCTGCCGCGCGTTATATAATTTCCCGATTTGGTTTCATATCGAATTGTATCCGCAACAACTGTTTTAGCCGTATCTTTATAAAATGCTTTTCCTTCGAGTTGTGTCTCTTCCGTCTGTGTATTGTAGCGAATCGTTTTAGCGCGTGCTTCTCGCGAACTATCGCGCACTTCCGCTTTGCCAACTAAAGTGACTTGGTGCGTTCGAGCGTCGTAAAAAATAGTATCTGCTGTTCCTTTTCTGTCTTTCTTTTCATATTGTGCATTCGGATAAAACTCTGCTTGATCTGAGGCAGTATTATAAAATCCACCTTCAGTATAAAATCGGGCAGTATCTTTCAAATAAACCAAGGTCGGTGCTAAAAAATAGGCAATTTGACTTTCGGTATTAAATCGAAGGGTATCCGTTTTTAAATCAAAATCTTTATCGCTTACAATAACTTTACTTTTAAAAAACGCATCGTGCGTCTGAACATAATATTGTCCGCGTTGACTTTTCAACAACGACCTACCATTATCGAGCAGACCCGGTGTACTATACGTTGCAATCTTCGGGATAAAATCGTAATGCAGTTTTTGGGTGAAAAGTTTTTTGCTTTTATCAACCAAAATGACATCGCCAAACATATCAGCTTGGCGCGTAGCACCTGTGTAAATAACTGAATCAGCGAACATGGTTACAGAATCGGGCTGTTGTATAATTACTTTTCCGCGAGCAAAAACATTGTTTAAATTATCGAGAATAGCTGAGTCGCAAAAAATAAGTGCATCGTTATCTTTTAAAACTACATTCCCTAAGAGTTTGCGCACTGTCTCGTTTTTTATAACTATAAATTCACCCACATCAGCTTTTAATATTGTAATGCGTGAGGAATCGGAAGAAGCGCCGTTAGACGTGTTATTCGGAATTGTAGGTTTTGATTGTGATTGAGCACAATAATTCAACAAAACAAAAAATAAAAAAATTAAATCTCTTAATTGGCGCGCCTCTTGCATAGTGGATATTACGTATGAAAACGTGGTTAAGCTGCAAAAGTAATCGAATGATTTTCTTTAACAAAAAAAAACCCCTACATCGGGGGGAAATTGATGTAGGAGCGTAAACATACTATGAGAAAACTACACAGTGCAAATTTATGCAAAAAAAAGATATGAAAAAAATTGTATTTAATTTTTTTGAATAAAATTAGTTTACGGTAGTATTTTACAAAGGAAAGGTTACTATATTTCTATTTTTTACAAAATAATTTGAATTTTATGGCTGTTTTATTTTTTGGAAAAGATAGATTGTAGGCAGGTTTTTTGTTTCTTAGGAAATTTTACACATCAATTCTCGAATTGCAATTTTGCTTTTTGCAATTTTGCTTAAAAAACTTAAAATTTTATGATTTGATTTAATTGTTAGGAAATGAATTCATTCACGGAAAAGTCAGGTTTTTTCAAATCGAATTGTATTTATAGAGGAAATTATTTAGGCGTTTTTTTACTATTGTAAGACTTGGATTAACCACAAAAAAATTCCTGCTTTCTGAACAAATTCAAGAAGCAGGAACTCAACAAAGTAACATACTATGAGAAAACTTTTACAAAAATATAGGCTACTTTGAATTCTTTTTTGATAAATTAGTGAACGGTACAATATATTTAGTTATCGGTATATTTTTACAATTAAACGGGCATTTTGAAAAACGCTTAAAGCTGATTAAATTTTCAAATAAATTTAATAAAAAAAACCCTGCACCTTTACTTCTATTAAGGTGCAGGAACAAAACAAACATACTATGAGAAAACATACAAATATATTGACCAGATTTGAAAACTGGAAAAATATACTCTTTTTAAGTTAGTTAAATTTTTTTTACGGTATTTTTTTTTGAGGCAACGGTAAAAAATTTTTCTAACTCATAAAAATTAGCTAGATTTTAAATCGGGATTTTAGAAATAAGGGCATTTTTCTTAAATGTTCTTTTCTAAGTAATAATAATTTTTCAAAATCATTATTACAAGAAAATGCAACTGTAGGAATTGATACTACCAGTTAAAAAAATATATCAAATTAAATTGAAAGGGATTCCAGAATAATCAACCTATTGTGGAATAATGTCGCCAACGCCACGACTGTTGTTGTTATTATCAGAGTTTGAGGAATCAGTTCCTCCAATAACTAAAGCCCCCTCGTGCTTGCTAACAACACTGTTAAGCAATTCTTCCTTCAAATTCTGAAAGTTCTTAGAACCATCGATTTGTGTAGCCATGATGGATGTTTTTGTAAAATTCGACCTGAATATGTTTTGGTATAGTGTACTTCTCTCTATTGTGTATTTTCTCATGTAAATTTATGTTGGAACAAAATTAAAAACTTTTTTTTAATTTTGAAAAATAATTGACTATTTATTGTTGGTTTTCAAAAAAAAAATAAAAAAACAGGCTTTTTGTAGAGATGTTGGCATTGTCTTGCCTGATTCACGGTGAATTATGTTTATTTTGTTGCTAAAAAATACAATGGGCTGAAGGAATTCAGCCCATTGTATTACAGCTTATTGCAGATCAAATTTCTTTTTCAAATAGGCGACTGCTTGTGTATGAGAATCTTCAGTAGCAACTTTATCAAAATTTGGATTACTTGGATTCGCAAATGCGTGTTCAGCATCGTAGATTTTGTAAGTTAAACTTTTTCCAACCACTTTCATAGTCGAATCAAATTGCTCTACAACT
>JAYWBA010000211.1:0-10724 GCA_043781915.1 Saprospiraceae bacterium
ATATAATTTTTGATGGTGTTGCTCTCATTAATATTATCGACAAAAATTTCTAATCCTGCAATTTGGTCGGGTTGCCAACTCAACAAATTTTGCACATCAGCGAGCGTAGTGATGGCAAATTTTTTATCGTACTCTTCCAATCCCGTTTTGTAAATACCCGTCACATGAAACTGCACTTGCTTTTGTTCGTTGTTTTCTACAAAATACAAACGCAATTTTTTGCCAACGCCGACTTCTAATCTATCCGCCGTAGTTTGCGAAATTAAAATAGGGTGCGATGAATCTGAATTTTGAAAAAAACTACCAGCGACTAAATTATTTTTTAGGAACGAAGAATCGAAATCGCTGCTCACACCTTTGAGTAGCATACCTTCAATTGTGTTTTTGGTTTTTATGATGCCCGCTTTTGTTGCATACGATTGTACATGCCGCACGCCGCCGAGAGTTGTATTTGTTTTTCCATTAAATACATAATTCAAAGCGCGCACTTGTTTAATTTGCGCCACGAGTCGCGCATCGTAAATCATCGGCACAGGCTCGAAAGTAGAATTGACTATGGCAGAATTGACGTGAATATGTCCCCAAAAACCAAACATTTTCTCTGAAATCTCTTTTTTAAAACCTTTAATCATAGCCGATGCTATAATGATAACGCACATACTCAGCGCCACCGCCGCAATAGAAAGCAGTAAAATGCGCCGCACAAACGATTTTTTCTCGCTGAACAGAAGTTTATTGGCAATGTTGATGGCGTACCGCATTTAGTCAATTACAAATTACAAATTACGAATTACGAATTACGTAAGCGATTTCCGCAATTCGCAATACATAGTTGATTTATCTTGCAGCAAGTTTACGACAATATGATTTGATTCAAAAATATTATGGCACAAAAGTCACCGATATTATTTTTTACCACAAGAGCCTTCTAACATTGTCATTTTCCTGTAATATTCCTTACTCACATCCAAGCTAAAATAATTTTACCTTATATTTGTATCAACGTTAAACTGTTTTAATGTTCGATAACCAACCGAATATGTCAGAATCAACAATAGATACAAGTTCAACTGCAGCATTGCCAGGCAAAATAGTGATTATCTATTCATTAGGTCAAGCGGGATGGAGTTTAGCGAGTTACAATGTCGGCACTTTACTGACGTACTTTTACGCACCCCCCGAACTCGGAAAAGCGACTTTCCCCAATTTTTTACCGAGTTTTATTTTTTTTGGATTGACAATCTTGGGTGTTTTAGCATCAGTGGGTAGATTGTACGACGCGTTTATAGATGCTTTTATCGCGAATGTTTCAGATAAAACTGTTTCACGATTTGGAAAACGGCGCATTTTTATGGGTATTTCTGCTTTGCCATTAGCTGCGCTGTCATTTTTAATTTTTTATCCGCCTGTTTCGGCAACGAGTGATACAAACGTTTGGTGGTTAGGCGGTTGCTTGTTTTTCTACTATATCTTTTACTCGATGTATATCATTCCATATACAGCATTGATTTCAGAACTAGGCAAAGATGAAAAAGAGCGATTGCGCATTTCAACCGGTGTGGCATTGGCTTGGGGGTTTGGTTTTTTATTGGGAAATTTAACGCCTGCGCTGCAAAGCCTGCTAGAAAAAACTGGAATAATACCCCTTGCTGCATTTCAAACAGTCGTTTTTAGCTTGGCTATTGTAGCACTCGCACTCATGATAATACCCGTTTTATTTCTCGATGAAAATAAATACTCGAGTGGCGTAACGTCTTCATCTGAGAGTTTTGTCAAATCGTTTAGAGGTGTTTTGAATTTTGCGCCGTTTAGAATTTTCGCCCTATCGTATCTGATTTATTGGTTAGCCCTTACCATTATTCAAGCTGGAATGATTTATTATGTCACGCTCATTTTTGGTATGGATAAAAGTGTGGCTACGCTATTTGGCGGAATCAGTTTTTTGGGTAGTTTTGCATTTTATCCGTTTATAAACAAATTAGCGCAGCGTTACAGCAAAAAACGCTTGCTATTAGTGGGTTATATCGTTTTTTGTTGTGTTTTTGCACTCATGTTGGCTCCGATTCCGAGCGTTATTCGTTTTTGTTTGGTGGCAGCATTGGCATCGTATCCGTTGGCAGTTTTTGGCATTTTACCGAATGCTGTTGTAGGTGATATTGTTCAAAACCGACTACAGAAAACGGGCATTAATCAGTCAGGAATGTTTTTTGCTGTGGCATCGTTCGTCGTAAAAATTGGTTCGTCTATTTCGAATCTTATTTTTCCATCGCTTTTAAAATTAGGAAAAAGTATTGAAAATTATAATGGTGTTACATACAGCATTTTATTAGCCATCTTTTTTTTAGCTTCAGGCTATTTTGTTTTTAGACAGTATAATGAAGAAGAAATTCTTAATAGTTGATAGTTGTTGGTTGATAGTTGTTAGTTTGCGACTTTTATCTCTTATACGGCAACTAACAACTAACAACTAACCAACCATCAACTAACAAATATGGTCGATTTTGAACACTTCTTACAAGTCGAGATGCACGTCGGCACCATCATTGCCGTCGAAGATTTTCCAAAAGCGAAAAAACCTTCGTTTCAACTCACTATTGATTTTGGTGAGACGATTGGCATAAAGCGCAGTTCAGCGCAAATAACCACTCTTTACACAAAAGAAACGCTTTTAGGCAGACAAATTATTGCCGTTACAAATTTTCCGAAACGCCAAATTGCTAATTTTTTCAGCGAAGTTTTAGTACTCGGCTCTGTTGATGCTGATGGTGTAGTTACGCTTTTACAACCTGAACGCGGTGTGGCAAATGGGTTGAGACTTGGTTAATTTAGTCGATATTTGTTCTTTGATAACACTTCACAAACTATCAACTATCAGCGAAAAACTAATCTCCCAAATATTTCAGCATTAAAACGTGGTGGTGCTGAACGTGGTAAATTGTAAAATAAAGCATTTCACGGAAAGTTAATTTGCCAAGCAGTGGGTGTGGCAAAATATGTGAATCGAGGTCTTCTTCTGAAAACAAATCAATTTTTGCAATTAATTTATCTAAAGTTCGATGTAATTTTTGAGTAAGCTGCGCTTTTTGTTGCACACTAATTGTTTTTGGGATAAACCTGCCAGAAGCCTTTCCGCCTTTACTGAGTGCTTTTTTATATTTTTCAACCAAATCTTCATAGTTTTTTGAAGGTCTATTTGCTTTCCCAAATAAAATTATTGGCAAAAATTTAGGCAAAGAAAAAGCCAAAGCTACAGGTGAAACTGCACGATTAATATGATCGAGTTGTTGACCCGCTGACCATTTACCATTTTTCTGAAATACAAACGCTGTTTCGCTTAACGAATTGATGCGGTCAATAAACAATTGATGATGTGTGCTAAGCGCATTTTGTATAGCAGATTTTGTCATAACTTTGACCAGGATTTCACGCATTAAAAGATTTACAGGATTTAACCACGATTAAACAGATTAAAGGATTTACTTGATATAACAAATCTTGAAAACCCTTTAATCTTTTAATCCTGGTCAATCTTGGTCAAATTTAAATGCTCAACGCGACTTTGCCAAAATTTAGTTGTTAGTTGATAGTTGTTCGTTGTTAGTTTGCGAAGTACTAACAACTAACAACTAACAACTAACAACTAACAACTAACAACTAACAACTAAACTAATACTTCGCAAACTGCATTTTATTCTCCTTTCTAATCGGCGATTCAAAAGGTTTCTCTTCTGCGCCGTGTTCTGTACTTATTTTACGGGCGGTGTTGATTGGGTAAATGTAAAAAGCGTATTTCGCAATATTACATGCATTGTAATTGATATAGCCATAACCACTATATCCCCAACTTTTTCCCCATGAGTTTTTAATAATCCAAGCGTGCATCGGCTCGTACCAACCCACTAAAGTGACAGCGTGATCCACGTCTTGATCATCATTGTTACTCGCATAACCATCGTAAACACCTGTTGAGTACGCATAAAAATCGTCAATACCAGCTTTCATGTAAACAGCAAGCGAGCCATACGCCATGAGATATTTTTTAATGGTATCAATCGGTGCATTGTATGGCAACTGTCCCCAAGTATATGCACGCAAAGTTTTTGGCGCTGAGCTACATGCCTCAACCATACCTTTATAGGGTACAACACTTTCGCTGGCGCATTTAGCTACGCGAACATAATCCATAGCACCATCAACAGTACCGCCGTCACATGAACCTGCGTCGCTGCAATCGAGTAAATATTGTTCTGCCATATCTATGTCGCGTGTAGCACCATACATTTTTTTAAATGCGTGTTCGTAGGCTGCGGCGGTAGCAAACGTCCAACAGCTTCCGCAGGAACCTTGGTCTTTTACTTCAGTATACCAGGTTGGTTTCCACCAAGAAGCAGGAGGAATTGTATGCGAATGTGTGTTAGGTACAGAAGCATTGTCGCGTGCATTTTCGACATTGGCTTTTGAAACCACTGTGTAATTAATAACTGCCTGAGAAGAAATGGCAGATATACTTACTTTTTTAGGTGGTTTTGTGCCGACTAAATTCCTTTTTGTTCTATCCATTGCCTCCGTATAAGCCACTTTATAATTCAATTTTTTGGAGGCGATCTCCGAATTAAATTTTGTGAGCTTGGTGTTAATGGCAGGAGTTGCCTTTGCAGCGCGCATTTTCATTTGTGCTCCATGCGATGAAGCATCGTGAACGGCTGCTGCGGCAGCACTTCCGAGCGGATCGTTTTGTGCTGATAAAGTGAAAATTGAAAAGCAAAATGCAATTGGCAAAAGGCAAAATGCAAATGGGAAAACTCGAATAGATGAATTCATTTTAAAAATGTTTTTTACCCCTACATTGTAGGGATTTTGAGTTAGAAAATTAAGATTAAAAAATAAAAAATAACCAATTGATTATGATACAAATATAAAAGTATTTTTTCAAACATTGACTACATCAAAGTGTAGTTTTTAGTCCGTTTTGAGTTAATCTGGTGTTAAATAATCGGCTATAAGCTTTCAGCTCGCTCGTAGACTGATAGCTGGCTATAAAGCTATCATAAAATTAATTTCACCCGTCTGCCCAAAATGATAACTTGTTGCTGTGAGTAAAGGAAAATCGTAGGAGAAATTGATAAACATATCGCGCACACGCCCTTTGTTGTAGCCTTTTTTGAAATCACCGACATTCCAACCAAATTGGAGATGGATTAATTTACTCGTACTTAGACCCAAACCTGCAATCATTGTTTCTTGAATTTGAGTGCGCACATTTAATGTAGCACTAACAGGATTATTATCAAATAATGTTTGATAATTTGTTCCATATTGCCAACGCACCCAAAGTGATGGTTGAATAGTTAAATCGGGCGAAAAACCGCCGATTAACAAATGCACTTGTGGATTGGTGTTAAACACGTGCGATTTAACGCCAATTGTTTGTGTGGTAATTAAATTTGGTGCAGATATGCCTACATAAAAACTGCGCGAATACGAAAAATAAAACAAAGCTGGCGAAACAGTGAAAACGCTTTGTCCATTCAAAAAAGTTTGCGATTGAATATAATCTTTGATGCCTTGCGCGTTGGGATCTTCAAAAAATAAGTTAGAATTCGCGGCATCGAATCGACGATAAGAAAAACCGACATTAGCCCCAATATACAATCGCTCGTTGTCGTATTTTTTTGAATAGCCACCACCAAACGACAGCGGATACGCATAACAACCATAAATAGTATGTGCCAAATATGGACCAACGCTTTCGCCAATCAGCCCACCGCCAAATTTTACGCCGTAATCGCTGTTATCCGCTGAGTTTGCCAACAAACTTTCATACCGAATATTATAATTTGCGGGCGAACCAGGCACACCCGTCCATTGTTGCCGATAAGAAACATCTAAGGTGTTTTGCGCTGCAAAATTTTTAGATTGTTTTACGCGCAAAAAATAGGCATTCGGTGCAGCAGCATTGTAAACACCCCAATTATTTTGAACAAGTGAATAGTATCCTAAACTTTGAGTTTTAGAAGCAAAGGGCAAAATGCAAAGAGCAAAAAGCAAAAAGCAAATGGTAATTGGCAAATGGCAAATGGCAAGGCGAAAAGCGCAAATATTGTTTTGCATTTTGCAATTTGCATTTTGAATTTTGAATTGTGTTTTCATGATTAATTATTTAATTCCGTTTAATTGATTCGTTTTTATTCTTGAAGGTATTATCATAAACCGTTGGCTGTGAAGGTAAAACCTTATCTTGAACGGGTTCAAATTTTTCGTAGCCTTTCCGAACTGCTTTTACTTCCCAATCGAATTTAAAACTGCCTTTATTTCCGCGCAATTCTTTAACAGTAAAACCTGTTGCACTCGATTCAACAACGGCTAAACCATACGTTTCGATAGAGCGGGGTGTTAAAATGAAAGTCGCAGTTTCTGGATTGATAACTTCTATAAAATGCTCAGTAAATTTGATAATAGCTTCACCATTGACCAATTGTGCCGTGCCACGAGAGTATGCTGCCACTTCAGGACCCTCAACGCACGCATAAACTATATCTTTATCCGGATATTTGGGATGCTGCATTTTAAAACTTTTAACATCGCCAAACACAATACCTTGATTGTTGCTATTTAAATACATACCCGCCCTGATATTCGCACCATTCTGATCGCGAATAAAAGCGTAGCCGTTATTGCTTAAACCTGCCACGGTTGTAGCGGTAAATAATTCGTGCGGCGTTGCGTTTCGCACTGTAAAATACCCATAAGCAGAAGTTCCTGAACCACCACTTTCCAAAATTATTCTATTACCCGTTGCTTGAATAGTTCCATCAACTGTTAAATCGGTACTTGCAATATAAACGGGCAAGCCATAAAAATAACCCGAGTTTGAAGCTGTACAAAGTGAGACATAACTATAATTAACAGAATTATCAACCGTTAAGCCAATGGATGTGCCTGTTGCTCTAAGACCATAAGTGCCAGAAGCTTCCATACCTGTCCCAGATTTATTTTGCCCTGAAACACCAATACCTGTGTATGTCGTTGCAATACCTAAAACACCATATTTCGTTGGCGCACTTTCATTCTGAGAATAATAGTTGGTAGTACCAACTATGGCACTACTATTTGAAGAAATTATCGAAAAAGCATCTGCTTGTGATTTTGTACTATCCAAATAAGGCAATTTAAGTGTTGCTGTTACATTCGATTTTAAATCGTAATTATTGCCCGTTTTAGTGACTATAATTGATTTATCGGCACTCGTAATTGTTGTCGAATAATTGGCAAAATTCACTGCCAAATCGTAATTGTTCGCAGTTTTTGTTAATGTCACCGTCTGGTTATTACTCGTTAATGTCGTTGCAGCCGTTGGCGTTACAGTTAAATCGAAAATATTAGAAGAAGCAAGTGTAGGCTTCCTGACTATTGAAACCGAATTATTGCTACTTAACAATGTCGTTTTGGCACTTAAACTGACGTTATTTCCCAATTTTGAAATGCTAACAGTTGTATCGGGTGTGGAATAAGTTGTTGCTGGAACTGCTAAGTCGTAATTACTTCCTGTTTTTAAAAGTGTAACTGTATTATTACTGCTCGTTAAACTCGTAGCATTTGTTTTAACCACTTGCAAATTCACAGTTGTATCGGTTGAGGTAACTGTTACTGTTGAATCGGAACTAAAAACTTTCTTACTTGGCAGTTTGACAATATCATTCGATATAGACAACATCAGCGTATCGTGTTTGATAGATAAATGTGCCGTATCTTGTTGTTTAGGCAATTTCACAAAACCACCATTGTCAGAAAGTCGAATAGTATCGTTCGATAAACTGATTGTTTGGCTTGGAATAATAGCATTGCTTTTATCTGGATTGAGTGTTAAAACACGACCAGCAATTGTAAGCGTTTTAGCTGTATTAGTTGCTGGCAATTTCACAAATCCACCCCCGTTTGAAAGCGTAAGTGTATCATTCGAAATGGACAATATTTCTAAAGTTTGCTGTGGTAAAGTCACTGAACTATTATCAGGATTGAGTGTTAGTACGCGACCGTTTAAAGTTAATGCACGAGGTATATTGGTTGCAGCAGGTAATTTTACAAATCCGCCATTGTCTGAAAGCAAAATTGTATCATTGCTTAAAGCAATAGTTTGCTTAGGAATATTAACTGAACTATTATCTGGATTTAATGTCAAAACACGACCAGTTAAAGCCAACGATCGTGGCGTATTAGTTTGCGTCGGTAATTTCACAAATCCGCCGCCGTTAGAAAGTGTAATTGTATCGTTTGTAATGGCTAAAACCTGTGTTGTTTGCAAAGGTAAGGTTACAGAACTGTTATCAGGAGTGAGTGAAAGCACACGTCCTTCTAAAACCAAAGTTCTCGGCGTATTACCCGATGGTAATTTTACAACACTACCGCTACCTCCCGAAAGAATGAGTGTGTCATTCTTCAAACTTAAAATCTGATTTGGTATTTTTACGCTGCTGTTATCAGGATTAAGCGTTAAAATACGTGTAGTATCGTTAAATGAAATAGCACGTGGCGTATTGGTTGAAGCAGGTAATTTTACAAATCCACCTCCATTTGAAAGTTTGATGGTATCTGTAGCAAGACTCAATACTTGTGGCAGGTTAATAGGCAATAAAACTTTGCTGTTGTCTGGCAACAGCGTAAGCGTTTGCCCTGTAATAGATAATGAACGCGGCGTATTTGTCGATGCGGGCAATTTTACAAATCCACCACCGTTTGAAAGTGTGATTGTATCCGTCGAAATACCTAAAACTTGGGTAGTTTGAATCGGCAAAGTAACCGAAGAACTGTCTGGATTGAGCGTAAGGACTCTGCCTTCGAGCGTAAGTGCTCTTTTTTGAACACTTGTCGGTAATTTTACAGAGCCGCCTTCATCAGAAAGCGTTAAAATATCGTTACTCAAAGTAATTTTTTGAACAGGTACAACAACGCTGCTTGAATCGGGGTAGAGCGTAATATTTCTGCCTTGAATTGTCAACAATCGGGGTGTTTGGGGCAATTTTACCGAACCACCGCCATCAGAAAGTGTCAATACATCTTGACTTAAAGTCATTTTTTGAACGGGTACAGTCACCGATGAACTATCAGGATTGAGCGTGATGGTTCTGCCCAGTAAAGTCAAACTTTTTTTGGGATTATTGTTTGGTAATTGAATACTATTGCCATTTGGCGAAAGGCTGAGTGTTTTATTCGCATCGTCATACGAAAGTTTTTGGGGTGTTGAACCACTCGGAAATTTAACTCCACCGCCACCGTTTGAAAGCACCAACGAATCGCCAACAATGCTTAATTTTTGAATGATTTGATGCAGCGTTGAATCTGAAACAAATGAAAAAGGCACGGAAAGCAATGGCGCCACACCCACAGTCTCGTAGTTATTACCAGCATCAGGGTCGAGTTCAACCTTTAAAAAATAGGGCGGTTTGTTTAGTTCACCGCGTTTTAAAAGTCTTTTGCTTCCAATATTAAGCGTTACAATACCTAAATCTGTAGTAGTTGTATTGTGTGTTTCTAAGAAAATAGAGTCTCCAGTGCTTCCACCTTGCAAAATTGAAAATCGGATATTGATGTTTTTACTGACCAAGGGTTGATTAGCGTTATCACGCAACACGGCTTGATAACTGAATTGCAATGGAACGGTTTGTGCCTTGAGTGTTTGCGCACTTGTGATGATTGTTAAAATAAGAAGTATCTTTTTCATAATGGTGTGTTTTTGTAGAGACGCATTCAATGCGTCTCCTGTTGATAATGAGACGCATTGAATGCGTCTCTACATTTGAACTCTAATTGTTAATGACATAAATAAATCCTTTACAGTTTTTGCAAGTTTTTGAAGATGATTTATCAGGCAAAAAATAAAAATAATAGGTACCTGTTTCGAGCGCTTTGCCCTCTTTGCGTGCTTCAAAATCGTTTTTATAACCTTCTATTTCGTAAATAATCTCACCCCACCGATTGAAAATTACCAATCGGTTATTGGGAAATCGCTCAAGCGGCTTAATTTTAAAAAAGCGATTCTCACTATTGCCATCAGTCGTCAAAGCGTTAAAAATAGAAATACTATCACTAGCAATTTCGCGACCAATGAGGGGTTGCTGCTGCCCTTGCGTGAGTGTAAAATTTTGCGATTTACCCGTCGAAATAAGTATTTCGCCTAAACTCCAAGACATATTGACTTTGTTAGATCTTGCAATACCCCCGCTGGAAGTGAGCAGTTGTTGTGCTGAAACATCTAAAGTCAGCGAGAAAGCAAAGAGAATTAATATTATTTTCATTTTAAAAAACTTTTTGTAAAGCCGCTACGCTTAGCGGTAAATGTTGTGAATTGTTATTTGTCTGAATCAGAATTTTTAGAATTAAAAAATGAACAGAATTAAAAATAATGGAAAGGGACGAACTGACATATAAAATAATTGGCGCTGCCATGAAAGTTCATAATACTTTGGGAAATGGATTTCAGGAAGTAATTTATCAACGCTGTCTTGCAATAGAATTATCAAATATCCTATTAGCATTTGGAAGAGAGATTGAACAAATAATCTATTACAATGGTACAGAAGTAGGAACAAGAAGAGCAGATTTTATTGTAGAAGGAAAAATTGTAGTAGAACTCAAAGCTCTTATCACCCTGGAAGATGTTCATTTAGCACAGGCTAAAAATTATGTAGTGGCTTATGATTTTGCAAAAGGCCTATTGATAAATTTTG
>JAYWBA010000212.1:0-10713 GCA_043781915.1 Saprospiraceae bacterium
TACAGCTTTATTTTAAATAAATTTCAAACCAACCGATGCCCCTTGTGCTCGGGTAAATCTTTTCAAACATGAGTCTTCTTAGATTTAATGCCCTTGATACTATTTTCAATCGTACCGAATTTGATGTCGAGTACAAAGAAATGCCGGGCGAAAAAATTGCTGATTTTTATGGCATGAATGTTTTCAACGATGCTGCAATGAAGCAGTATATGGATGAATCAACGTATTTAAGCGTTAAATCTGCTATTCAGAATGGCACTAAGCTTAGCCGCGATGTAGCTGAGTTTGTTGCTAAAGCCATGCAAAATTGGGCACAAGATAAAGGTGCTACCCACTATACACACTGGTTCCAACCTTGGACAGGTAAAACTGCCGAAAAGCACGACGCATTTTTCACACTTACACCAAGTGGTGAAGTGGTTGAAGAATTTAGTGGTGATGCTTTGGTTCAACAAGAGCCTGACGGTTCGTCATTCCCTTCAGGTGGTATGCGTGCCACTTTCGAAGCACGTGGTTACACTGCTTGGGATCCATCTTCTCCCGCTTTTATTTATGAAGTAGGCGATGGCAAAACTTTGTGTATTCCTACCGTTTTCATTACATATTCTGGCGATGCAATGGATTACAAATTACCATTGTTAAAATCGCAGGATGCTTTGAACAAAGCTGCAACACCTGTTGCACAATATTTTGACTCGGCAGTTACTAAAGTTACAGCAACATTAGGTTGGGAGCAAGAATATTTTTTAATGGATCAGGCGCTTTACAATTTACGTCCAGATTTGTTTTTAACTGGTAGAACTTTAACGGGTAAATTACCTGCTAAACATCAGAACCTCGAAGATCACTACTTCGGCGCTATTCCTGAGCGTATTTTTGCTTATATGCGCGATTTGGAAACAGAAGCACATAAATTAGGCATTCCAGTTCGTACGCGCCACAACGAAGTTGGTCCTGCACAATACGAAATTGCGCCGATGTTCGAAGAAATCAACGTAGGCGTTGACCACAACAACTTGTTGATGGATTTGATGGAGCGTGTAGCAGGACGGCATAAATTGGTATGCTTATTACACGAAAAACCTTTCGCAGGTGTAAACGGTTCAGGTAAGCACAATAACTGGTCGATTGCAACTAACACTGGCAAAAACCTACTCTCTCCAGGTAAAGAGCCAGGCAAAAACTTGATGTTCTTAACCTTCTTCGTGAACACGGTTAAAGCTGTTTCTGAATACGACGATTTAATTCGTTCTTCTATCGCAACTGCTAATAACGATCACCGTTTGGGCGCTAATGAAGCACCACCAGCTATCATTTCTGCTTTCTTAGGGGAAACAATGACTAAATTGTTAGATGATTTAGAAACTAAAGGTGTTTCTGATGCTTCAGGTATTAAATCAGCCTTAGATTTAGTGGAAAAAATTCCTTTATTGGAAAAAGATACTACCGACCGTAACCGTACATCGCCTTTTGCATTCACTGGTAACAAGTTTGAAATTCGCGCCGTAGGTTCATCTCAAAACTGTGGTGGACCAATGACAGTTATGAATAGCATCATGGCTGCTACCCTTATTGAATTCAAAAAACAAGTTGACGCTTTAATTGCATCAGGCAAAGTTAAAGAAGAAGCCATTCTTTCTATTATTATTAAGTTCATTAAAGAATCGAAAGCGGTTCGTTTTGAAGGAAACGGTTATAGCCAAGAGTGGAAAGAAGAAGCTGCAAAACGCGGTTTGAACAACTTCACAACTACGCCAGAAGCGCTCAAAGTACTCAGTGCGAAAAAGAATATTGATGTTTTTGAATCATTGGGTGTTTTCACACATAAAGAGTTGCACGCTTATCAAGAAGTTCAATATCACAACTACGTCACTAAAGTACAAATCGAAAGCCGTACTTTAGGCGAAATGTGTGCTAACTTAATAATTCCTGCGGCTATCACTTATCAGAAAAAATTGGCTGATAACGTTGCACAATTGAAGCACTTACATTTAAGTCCTGATACATACAGTGAGCAATTAGAAATCTTGAAATCTTGCGGTTATGCTATTAATGCATTATCTCTTGGTGTTCGTCAAATGACGGAGGTTCGTCGCCATGCGAATGACCAAGGTTCTATTGAGGCAATAGCAGAAGCGTATTGCGCGAAAGTGAAACCTTTAATGGAAGATATTCGCATTCACACGGATAGACTTGAGTATATGGTGGAAGATAGCTTGTGGCCTTTACCAAAATACCGCGAAATGTTCTACATCAAATAATTTTTTGGTTTGAATGATTATGCAAAAAAGCCACGCAAATTGCGTGGCTTTTTTTATTAAACCAACCCATGCTGTTTAAAATGGTGCGTCACGTGCTTATTGTGAAATAGAATCCATTCTTGTTTATCGAGTTCAGCAATAACAGGATGCATGGGTTTTGCATCGGGGTTTTCTGCATAATACGCCTCGAACGCATCAAATTCTTTCCAAAATTTTTGAATCGCTGTTGGCAAATCGGGGTAGCGAAGTGGGAGTAATTCATCACTGAGCACAGGTGCTTTAACGCCCATCGGAAATTCTTTATCGGCTGCAAAAAATGCAGCTTTATAGCGTTCAACTTTTTCTAAAGGCGTATACAGTTTCTGTGGCGCTTTTCCATTTGAAATCATAAACGTAATTGCCAAATGTTCCACCATGTGTTGTGCAGACATTTTTCCAAAAATGGGTCTGCTATCAATTTTTAAATTATTAAGGCGTTCTAATAAATCTTGTTTGTTGTAAATATCGAGCATTGTATTTATTTTTAAATTTCTACAAAGCTAATAAACAATCGAGAAAAATTATTTTTAAAAATCGAATTTTAAAATTAAATTGTGACTAAAATTTACACAATTAAGAGTTGAACTGTGTAAATTTCAGTCACAATTTAATTTATGAATTTCATTTTCAATTTTTTAAATTATGCGCGAATGAATTCGATCTAAAAAAATTTATTTCAAGAATATTTTTTCATCTGTACAATTGGTTTCAACATTTTCTGCTTTGTACTCGTTTAAATAAAAAACATTTCACACTTTGGTATTCAAATACTTCACTTTTCTACTTCTCGTTTTTTGTTTTAGTTGCAATGCACCACGCATTGCAAAGGTTTGTTCGTTGCCGAAAGTTTTAAACGAAAGCTCAGGATTAATTAATGATCAACCCAATCATTTTTGGTCGCATAACGATAGTGGTGGCGAGCCGACGATGTATGCTTTCGATAATTCGGGCAAATTATTGCAGGCAGTTCGAATTAACAATGCAACCAATATTGACTGGGAAGATGCAGTGATTGACAATGCAGGAAATTTATATATCGGTGATTTTGGCAATAACGACCAATCGCGCACAAAATTGACGATTTATGTGGTGCCGAATTTTGAATCGGTACAGACGTTGCATGCAACGTCTGTAAATAAAGGCGAGACGTTGCATGCAACGTCTGTACAAGCCCAAAAAATTGAATTTACTTACGGCGATCGTGAAACTTTCCCAAATGATGTAGCGCACAGTTTTTTTGATGCCGAAGCGATGTTGGTGCGACCTGATTCGATTTATATTTTCACGAAAGATTTTTTTACTAAACCTTACACTGGTTCAACGCGTATTTACAGTGTGCCGAATAAATCTGGCAGTTATACAGCGCAATTTGTTCACAGTTTTAAAACCGATTATAATTCGAAATGGAAAGGCGCTATTACATCTGCTGCACAAACGCCGGATGGTAAAACAGTGGCACTTTTAGCGTATCGAACGATTTGGGTGTTTAGCGATTTTAAGAATAATAACTTTTGGGAAGGGCGACAACAGCGGTTCGATTTAAAACTATATCAATTAGCGCAACGCGAAGGTTTATGCTTTTCAACAACTGATAAGAAAACGCTTTTTATGAGTTCTGAAAAACGGGGATGGATTGGTGGAAATCTGTCTAAATTTGTTTACGATAAAACAAAAACTAAAATACCGTAATGAAAAATATAATTCTCGATGTAGCTCATCAAACGTTAAAAATAGAAATCGACACACTCAATAAAATGTACTCCGTTTTGGATGATACATTTATTTCCATTGTTGAGCTACTGTACAAAACATCAGGGCGGATTATTGTAACGGGTGTTGGTAAATCTGGATTGGTGGCGCAAAAAATAGTAGCTACTTTTAATTCAACAGGCACTGCTTCTGTTTTTATGCATGCTGCCGATGCACTTCACGGCGATTTGGGCATTGTTCAAACCAACGATATTATTCTTTGCTTGTCAAAATCAGGGGAATCGGCAGAGATAAAATTATTGGTGCCCTTTTTAAAAAATTTGGGAAATACTTTGGTGGCAGTTGTGAGCAATAAACAATCGTATTTAGCGCAACACGCCAATTATATTCTGCACACACCCATCGAAAAAGAAGCCGACCCGAATAATTTAGCACCAACGGCTTCAACTACATCCCAAATGGTGATGGGCGATATTTTGGCTATGGCGTTATTGCGTTTGCGCGGATTTACATCCGAGCATTTTGCACAGTTGCATCCGGCAGGTGCGCTCGGTAAGCAATTGAATATGCGCGTTGAGCATTTATACAAACAGCACAAAGCAACCTCAGTTAATTTAGATACACCACTGCAAAAAGTGATTATCGAAATTTCTAAATCGCGATTAGGCGCTACGGCTGTTTTGGATGAAAATAAATATTTAGTAGGAATTATTACGGATGGTGATTTACGCCGTTTGCTACAAACAACCGAAAATATTTCAGGCATTCAAGCAGAAGCGTTCATGTCTAAAAACCCAAAAACTATTTCACCCGATACTTTAGCCGTTGATGCCCTGCGTTTTATGGAAAAAGCACGAATATCGCAAGTAATTGTGGTTCATGAAGGAAAATATCTCGGCATGGTGCATTTGCACGATATTATTAGAGAGGGAATAATTTAATCCAACTCAACAATAAAACAAATTTGTGCTCCACATTCATGAATAATAAACTCCGAGTCCTCTGTTTTACCTAAACTCAGAACAATATCTTCATCCAAAGAAAAATATTCAACCTCGCCGAGTGTTCCAGCCAATGAAACTTTAATATTTTCAATTTTATCTTCAGTGCCGAAATGCGTAAAACAAAAAAGTTTGCGCTCAGTATTTGGGGCAGATATTACCCAAGCGATATATTTACGCTCGCCCGTTGCATCGGGTGGAAAAACCCAAGTACTTTGCGCCGTTTTTAAAAATTCCGAATTATTTTCAGCAGCTTCGCGAATAGCATTGATTTCATTGAATAAAACTTCATTACGTCCCCATTGGTAATTCCCTTTTGTGGCTTTGTCACCTTCTTCAATTTTAAAAACATAAAGTTTTGTGTAATGCTCATTGACTGCGCGTTTTTTGTGTACGTCGCGTTGTTCAAAACCGAGAGCCATATAAGAAGGTGATTCGGTATAAAACAATCCAAAAAATGTTCTGAAAACATTATTTTCGAGATAAAATTCATCAAATCGTGGGTCGTCTTTATCGGCAGTCATGATAGTGAAAGCGGGGGTAACGCTGTGTTTGATGCCAATATCCAAATATCGCGCCCACTCGCTCATAAAACGTTTTTCACCTACAACCATACTTTGCAAATCACCTAAAACGATATCAGCGTGCGAGAGTTCGAGATGTTGCACTTCGTTGCCATACGCCATTTCACCATCAGGCGCTAAAAACGATTCGGCAAAAGAACCAAAATATGGTGCTTGTTGGGCAATGAACAATTTAATAAACCCCAGCAAATCGTAATAAGTAGAGACGTTGCATGCAACGTCTCTACCATTGCGCATTTGCACATGCGCCATATCGCCTCGCATAAAATCGAAACCAAATTCAGATTGAATATCGGCGTAATGTTGTGCTGCGTAGTGCCAGTTATCTACAATGGGTTTATTGAAATCTATTTCCCAATCGGCATTATCGTTTTTGTTTTCGTAAAGTTTATAGCGCGTTAATGGACCAAAAACGCGGCTGAATTTTTCTGGTTTCGTAATTTCATATTCTCGCCATTCTCTGCCATCGGCATCTATAACTAAACCCGCGTCCCCTTCAATCACTTTTATACCTCTATACGGCGGACCCATTGTAGCAGGCACTGTTTCAAAACCAAAAGTGCGCAAATAATCCATGAGTGCGATGCGTTTTTTTAATCGCTCGTCATAGTTTTTAGGTGATCCAAACATAATGGCGCACCGCTCTGATTCAGTCAAATATTTTGAAAAGAAAAGTTGCCGCGTGGCGGGAATATCGAACGGTTTAAACTTTTTATAATAATCGAAAATAGCTTGCTCAACTTGCTCGTGTAAATTATTTGAGTGATTTGTGATTGTTACATTTTCGCGTTGTAGCCATTCAAAACATTTCGGATTGGCTAAGGCTTGTTCCGAAAATCTATCTGTGTGCGGAATCACATCCATTCCAACCGTTTTTCCCATCAGGTGTAAAATGTTTATCACCACTTTGAGTTGTTTTTCGGGCGTATCGAAGTGCGGTACTTGGCGGTATAATTCTTCAGAAAAAAATTCTGGATTGATTTGCCAACTACTCATGCCGTATAAGCTTGCCACTACACCTGGTTCCCAAATCGGTAAAAGATGCACACTGTTTTGTATGTCGGGTAAAGTGAGCGCATATTTAATAATATTCCAAAAATTCTGAACCGTGCGCACATTCACACCCACCATTTTGGCGCGTTTCAACCATTCACCGTTTGTTTGATTGTGGACGGGGCTTTTAAATTTTTCAATTAAGCTCAAAGATTTATAGAAACCTTCGCCAAATTTTTCTTCCAGAATAAAAAAAACAAAAGGCGTTGACAATTTTACGGCATCCGAAGGCATTAAGCCCACAACGAAGCTCGTTCCACCTTTAATATATCTCGAAAATTTTTCGTCAAGTTGCTTGCTGAATTGTTGCATCTTATAGTTGGTAGTTGGCAGTTGTGAGTTGTTAGTATATTTTTCTGAAAACTAACTGCTAACAACCTTTATTGAAAGCGCACAAAATACAATATGGGTTTAATAATATGGTTACCTTTTCAGTTAATTAGTGTAATTTTGTGACAATTTAATAACAGTTGGAATTTAAAAGGATAGTAATTTTCAGCAAATCAGTTGCCAAATCTATTAACTATCAACCAACAACTATCAACTAAAATGGGTAAATCGTTGCTTTATAGTATTTTTTTAATGAAATGCCCCCGCTGTCGCGAAGGCAATATGTTCGAGAAACCCATTTTTAGTTTCAAAAAACTTTTTACGATGTACGATTTTTGTCCTCATTGCGGTCAAAAATACAGCTTAGAACCCGGATTTTATTTTGGTGCTATGTTTATAAGTTATATAATCTCTGCATTTTCAATGTTTGCATTATTTGCTATTGTTAAATTTGGATTAAACATGGAAATTGTGCCAGCATTCACCCTTATTTCTATTTTTATGCTTGGGTCGTTGGTTTGGTTTTTCAGGGTTTCGCGGGTAATATGGTTGCACTTTTTTGTAAGCTATGCGCCAAACAAACGTGGATCTAAATAGCAAAAGGCAAAGAGCAAAAGGCAAAGAGCAAAAGGCAAAGAGCAAAAGGCAAAGAGCAAAAGGCAAAGAGCAAATAGCAAGAGGCAAAAAATCAAACTCCACCTTTAGCTTATTATATTAATTATATTTTATGATAACATCTCTTCGCGAAGCATTCAATCGGGCTTTCACCGATGAAAAATATCAGCAATTACTGGGGTTTTTTCGGGTGAAGTATAATTATGCGCCCACATTTCGAATTTGTGAATCGCCCGTATTTTTTACTGAGCAGTTTAAAAACTATGTAAACGAGGCGCTTGAAAAAATAATTGATGTCATTGTTCAACCCGATTTCAAAGAACGCAGCGCAGGCGCCATTCCCGCTGAATTTAATGTGCCGAACGAAAATGCACATCCCGATTTTCTTGTCATTGATTTTGGTGTGTGTGAAGAAAATGGTGAACTCGTTCCGAAACTTATTGAGTTGCAAGGGTTTCCATCACTGTATTTTTTTCAACTTGATTTGGTGCGTGCTTATCAATCGGCGTTTAATATTCCGACGCATTTAACAGCTTTGTTCAACGGACTTACTTCCGAAAGCTATTTGCAGCATTTACATCAATTAATAATAGGGGGTGCGAGTGAAGAAGAAACCATTTTGCTCGAAATTGAACCCGAAAAGCAAAACACGTACATCGACTTTTTAGCGACTCAGCATTATATCGGAACACCGATTGTGTGTATCACAAAACTTTTCAGCGAAGGTGATACGCTTTTTTATAATAATTCTGAAGGCAAAAAAATTCGCGTAAAACGTATTTACAACCGCGTCATTTTCGATGAGTTAGCCAAGCGCGAAGATCTAAAACTACAATTCGATTTCAAAAAGCCTTACGATGTGCATTGGGTCGGTCACCCGAATTGGTTTTTCAGAATCAGTAAATACACCATGCCGTTTTTGAAAAACAGATTTGTGCCGAAAACTTTTTTCTTGAATGAAGTTGAGCCATCAATTCTGTCGTCATTACAGAATTATGTTTTGAAGCCTTTGTTTTCTTTTTCAGGTCAAGGCGTGAAAATTGATGTTACTCCGAGCGATATTGAAGCGATACTCGACCCAGAAAATTATATTCTTCAAGAAAAAGTAACGTATGCTGAAGTTTTAGAAACACCGAGTGGTACTGCTAAAGTGGAGTTGCGCATGCTCCTTACTTGGGAGCACGGTGCAGCGCGACCTAAACTTGTGAATAATTTAGTGCGCGTAAGTAAAGGTAAAATGATTGGTGTGCGCTACAATAAAGATAAAGATTGGGTTGGAGGAAGTGTTGGTTTGTTTTAGAGTTCACAAATTCTCTCGAACTACTTTTTCAAGCTCGGCTGCCAAAACTACGCCAGATTGACGCCATTTCACTTCGCCTTTTTTAAAAAGAATGAGCGTTGGTACACTGCGAATTTGAAATTGTTCAGCCGTTGCACGATTGTCATCAATATCTATTTTTAAAATTTTGGCTTGGTCACCAATATTTGATTTCAATTCTTTTAAAATCGGTGGCATCATTTTACAAGGTCCGCACCACTCGGCTGAAAAATCGACGAGAGTAGGTGTATCGCTATTAATTATTTCAGAAAACTTTGCACTCATAAATTCTAATATTTTATTGTAGTCGCCAAAGTTACTTTAATTTTAATTGAATTGGTAATTAAACATGCATGTTCCGATTTCTGAAGTACGCGTTCAGTTTTTTCTTTGTCCGATTCTTTAGTAATTAATACCACAGGTTCAAGAATTATTTCAGTCATCAAAAACTTACCTTCCACTTGTTCTAATTTTCCTTTTGCACCACAACTGAAACTAATAAATTCTAATTTGGAGTTTTCTGAAATGCCTAAGAAAGTTGTCATAAAACAACTTTGCACTGCTGCTGTGAGCAAATGCTCGGGCGACCAGATGCCTTCCATTCCTTTATAAAATTGAGGTGGTGTTGCTACTTCTAAAGTTGCGTTAATTTCAGGAGAAGATAATTCGCCTTTTCTATCTGCTAACCATTTGAGATCAACGGTATAATAATGAGGTTCCATAATTATTTTGTTATATTTATTTAAATTTTACATCGCTTGGGATATTATTTAATTTTTTGTTTGTTATTTGTTGAGAAGGGGGAACATAACAGTTACCTGCTGCGCAGCCGAAAGCAAAAATGCCCATTGAAGCAAAATAAATTCCCAACGGTACGCCTATCCATTGATTTTCTGTTAAGGATTGTACAATTATTAAAATACCCATTGCAGCATAAAGCCCGCGTTGAAAAGTCCAGCCTGAAAGAACTCTTTGTTTCATGTTAACTTATTTTATTTTGTAAACCAGTCCAACCACCGCCATTATAAACTTCTGTGTAACCGTTAGCTTTTAAAATCGATTTTGCTTGTGCGCTTCGCATACCAGAAGCACAACAAGTAATAATCGTTTTTTCTTTATTAAGTTTTGAAAGCTGATTTGGAATGGTATCGAGTGGAATGTTAAGTGAACCCTTAATATGCCCACCTTGAAATTCTGCTTTGGTGCGAACATCAATAATAATAGCACCACCTTTCACTAATTGTGAATAGTCAACAGCAGTACCAATGCCAAATAATTTTTTTAATACATCAAACATCATACAATTTTTAAAGATTATTCAACCTGCCTACCATGCAACTGGCGTAGCTTTTAATTTGTAATAGTGAACCATGAAATACACCCCTGAGTGTGATCTTATCTCTTAACTGATATAAAATTCATAAGCTCCTATGTTTTTTAATCCTTTTTATTTCTCGTTGAAAGTCCGAAAGGGTAATACAAAGGGCAGAAACTTATGAAACTTGTCGCGATAAATATACCTGCAATGACCAAGAGTACAATAGCAGTTATTCCTGAAATTTGGTTTTCAAAATATAAACCCAGAATAATAATAGCGGCAATTATTCTAATTATTTTATCGGTGCTTCCCATATTACTTTTCATACTTTATTAATTTGTAAGTGAAAGAGATTAAAATGTAAATATAGAGTCTTAAAAAAACAGCTCTGGTGATTTAAGTCACTCAATTAGATAATGTAAATCTATCAAAAGCCTCGAAGCTTTTAAATACCTATGCTATATACACCGTGAAAAATATACTT
>JAYWBA010000213.1:0-27702 GCA_043781915.1 Saprospiraceae bacterium
GATTCCTCTGCGTCTCTGTGTTAAGCAATGCCTAATACATTAACGCAGAGTCGCAGAGGAATCGCAGATGTCGCAGAGGTCGCAGAGTTGTGGAGAAAATTGATTTTTATATTTCAAACTAATTTTTTACATATACTTATTGTTCAATAATACGCTGAATTCCCAAATTCGCTGCGATAGTTGGGTCAATAACGAATTTATTTAGCACCCATTCTAATCGCCCCATCCAAACGTATCACCTCGCCATTCAGCATTTGATTTTCGATGATGTGTTTCGCCAAAGCTGCATACTCATTTGGTTTACCCAATCGCGATGGAAAGGGCACTTGCTGACCAAGCGAAGTGCGCACTTCTTCACTCATATTCATTAGCATCGGTGTTTCGAAAATACCTGGTGCAATAGTCATAACGCGAATACCAAATCGAGCGAGTTCACGCGCAATAGGTAAAGTCATGGCAACAATGCCGCCTTTCGATGCCGAATACGCCGCCTGACCGATTTGTCCATCGAATGCCGCTACTGATGCCGTGTTAATAAAAATTCCTCTATCGCCATTTTCGCTCGGTGCATTGTTCTGCATAGCATTCGAAACCAATCGAATAACGTTGAACGTGCCAATGAGATTTATTTGAATAACTTTCGAAAAACTATTGAGCGAATGCACGCCATTTCTTCCTAAAACGCGCTCGGCAGGTCCGATACCAGCACAATTGATAGCCCCATGCAAACCACCAAATGTATATATTGCCGTATCAATCGCGTTTTGGACGCTCACTTCGTCGGTTACATCTGTTCGCACAAAATGGGCGTGTTCACCTAAAAGTTTTTGCGCGGCTTCACCTGCTTCAACATTCACATCTGCTAAAAGTGCATAGCCTTTGTTTTCTACAATCATTTGTGCGGTGGCAAAGCCCAAGCCTGATGCGCCACCCGTTACTATAAAAACCTTGTTTTTTAATTCCATTGACGATGTTCGAAATTTTGTACAAAAATAATTCAAATTTGACCAAGATTTAACAGATTAAAGGATTTTTTGGATTTGTTCTTCATCTTGAAAATCCGAGAATTTGTTAAATCTTGGTCAAATTGGCAAAGTAATAACAAACTCGCTACCTATGCCTTCCGTACTTTCTACTGTTAAAGTTCCGCTGTGTCCTTTTGTAATAATATCATAAGCCAATGAAAGTCCTAAACCTGTACCTTGTCCTGTTGGTTTGGTAGTGAAGAAAGGTTGAAAAACTTTGGCACGAACTGCTTCTGACATTCCAGTGCCGTTGTCTTTTATTCGAATTTCAATAGCATTGTCAATTTTTTGTGTTGTGACAGTGACGGAGGGTTGGTATGGAGACGCCTGCAAGGCGTCTTTACGTTGTGACACCGCATAAAACGCATTATTAATCAAATTCACAATAACTCGACCAATATCTTGAGGAACAACCTCAATATTGGGCAGCGATTCGTCAAAATGGGTTTCTATTGTATATTTAAAATCTTTGTCTTTCGCACTTAAACTATTATATGCCAATCGGGAATATTCGTTGCAGAGTTTGTTGATGTCGGTTAATTCTCTAACGCCTGTATTTGGGCGTGAATGTTCGAGCATACCTTTTACAATACTGCTCGCGCGTTTTCCATGGTGATTAATTTTTTCTTGGTTGCTCGATAGAGCAGTAAGCAATTCTTCCACATATTCAGTATCAACATTAGGTTGGTGTATTTCCGAAGTAATGTCTTTAGCTAAATCAACACTCAGTTCTGAAAAATTATTTACAAAATTGAGTGGGTTTTGAATTTCATGTGCAATGCCAGCCGTCAATTCACCCAGACTTGCGAGTTTTTCGGATTGTATGAGTTGGTTTTGCGTAGCTTTGAGCAGTTTCAGAGAATGGCTTAGTTCTGAAGTACGCTCTGTAACTTGAATTTCAAGATTTTCTTTTTGTTGTGCTATTAATTGACTTCGCTCAATTTCTTTTTCCAATTCTTTCTGAACTACTTGTTTTCGCAATTCATTGAATCTTTCTATCAGAACCCAACTGAAATAGAAAACTATACAGATTAAACAGATTATTTCAATATTCCACCAAATTGAAGATAGCCAATTATAAAAAGGCGGAGAATGTATTCCAAATCGTCTTTCCAAAATTGGAAAAATTCTCGTTATTGCCCAACATATTACCCAAGTTCCGAACGGAGGTAACAGGGCAAACATCATACTCCTGCTTGATTTTTCAGGTTTTCGAATAACTAATAATAAAGTCATTAATAATAACAAGTAAAGAATTATTGAAAGGATGTGCTGTATATCATTCAAAACAGATAACCACGTAGGTGATGATGTTTTAATAATTAAAAAAAAGTTTTCTGCACAAACAATAAATAATGCTCCATTAATAATTATTAGCAATTTATCCCAAAGCGGGAAATACAAGTATGTTTTTAAGAGATTGCGGAAAAAGTAGGTTAAAACAAAAGCCGTAAAAAGCCAACATAACCGCACAATGAAAATAGAAGTTGATGGTAATTCCCTGAAAACAAGGTGATACATAGGCTCGGCAAATCTTGCAAAACCAAGCAAAAATACATACAAGGCAAAATATAAGTAAACACGTTCTTTTACGATTGAAAAGAAGAAAAAATTAAATATTGCTACCCAAAGCAAAACACCAAAAAAAGCTGCATTTTTTATTGTCAGCAAATAGTGCGCTTCTTCAATTCTATTTATTTCTTCATACATTTTTTTTTCAGAATAAAGACGGAGAGAAATTTTCGAAGGAGGAGTTCCCAACCCACGTGATAGGTTTCTTTTCATGTAAACTACCGATTCATCGCCTGGCAAAATCGAGATTGAGAAAAAAACAGGTTCAAAAATATTTTTGAAAGAATGACCATCTTTCTTACTCCATGGAACTAATAAACCACTCACTAAATGCTGTTGTTTTCCAGTTGAATCGAAGAGATATACATCAGATTGGTCTCCCCATAAAAATCTTAGTCCAATATGAGCTTCTCTATTCAGAGTGTTTTTTAATCGAAATCGCACCCAATAATTATATAATAGAGTGTCTGAACTTCTTTTAGGAGGTGTAAAATTCTGAAATTTATTGACAAAAGAGGGTTGAAGAACGGAATCAATAGTCCAAATTGCAGTCCTGTCTTCAAGATATTGCCAATTTAAAGCGGGCAGTGTTACAGTGCTAATTGTGTCTGTTATAAGTTGGAATGCAGGAGGAAAAATATTTTGGCTTGAGCCTTGCTGCAACACATTGAAACACATCAAAAGCAAAAAAAATTTGACTAATCCTTTCATAAGTTTTCAGTTTGAAGAAGAGGAATGTAATTTTTAAGTTTGTGTAAAGATAATTTATTTTTTGGGGAAATAAATCAAAAGCGTGTTTAAGTGCCGATGTCTCCAAATTTACGCGAATGGTAAACGGTAGTGAAAACCGAATAGGTTTGACCTTGTTGGCGTCTGACGTGCGTTTAAAATAAACACCATTGACAAACAGGAGACGCCAACAGGACGTCTCAATTCATTTTTAGCCTATAAAAAAAGGAATGAAAATAATATCTTCATTCCTTAATTTATGGGCTTTACCAAAAAATTATCTATTCATCGTGGCTAAAAACTCTTCATTCGATGATGTGTGCTGCATGTGCTTCATTAAGAAATCGAATGCTTCTTCCACTTTCATATCGGCAAGGTGATTGCGCAACAAGAAGAGGCGTTGAATAGTATCTTTATCCTGTAATAAATCGTCGCGGCGCGTTGATGAACCATTGAGATTGATAGCTGGAAATAAACGTTTGTTCGATAAGAATCTATCGAGTTGTAATTCCATATTACCTGTTCCTTTAAATTCTTCGAAGATAACTAAATCCATTTTAGAACCTGTATCAACGAGCGCAGTTGCGAGAATTGTAAGAGAGCCACCCGTTTCAATTTTACGCGCAGCACCAAAGAATTTTTTCGGTTTTTGAAGCGCATTGGCTTCAACACCACCAGATAGAACTTTACCTGACGCAGGAGCAACGGTATTATAAGCACGTGCTAAACGCGTGATAGAATCGAGCAGAATAACCACATCATGTCCACACTCTACCATGCGTTTCGCTTTTTCTAAAACGATATTTGCTACACGCACGTGGTTGTCAGCAGGTTCATCGAATGTAGATGCTACTACTTCTGCACGCACGGAGCGTTTCATATCGGTTACCTCTTCAGGTCGCTCGTCAATTAAAAGCACGATGAGATAACACTCTGGATGGTTTTTAGCAATCGCGTTGGCAATATCTTTGAGTAAAAATGTTTTACCCGTTTTCGGCTGCGCTACTATCAATCCACGCTGACCTTTACCAATCGGAGTGAATAAGTCAATAATACGCGTCGAGAAATCGCGACCTGTATTCGACATACTTAAATTAAATTTTTCTGTCGGAAATAAAGGCGTTAAATAATCGAACGGAATACGATCGCGCACATCAATCGGGTCTAAACCATTTATTTTAGAAACCTTCAAGAGTGCAAAATATTTCTCACCATCTTTCGGTGGGCGAATAGCACCCACAACGGCATCACCAGTTTTTAATCCGAAAAGTTTTATTTGAGACGGCGATACGTAAATATCGTCGGGAGATGTTAAGTAGTTATAATCGGGAGAACGTAAAAAACCGAAACCATCTTGCATCATTTCTAAAACACCTTCGCCATCAATTAAACCATCGAGGTCGACATTAAAACGTGGCGTTTGGGGCGATGAAGACGTGAAACTTTGCTGCTGTGGATAGCGATTTGGTGAACTTATCTCGCGGTCCATTCTATCGGGTCTATCGTTTCTATCTGGTTTGTCGTTTCTATCTAGTCTATCAAACGATTTACTCGAACTCTTTTTATTCTTCGATTTTCTATCGTAATCATCAAACTCCATTAAAGCGGGGTTGATGTAATTATCGTCATCTTCTGGAGCAGAATTTGAAATCATTAATGCTTCATTAATAACTTCGTCTTCTTCAACTTTCGGCGTTTCTACAATGGGTTGTTGTTCAGGCATTACAAAATCGTCGTTATCGTTATCGTTACCGTTATCATCATCATCAAAGTTATTCGATTTAACATCGTAAGTAAAACTATTGTCTGCCACTTCACGAATCGAATCTTTGAACGGATTACGAGCAGGTGGCTTATTAAACACGCGGCGTTCTTCGTGTTTAGCGGGTGCTGTTGAGCTAACTTTAACTTCTTCGCTAACGCGTTTGCGCGGACGGCGAATTATTTGTTCGTTTGGTTCGCCACTGTTTTGTATAACTTGAATTTTTTCGCGCAGACTATTATCGTTCACTAATTTTTCGGGTTCGTTAGTGGGTGTTTCAGCTTTTGTGACAGCCTGAGCATCTATAATTTTAAAAATAAGCTCCGACTTTGTGAGCTTTTTAAAATCAGGAATATGTAGTTTATCAGCTATATCCTTTAGTTCAGGAGCAAGCATTTCTTGTAGCTTTGAAAGGCTATAATTCATAGGTAGGAATGGAAATGAAACAGCGTACTTTTTATAAGGAATAGGGAATAAGTAATAAGGAACAATTTTATTCCCTTGAACTTTTTCCTTATTACTTATTCCCTATTCCTTAGGGTGTACTGCGTTTTAAAATGATTAGAGAGTGATTGAAATAGAATTAATTAAAATTTTGAACACAATAATAAGTATAAAGTATTGTTACTGACACGTTACCCCGTTGAAGAATTAAATCGTAAATTTTTCCTTTTGATGAAACGGGAAGTTAACTACTGAGCGATTTTATAAAACTTAAAATATAGGAATTACTGGAGCAGTTTGACTGTAAAAACAATTGCAAAGACTAAGGTAAGAATAGGTCTGCTTTCGATTACACCACAAAGTTAACCATACAATTCTTTTTTCAAATAGTATATTTGCGTTTTCTTGAAAATATTGAAACTTTTTTTTTAAAATCAGTTCAATTAACTGTTCATTTGCACAAAATAGAGCTTTTATGTTACTCTTAGAATTTTTTAGAGACCAAAAAGAACGCGTTGTTACGGGTTTATTGAAGCGCAATTGGGCGCAAACCGATATTGATGCGCTGATAAAATTGGTTTTGGAGACCGATGAGTTGCGCCGCGCCAAACAAACGGAAGGCGATAACTTACTCGCAGACATCAACCGCCAATCGAAACAAATTGGCGAGTTGATGAAATCAGGTCAGAAAGAAGCAGCTGAATCGGCGCGTCATGCAGTAACGGCTCTCAAAGAAAAAACTAAAGTACTTGAAGAAGAAAAATCCGCAGCAGAAAAAAAGTTGCGCGAAATTTTACTCAATGTACCTAATTTGCCAAATGCAGGTGTTCCGTTTGGTAAAACGGCTGACGACAATGAAGTATATAAAGATTGGGGAAAGCCATTGCCCGAACTCGGCGACAATGCGCAACCACATTGGGAATTAGCGCAGAAATATAATATTTTCGATTTAGAACTCGGTGTAAAAATTACGGGTGCAGGTTTTCCTGTTTTCAGAGGCAAAGGTGCGCGGTTGGTGCGCGCGCTGATTCAATTCTTTTTAGATGAAGCGGGTGCGGCAGGTTACGAAGAAATTGTTCCGCCATTATTAGTCAATGAAGATTCAGCACTCGGCACGGGTCAGTTACCCGATAAAGAAGGTCAGATGTATTATGCTGAGAAAGACGATTTATATTTGATTCCCACAGCTGAAGTGCCGCTCACGAATATTTATCGCGATGTTATTTTAACTGAAAAAGAATTGCCGATAAAAATTACGGGTTATACGCCGTGTTTTCGTCGCGAAGCAGGTAGTTATGGCGCGCACGTTCGCGGCTTGAATCGCGTGCACCAGTTCGATAAAATTGAAATTGTACAAATTACAACGCCCGAAAACTCGAACAAAGCGCATCATGAAATGATTGCGCACATTGAAATGCTGCTCGAAAAACTCGAATTGCCGTATCGCATTTTAAATCTCTGCGGTGGCGATATGGGAAGCGCATCGGCACATACTTACGATTTTGAAGTCTGGTCGGCGGCACAAAAACGTTGGCTCGAAGTGAGTTCGGTCTCTAATTTCGATACCTACCAAGCCAATCGCTTGCGCTCAAGGTATAGAAATGCGGATGGTAAAATTCAATTAACAAATACACTCAACGGCTCTGCTTTGGCTTTAGCGCGTATAGTGGCTGCTATTATCGAAAATCATCAAACGCCTGAAGGTATTAAAATTCCTGAAGCACTAAGAGCTTACACTAAGTTTGATGTGTTGAATTGAATGAGGTATCAGGTATCAGGTGTCAGGTATCAGGTATCAGGGGGTCAGGTATCAGGTTTTCTCGCAGGCTGATACCTGACCCCTGATACCTGACCCCTGATTTTTGATTGCCTTTACCCAAAATTTTACTCAATGACCAACTCCTCCCCTACACTAAAAAAAGCCCTTTCGGCAGTTCATTTATGGGCTATTGCGGTGGGTCTTGTTATCTCTGGCGAATATTTTGGCTGGAATTACGGTTGGGGCGTAGCTGGAACAGTTGGTATGTTGATAGCGTCGGTAGTAGTAACTATTTTTTACATCACCTTCGTTTTTAGTTATACCGAACTCACAACTTCTATTCCGAATGCTGGTGCAGCGTTCACGTATTCGTACAAAGCAATGGGTTCTATTGGTGGTTTAATTGCGGGTTATGCAACGCTCATAGAATTTTTATTTGCTACGCCCGCCATAGGGAATGCACTGGGCAGTTATATCCATTTTTTAAATCCGAACATGGATGTAACTTTTATTGCCATTGGATTTTATCTTGTTTTCACGGTCATTAATATGCTCGGCATTAAAGAATCGGCTACGTTCACTTTAATAGTAACAACATTAGCCATTGCCGAACTTTTGGTTTTTATGGGCATTATTGCGCCACATTTTAAAATGCAAAATTTTACCCACAACAGTATGCCGTTTGGTTGGAGTGGTGTGTTTGCAGCGCTGCCATTCGCCATTTGGTTATATTCAGGTATTGAAGGCGTGGCGATGGTTGCCGAAGAAGTGAAAGAGCCCAATCGGACTATACCAATAGGCTATTTGCTCGGTATTTCAACTTTGGTTTTATTGGCTTTGGGAGTAATGACACTCACTGGTGGTATCACAGATTGGAAAAATTTATCGGGGCTGGATTATCCATTGCCGGAAGCAATTGGCATCATCATCGGAAAAGACAGCAGCATCACCAAAATTTTTGCGAGTATTGGTTTGTTTGGTTTAATTGCGTCGTTTCACAGTAATATCTTGAGTTATTCGCGTTTAACATTTTCACTCGCTAGAGAAAATTATTTACCTACTTTTTTATCGAGCCTACATCCAAAATTTCAGACACCGCATTGGGCGTTAATTGTAGGATTTTTATTGGGTGTAGGGTTCATTTTATCTGGTAAAACCGATAAACTGATTACACTTTCAGCGTTAGGCGCTATTATAATGTACATCATGAGCTTGTTGAGTTTGTTCATCCTTCGCAAAAAAGAACCTTTGCTTAATCGACCTTTCCGTGCACCTTTGTATCCGTACTCACCTTTTATTTCTTTGGTGATTGCTACCGTCTGTTTGTTGGCTATTATTTACTATAATTGGGAATTGGCTGTTTTCTTTTTTGGTTTTATTGCAATTTTAAGCCTTATATTCGTAATTTTGGGTAAACATAAAGTTATTTTAGAAACAACCCGCTGACGAATGCCTTATCATTATACTGTAAAGAATCGAAAATATATTTTCGCTGATTTAAAAACGCTGCTTGCTAAAGCAACGCCTTTCAGAACAGGTGATGATTTAGCAGGCTTAACAGCGAATAGTTACGAAGAGCGTATTGCTGCACAAATCGCGTTAGCCGATGTACCATTGAAAACTTTTATGACTGAAGCCGTCATTCCTTACGAAACCGATGCAGTAACAAGATTAATTTTAGATTCGTTCGACGCAAATGCCTTTAAACCTATATCACATTTTACTCTGGGTGATTTAAGAAATTGGCTACTGACCGACGAAGCTGATACATTGGCACTCCAAAAACTCACTTATGCTTTCACGCCTGAAATGGTTGCTGCTGTTTCTAAACTGATGCGTAATCAAGATTTAATTTTTGTAGCGCAAAAATGCGAAGTCATCACACAGTTTAGAAATACTTTGGGTTTGAAAGGGCGGATTTCGACGCGTTTACAACCCAATCATCCAACTGATGATGCAAAAGGCATTGCAGCGAGCATTATAGACGGGCTTATATATGGCATCGGCGATGCTGTTATTGGCATTAATCCAGCCACCGATAGTCCGGCAACGGTGTTAAAACTTTTGCATTTGTTAGATGGTTTGATCTCAAAATTCAATATTCCGACGCAAAGTTGCATTTTAGCACACGTTACAACAACCATTGAACTTATCAATAAAAATGCACCCGTTGATTTGGTCTTTCAATCCATTGGTGGCACTGAAAACACCAATAGTAGTTTTGGTGTTTCTTTGGCGCTACTCGATGAAGCTTACGACGCTGCGCTGAGTTTAAAACGAGGAATACTTGGCACCAATGTGATGTATTTTGAAACAGGTCAAGGCTCGTCGCTTTCGGCGAATGCACATCATGGTGTCGATCAACAAACGTGTGAAGCACGCGCTTATGCCGTAGCGCGCAAATACAATCCGCTTTTGGTGAATTCTGTCGTTGGATTTATTGGTCCGGAATACTTGTACGATGGCAAACAAATCATTCGGGCTGCTCTGGAAGACCATTTTTGTGGGAAACTTTTGGGTTTACCAATGGGAATGGATATTTGTTATACCAACCATGCAGAAGCAGATCAAGACGATATGGATAATTTACTCACTTTGCTTGGCGTAGCAGGTTGCAATTTCATTATGGGTGTGCCGGGCGCTGACGATATTATGTTGAATTATCAATCCACTTCTTTTCATGATGCTTTGTATATCAGAAAAGTGCTGAATAAAAAACTTTCGCCTGAGTTTGAACAATGGTTGGAACGGCAAAATATTATGGATACCGAAGGGAATAGGTTGTCGATTCATTCATCGCACGCGCTATTGAATTTGATATGAACGAATTAGAAAATCTTCCGAATAAAAAATTAGTTGAAAATGATGCTTGGCAATCGTTAAAAGCGTTTACATCGGCACGCATAGCGCTGGGTAGAACGGGCTCAGCGATGCCTTTAAAAGAAGTTTTAGAATTCAAATTAGCCCACGCACACGCTCGCGACTCAGTATATTCTTTTCTAAATGAACCCGAATTACGCAACGATTTGGCGGCTTTTAACATACCAACGCTTGTTTTAAATAGTCAAGCTAATGATAGAAACCAATATTTAAAACGGCCGGATGCCGGTAGACTTTTAAATGAAGATTCAATAAAATTACTACAATCTTTAAATGCGCCACCGTGCGATGTGGCGATTATTTTAGCTGATGGTTTATCGGCAACAGCCATAAATAAGCATGCCATTCCCTTGATTCAATTGTTGGTGCCGTTGCTTTGCCATTCAAACTTTTCGATAGCACCGTTAACCATTGTGCATCAAGCACGGGTGGCTATTGGCGATTCTATCGGATATTATTTAAATGCGCGCTATTCTATTGTATTGATTGGTGAGAGACCCGGGCTTTCTTCACCCGATAGTTTGGGTGTATATTTAACTTATAAACCTACGATTGGTTTAACCGATGAAAGCAGAAATTGTATCTCAAATATCCGATTGGAAGGAATGAGCTATGCAGCGGCAGCCGAAAAAATTTTGTATTTGGTTCGAGAATCTTTCCGTTTGCAATACAGTGGCGTTGCTTTAAAGGATAATTCGGAATTAAGAATTAACCAAGAAAATAAAAACTAAATGTAATTGCGCTGTTTGTTGGATGTCGCTACTTCAAAAATTAAATTTGCAATTTTTTTTGCGTAACATCAGTACTCGAGTAGTAATACCGAACTTTCCAACTTAACAGGTTTTAAAAAATCTGTTGGTTTGGTTTAAGTTAAAATTAAAGGGGTAGGCATCGTTTTTGCTCTGTTCTCGTTATTGAAGTAATTTTCAAACTTTAATCACGGACTAATGAAAAATTTACTACTTGCACTTTTATCTTCCATTTTTTCAATGTCTCTCAACGCTCAAACTACCGAATGGCGTGTGGCTTTTAATTCTGGCGTGTTTTTTTTTCGAGAAAACGTAGATTATAGTACTGGAAGTTCTACGTTTTTCGGTAAGAGCGGTCAAATCGTTGGTTTATCAACCAATGTTCAACGCGTAACAAATAGCAATTTTATTTTTGGTGCTGACTTAGGAGTTGAAGTTTTACGTCAGTATATTGAAATTGGGTCTCACGATTATGTACAAATTCCAATGCCAGATTTCCAGCTACCATTCAATCAAAACCATTACAATGTTGGCTATGTAAATTTCAATCCATTTTTGGGTTATCGCAAAAGCACCAAAAATATTATTTTTGATTTCACGGGAGGTATTGACATCGTTTATTGTTTGAGAGAAAATGAAATCGGAAACCCTGTGGATAAATTCGGCGATCAGTTTATTTATGCGCCGAACCATTCGCGTTTAGATTTTAGACCGCATATTCAAGTAAACGCCAATTATAAAAAAGCTGGTGTTTATTTAGGTTATTCGCACGGTTTAATCAATTATGAAACGCTAAACCCTGCTTCAACTTTAGTTAGTCATACAAGCTACTCGCGACTATTTCGATTTGGTGTGACTTGCAAAATTAAATAAAAATCAGGAGTCAGGTTTTTTGCTCCTGACACCTGACTTCTGACACCTATTCAAACACCATCTCCGGAATCTCACCTTCAATAATTAATTTGCCTTCCGTAGCACGTTGAATATCTTCCACACTCACTCCAGGAGCCCTTTCTAATAATTTAAAACCACCTTCGGGTAGAACTTCGAGAACGGCTAATTCCGTCACAATTTTTTTAACACAGCGAATGCCAGTGATGGGTAAATCGCATTTTTTTAATAGTTTCGATTTGCCGTCTTTGCTGACGTGTTGCATCGCCACAATAATGTTTTTAGCCGATGCGACTAAATCCATTGCGCCACCCATGCCTTTCACCATTTTACCTGGAATTTTCCAATTCGCAATATCGCCATTTTCGGAAACTTCCATAGCGCCGAGAATGGTTAAATCGACGTGCTCGCCGCGAATCATGCCAAAACTTTCAGACGAACTAAACAGGGATGACCCCGGCACCATCGTTATTGTTTGTTTACCGGCATTGATTAAATCTGGATCAACTTTTTCTTCGCTTGGGAAAGGTCCGATACCCAATAAACCATTTTCAGATTGTAGAACGACGTTGATGTTTTTAGGAATATAATTCGCCACCAAAGTTGGTATACCAATGCCGAGATTAACGTAATAGCCATCTTTTAACTCTTTAGCAATGCGCTGCGCTATGTGGTTTTTACCAATACCAAACGTTGGAGGTAGAGACGAGCATGCAACGTCTCTTGTGTTTTTGCAGACGTTGCATGTAACGTCTCTTGTGTTTTTGCAGACGTTGCATGCAACGTCTCTACACTAATTGTACGCTGTTCAATCCGTTTTTGGTATTTTTTTCCTTGAAAAATGCGCTGCACATAAATACCAGGGACATGAATATCGTTTGGATTGAGTTTACCTTCGGGAACTAATTTTTCGACTTCGGCAATCGTAATTTTACCTGCCGCTGCCATCATTGGATTAAAATTGCGTGCTGTTCCTTTGAAAATTAAATTACCAGCTGTATCGCCTTTCCATGCTTTAACAATTGCAAAATCGGCGCGCAAGCCCGATTCCATCAAATATTTTTTGCCGTTAAATTCGCGCACTTCTTTACCTTCTGCCACTTCAGTGCCAACGCCCGCAGGCGTAAAAAAAGCTGGGATACCTGCGCCACCTGCCCGAATGCGTTCAGCAAGTGTTCCTTGAGGAATCAATTCGACCTCTAATTCGCCTGTTAAAAACTGGCGTTCAAATTCATGGTTTTCACCCACGTATGATGAAATCATTTTCTTCACTTGCCGCGTTTTGAGCATTAAGCCAATGCCAAAATCGTCGACACCTGCATTGTTCGAAATACAGGTCAAATTTTTTACGCCCGATTTGAGCAACGCGCTGATACAATTTTCAGGAATGCCGCACAAACCAAATCCACCGAGCATTAAAACATTACCGTCTTGAATGTCTGCAATAGCTGTGTCAGCATCTTTAATAACTTTATTTATCATTTAAATTCCAATTTAGTTGTTAGTTAACGCGTTTTGCACGACTGAAATACGTTGATCAAATTTGTAAATTTACAACGCTAATTCGAGTAGCACTTTGCTATTCTTTAGATCTAATTGTCACTGACGGGCGATAGCCGAGCGAAAAATGAAAACGCCTAAGGCGTAATCATTATTTAGCCACACCATTTTTTATAGCATGGAAAAGTAAAAAGTTGCACAAAATATTCCTGAAAATTCGGAAAATCCTAAAATCCTGAAAATCTTGGTAAATTTTGTATTATTTTTGCGAAAAACATAATAACTTACCACCTCCCTTGTGGTGGCAAGCCATATTTAACACAGTTTCTAATGAATTTAAAACCTGCGAAACTCGCTTTAGAAAAAATAATTTCGTTGTACAACGCCATGAGCACCGACGAAAAAAACATCTCGACCATAGAACGCGATTTAATGCTCAATTATATTCGCCAATTGTACGAGGTGTTTTTAGAAGGTTCGGTTGTTTCTGTACCCAAAAACGAAACTTCAGTCGCACCAAAAATTAAGGAAAACGTAGTGCGCCAAACCAACGATGCCGAAAGCGATATGCCCGACGTTTACGGCACGCGCGAAAAAATGGTTGGAACACCAGTAGCAACTATTGAAAGAGAAATAGTTAAACCTGAACCCGTCTTTAAACGCGAAGAACCTAAAATCGAAACGCCACCACCACCGCCTGTTTATGTTGCAACGCCTGTTGTTGAGCAACCTAAACCACAACCGAGACCCGTTGAAGTTGTAAGAACATCTACTGCAAAAATTAATGCCAGCATCAGCGCGCTTTTTGACGATAACTCATCAAAAGAGCTATCTGATAGACTTTCAAATCAACCAGTGAACGATTTAACGCGCGGATTGGGTTTGAACGATAAACTTTTGTTTCAAAATAACTTGTTCAGCAATAACAAAGCCGCTTTCGACGAGGTTCTGAAAGATATTAACGCCATGAGCAGCTTCGATTCCGCCCGTGCATTCGTTAGCGATATTGCTGACCGATACAGTTGGGATGCCTCAGAAGATAAGAAAAAAATTGCGCGCGATTTTATACGTTATATGCGCCGCAGATTTGTGTGATTTAGTATGGACAGGTCGCGCCTGTCCATACTAACCTTTCCCTACATTTTCTCTTTCGGCGGAAGTTTCCATGTAACACCATGACGCGGACCAGCTTCAATCATAAAGTCTAATTGTTTCTGATTATAAACAACGGCTTTTTCATTTTTATCTTTAACGGGTACAAGCACTTCTTCAAACCAACCTTCCATGCCAGAAGGTGCAAATATGCTGAGCATTTTTGCTTTGGTTTTTCCTTTATTTGTGAACGTGTGTACTGTTCCTTTGGGAATATGAATAAAATCACCCGATTTGGCATTAATTGTTTGATCGCCAACGGTAAAAACCAGTTCTCCTGTCTCTACATAATACGATTCACTTTCGTTATTATGAATATGCGGTGGTGGACCACCACCAGAAGGCACATTGGCGTGCAAAATAAAAGTTGTTCCGCCAGATTGTTTTCCAGTGACAAGGAATTCATATTTATCGCCTCCTGGTCCCCAAAAACATTTACCTTCGCCCTCTGAACTGTGCAAAGGTGGTAAAAGCGGTTTGTTTTTTTCTGGATCTTCTTTAACAGAAGTTGTCGGTTCTTTTTTCTGATTGCATGCCAAGGCGAATGTTGCAAGTGTAGTAGCTGCAACAAAATTTCTTCTTCTCATTGCTTAAATTTAAAAAATTGTGTAAGATTATTTTAAGTGTAGTTGTTTAGAAACAGATTTTTGTAGTTGATTTGGTTAAACATAACTAAAATTGTGCTGTTTATTTAGTTCAATTGAATCGGTTAAACATAACTAAAATTATGCTGTTTTCGCTGCGCATCTTCAAAATAAATTTTAATTTTTTTTGCGTAACATCCAGTTATTAAATACAAAAAGTGTTTCTAAGAAACTTTTCAAATTCAAATTTAAAAACAAAAATTGATTCTTATTTATTTTATCTGAATAATTTTAAAAAAAATTGCTATTAACAGAATGAATTTTCTTCGAAAAAAAAGTATCAATATATGTCTGCATTGCTTATATATATCTGTGCTTATTTTTTTTGTTGAAGATTATTCAGCAAAGGCACAAAATCTGATTGATTCCTCGCTTGTTATACAAACTATCAATATATCGTCTTCACCGATAACAAAATTTGCACTCGGTCATAATAGTTTAACTATAGATTCCGCAACACTACAGCGATATCAATTTCAAACGCTCGATAACGTTTTAACAGAACAATCATCGGCAGCGGTGCGGAATTATGGCAGTAGTTTGAGCACCGTTTCTTTGCGTGGCAGTAGTAGCAGTCATACAGCTATACTCTGGAACGGTATTAATATTCAAAATTCTCTCAGCGGCACACCCGATTTTACACTCTATAATAGCAGCGCATTTAATTCTGTGAGCGTTCAACTTGGCGGAGAAAGTGCTTTGTATGGAAGTGGTGCGATAGGCGGCGTAATTGTTTTAGGTTCAGAAGTGCTTAATGCGGAAGGTTTTCAGGCGAATGTTAGTGCGCAATACGGCAATTGGAACACAACCAAACTTAATACCCGATTTTCTTTTAAAAAAGAAAAATGGAGCATGCAACTCAATAACGGTTATCAAAATGCCGCTAATAATTTTGAATTTAGAAACGTTGCTGAATTTGGTGCACCCATTCAAAATATACAGAATGCGGCGTATTCGGGGGGGTATACAATCGGTACAGTAAATTATCAGACTAGAGACGCAAAATTTTGCGTCTCTACGTGGATACAAAATAACGCGCGGCAAATTGCGCCCACTATGCTCGCGGCTAACGATTCAGCAAGACAGACTGATGCGAGTGTTCGCGTTGTGGCGTGTTTCCGAAAAATAACTGATACGAGTCTTAATCACTCAATAAGTTTACGAGTAGCTTACCTCGATGACGATTTACAGTATAATAGTTTGAGCGTTTCTGATTCTAAAAATCGCGGCGTGAGTTATATCGCTGAATTTGAACATAATACAGCGCTTATAAAGAATATGCCTTTGCGTTGGGGAATAAATTATACTTACAATACTTCATTTTCAAATAATTTGGTTAATGTTGCTGAGCGAAAACGATTTGCACTTTTTGTGGCGCAACGATTTGTGATGCGCAAAACAACTTGGTCAATAAATGCGCGCGAAGAAATAGTTGATACACATTTAACGCCATTTACGGCTTCGATACAATTTGAAAAAACGGTGTTTAATTCAGAAAAAAATCTCGTTCAGTGGCGCGGCGCGACAGCCCGAAGTTTTAATTTACCTGCTTTGAACGATTTGTATTGGCAACTGCTCGGCAATCCAAATCTTTTGCCCGAACAGGGTTACTCAATAGAAACTGGTTTAAATTATTTTCAAAAAACGCTAACACCTTTCAATTTAAAAGCGACTGTATATGGACACGCTATAAAAAATCAGATAGTTTGGTTGCCACAACTTGATGGCAATTGGCGACCGAATAATATCGCATCAGTCAATGCGATAGGTTTAGAACTTCAAGCAGATAAAAAATGGGTTGTAAATTCGAAAACCGACATTTTCTGTAAAATTCAATACACATTCACGCATTCAGAAACGGATGAAGGTTATCAAGTGCTGTATGTACCTCAACATACTGCTACTGCGCAATTGCGATTTCAATACAAAGCGAATTCACTCACTTTTAACTCCAATTTTGCAAGTCGGCGATTTAGCACGCGCGATAATTCAACTTGGGCAGAAAAATATGTGGTAACAAATACACATTTTGCGCATTCATTTAGCATAAATCATTCTCGTTGGGATGCAAGCCTGCGTATTCAAAACATTTTCAACACCGATTACCAAGTAGTCGCCTACTATCCGATGCCGAGAAGAACTATTTCGATAGCTATGAGTCTTGAGCTATGAGCTTTGAGCCTTCTCGAAGATCAATCCAAGAGAAAAGCTGATGCCTGACACCTGATGCCTGACCCCTCAACGCAGCCTATCCGCCGAGCGCACTAATTTCTCATCTTTTCTGATAAAATAAACCGCCAAGCTGCTTAAAGCCAATGCCGCAATTAAATCTGCATAACCGAGATAGTTCATTTGAATGTCGGGTAAAGTGCCGTTGGGTTCGTTGAGTAAATGCGAAGCCGCCGCTTTAGGCAAATAAGCCGTTAAAACTGTGAGAATGCCGATGAGGACATTCGCTATGGTTACAATGGTAATTTGGCGTTTCCTGTTGCTGTATAAAAATATAGCTGCTGCTAAAACTAAAATAATAGCTGCGCTTAAAATTATAAGTCCCGAATTATCTGAAATGGTGTAATTACCGTCATTGTATTCTGCGTGGCGTGCATCGTTGGGAGTTACGCCGTGTAAGAGCGATGCAAAAGGCAATATTTTAGTTTCCAAAACACCTAAAAGTGCCATTGTGCCTAATAAAAAAAGGGTTTGAACGCGTTGAATCATGAATTTCCTTATTTTGCTCCAAATGTAGATATTCTGGTAAATCTGTACTAATAATTGAAGAAAAAATATTTAATGCGGCGGTATTGCTCTATACATTAACAGCATCATTCCAGCCACAAAAATTAAAAGGTATAGTGAGCTTTGAACATCTTTCACAGTTCTACCTTTTTTCAAAACCAACTCAGCAAATTTTTTTGAGACGAGGCACAACACTGAAAACCCTAACATCATGGATAGGGCTGTAGTTATACCAAAATTTCTGAAAAAACCAGAAGGATTGCCCTTTTGAAAATCGAAAAAACTCCATAAAAATAAGGCATTCCAAATTACAACTAATCCGATAGCGACAGATTTTTTAATTGGGAAACCACCTGAGTTTTGCTTCTCAATAATTTCTTCTTCGTTTTCAACTTTCTTGTTGAAATCGTTTTCTATAAACCCAGTGGCGTGAATTCGTTGGATTAAAGCATTGCCTTCTAAGGATGTCCAGAATATTACATTGTCTTTATAACTCTGCACTCTGTGGTTAATTTTCAATCCTCTGCTGCCAAATTTTGAAATAGCTTCAAAAGAAACAATGTCTTTCGCCTGAAAAACCAGCGAGCCTATTATACCTGCATTTAATTTCAACAAGCCATTATTTACGCTGAGCGTCGCAAATGGGAAAGTCGCATTTGCGCCTCCGATGCGAGCACCACCAGTTAATTTTAGTTTATCCATTTTTTATTTTTTCTCCAACGTCGGATACGTAATACCCAGCTGTTCTAAATACGTTTTATATTTCGACGGATCGTAGTAAAACTTCTTCATTTCAGCGCGATATGGCTCCATTTTTTCTTTATTCAAATAAATAGGCGCAGGGTCTTTGTCGGTAATGAACGGGATATAGTGCGTATCTTTTGTCTGAACGTTTTTGAAGTAATCTTTCGCGTCGGCAATAATTTTAGGTGTTGTGAACATATCAATGAGCGTTAAAGCCGTAGCTTTTGCACCTGCCAAACTACCTTTATGTGCAATGGGAGTAGCCATTGCAATCGCATCACCCCAATGATGTCCTTTCAAACCCGGAATATTAGCGGGATAACCCAAAACAATTGTCGGAACGTTCCAAGCAATATCGGCAATGTCGTCGCTACCTCCACCCCATGAATACGGCACAGAACCTTTGAGCGTATCAATTGTAGTGCGCAAGCCATTTATTTCTTTGCCTTGTTGGTCTTTTTTAGGTGCTTCCATCAATTTTTGCGTCGCATGCGCCAATGCTTGGTCGGCTTCACTCCAAATGGGCATACCAACACGCATAATATTGGCGTGCATGGCTTGAGCAATAGGTTTATTAAAATGTCCGGGCCAAGCTGTGCCAAGAACCTGATACGTATATTTGGTATCGGTCATCATAGCAGCACCATTCGCAATTCTTATAGCCGATTCGTACATACTTTTGATATCGTCGTAAATACGCTCTCTGAAATAATACCAAACACTCGCTTTCGAAGGCACTACATTAGGTTGGTCGCCACCATCGACAATAACGTAGTGCGAACGTTGCGTTGGTTTTAAGTGTTCGCGCTTAAAATTCCAACCCACATCCATGAGTTCAACGGCATCTAAAGCACTTTTTCCACGCCAAGGTGCACCTGCAGCGTGTGCCGCATCGCCTTCAAAACTAAATTTTACCGACACCAAACCATTCATACCAGGGTCGCCATAGTTGCAACCAAAATCACCACTGACGTGAGTGAAAATGCACGCATCAACGTTTTTGAAATAGCCATCGCGAATGTACCACGCTTTACTCGCCACCAATTCTTCCGCCACACCGGGCCAAATAACGATAGTGCCCGGAATATGGTTTTTCTCCATAATTTCTTTCACAGCAATTGCTGCAAAAATAATTACTGACTGACCTGAATTATGTCCTTCGCCATGTCCGGGTGCGCCTTCAACAATCGGGTCTTTATATGCCACGCCTGGTTTCTGCGATGCTTTCGGAATACAATCTAAATCGCTACCCAATGCAATCACAGGACTTCCGCTTCCCCACTTTGCCATCCATGAAGTTGGAATATTCGAAATGCCTTTTTCAACAGAAAATCCGTTTTTAGAAAGTATATCAGTGATATATTTCGACGTTTCAATTTCCTGAAAACCTAATTCACCAAAACTAAAAACCATATCGACCATTTCTTGAATCGATTTTTCTTTAGCGGCTACCAATGGCAGGACTTGTTTTTTAAAATTTTCAACAGTTTTCGCATCGTAAGTGGGTGTTTGTGCCGAAGTCGATTCTGTAATGAAAATTTGAAGAAGACCAAAAACGCACAAAAAGAGGAATAGAAATTTTCGCATTATTAATGATATTTTAAGTTAAGAATGAATAGCTAACAGGTATCAGGAGTCAGGTATCAGGAATCAGTCTTGCATATTGTCTGAAACCTAATTCCTGATACCTAATTACTTTTTCTCTAAAGTCGGGTAAGTTATACCCAATTGTTCAAGATACGTTTTATATTTAGTCGGATCGTAGTAAAACTTTTTCATTTCAGCGCGATATGGCTCCATTTTATCTTTGTTGATATAAGTAGGTGCAACGTCTTTGTCCGTTAGAAAAGATACATAATGCGTATCTTTAGTTTGAACATTGGTGAAATAATCTTTAGCGTCAGCAATGATTTTAGGTGTTGTCAACATATCAATAAGCGTGAGTGCAGTTGCTTTCGCACCAGCCAAACAACCTTTGTGTGCAATAGGTGTAGCCATAGCAATGGCGTTTCCCCAATGATGCCCTTTTAATCCTGCAATATTAGCAGGATAGCGCAGAACTATAGTTGGAACATTCCAAGAAATATCGGCAATATCGTCGCTACCACCGCCCCACGAAAATGGAACTGAACCTCTGAGTGAATCGATTTTAGTATTTAAGCCGTTAATAACCCGACCACGCTCATCTTTTTTAGGTGCTTCCATGAGTTTTTGGGTGGCGAGTGCTAATTGATTATCGGCTTCTGACCAAGTTGGCATACCGACTTGCAGTATGTTTTTATACATAGTTTCAGCAATAACTTTATTGAAATGTCCGGGCCAACATGTGCCCAAGAGTTCATAAGTCATTTTTGTGTCAGTCATCATAGCTGCACCTTGTGCAATTCTTACTCCTGCTTCATATTCACTTTTAATATCTTCATAAATTCTTTCTCTGAAATAATACCATACACTGGCTTTCGAAGGTACTACATTGGGTTGGTCTCCGCCGTCTGTAATGACATAATGTGACCGTTGTGTCGGTTTTAAATGCTCGCGCTTAAAATTCCAGCCTACATCCATCAGTTCAACGGCATCTAATGCACTTTTGCCACGCCAAGGTGCAGCTGCCGCATGCGCTGCATCGCCAACAAAATTAAACTTTATCGATACATTTCCTGTGCCGCCCGTATCACCGTAGTCACACCCAAAATCACTACTCACGTGGGTGAAAATACAAGCATCGACATTTTTGAAATAGCCATCGCGTACATACCAAGCTTTACTGGCGCCGAGTTCTTCAGCTACGCCGGGCCAAATAATGAGTGTACCTGAAATGTGGTTTTTCTCCATAATCTCTTTTACAGCCAAAGCTGCAAAAATAACGACCGATTCTCCCGAATTATGTCCTTCGCCATGTCCGGGTGCACCTTCAACAATCGGGTCTTTATAAGCCACGCCTGGTTTTTGCGATGCTTTTGGAATACAATCTAAATCGCTGCCGAGTGCAATAACGGGACTTCCACTTCCCCATTTCGCCATCCACGCTGTCGGAATATTTGAAATGCCTTTTTCAACAGAAAATCCATTTTTAGAAAGAATATCAGTGATATATTTCGACGTTTCAAATTCTTGAAATCCCAATTCGCCAAAACTAAAAACCATATCCACCATTTCTTGAATGGCTTTTTCTTTCGAAGCCACCAATGGCAGGACTTGTGATTTATAATTAGCAATGGTTTTGGCGTCGTAAGAAGCTTTTTGAGCAGACGCTGAAAAAAGAGTGAAGCATAAAAGGCTTAATAATACTTGTAGTGGTTTAATCATACAGTTGATTTTTATGTTGAATTAAGACAGGTTAAAGGTAAGAAAATTGGATTAATATTTTCAAACTTACAACTGTTTCAAATAGAAATTCTCTTAAAATTTCAAAATTGTTTGTAATTGCCAAATTTTCATCTGCAACTTGATGATTTTCATCAGAGACTTTATCAAAGTAGAAAATTTTATTTTCAAACTTTTCAAAAAATTTATTTTCGAACAAAATCCAAACTCATCCAATATTTCGTAGATGCTGACAAACAAATAACAGTTAGAAAATTGCAATTTATTTTTTTTAATTACGTTAAAGCTTTATTATCACAACGTTAAAAAAATAACACCCCTAAATTTTTATTATAAACCCAGTTAACGTTTTGTAACATCGGAAAATCTAATTCCGAATTTAAAAAATAATTCAGAACATATTATCGAATAAATTTTACTAACATTTTGCGTCTTGAAGTGCCTAACAATTACCGAAAGAATTTGTATAAAAACGGGCTTAGACTTTTGAGAGCATACAAATTGACGTATTTTTTAGTAACAAATTATTTATTCATCATTTAAACCTTTAAAAAATGTACTACAAATTAAAAGTCGTTCAATTGATTGTTTTTTCTATCGTAGTCTTCACAATTGCAGCGTGCAGTAAGAATAATTCATCTTCTCCAACAGCAGGTACTGTAAATTTTGAAATGACTGATGCGCCTATTGATGACGCAAACGTTCAAGGCTGTTTCGTAACAGTTACCGCTATTAAGGTTGATGGCAAAACTATTGACAATTTCAGTGGAAAAGCAACTTTCGATATTTCTGCATATCAAAAAGGGCAAACGAAATCATTAGGAAATACAAATCTCGAAGCAGGAACTTACAGTAATATCACGCTTGTGCTTGATAATGCGTACGATCAGAATGGAACAGCGCCAGGTTGTTACATGTTGACAAAATCGGGTGAGAAAAAAGCTATCGCTTCAGCAGCTTCAACAACAGAAGTGACGCTTACAGGACAAGTTAAGTCAACAGCCAACCAAAGTTCTACAACTGTTATGGATTTTGACCTTCGCAAAACAATTGCATATGATGGTGCGAGCGGTTATAAATTCGTTAGCAATGGTGAATTGACAGGCGGAATTCGAGTGGTACAAAAATCGGAGACGGGTGTGATAAAAGGTACAACCACACAAAGCACTACTACCTCAAGCGATAAAATAGTAGTATATGCCTACAAGAAAGGTACATACAACAAATCGACAGAAATGCAGGGGCAAGGTAGTTCGAATGTGGAATTTAAAAATGCTGTAACAAGTTGTGTTGTTTCTAATGGCACTTATGAATTAGATTTTTTAGAATCGGGTGATTATGAGTTGCATATTGTATCGTACAAAGATAAAAACAATGATGGCAAACAAGATATTCAAGGTGAATTTCAAGCCAGCGTTTTAGGAAGTTTAAATCTTTCAGCTTTGAGTGTTACTGCAAATGCAACAATAACTGCCAATATTAGTATGGCAGCAATTATACCGTAATATTAGATAATCGAAATTATTTATACCCTTACTTGAAATGAACGCTACCAAACTCTGGTAGCGTTTTATTTTTTTGTGATTACTAGTTTGGGGCAGTTCCATTTAATTTTAAAATACCGGTTACAATTAAACCTTGTGCAATGCAGTACGTGCTCATTATTAAAAAAGAGTTGTACGGAATAGGAGAGTAAAATTTATTAAAAGCCAAAATAGAATCTGACATGACAAAAAACAGTGCGCCGAGCAAAACGTAATTCCCTGCTGGCTTTTTCCAATTCAGACTCCCTTTAAAAGCAAAAAATAACATGGTTGAAATGACGAGCGCATAAACAGTAACGGGTAATCGAGTAGCACCGAGATGTGGCAACAAAACTTTGAGCATGATGCAGAGATACAAAATTATAAATCCTGCTCCGAAACGCAAGAGCTTTGAGCTTTGAGCCATGAGCATTGAGCTACCCTTGTTTATCGGCTCAAGGCTCAAAGCTAATTGCTCAGAGCTTTTTGGTTGCTGTGTGAACAATACGATATAAGTTAAGTGTGAAAGCAAAAAAGCAATCAAGCCAAAAATAAAAAATGAACCGTTTTTACTCACAAACATCAAAAGTATGTCGCCGAGCCACGAAAACGCGAGGGCTAGTAAAAGCGTATTTTTGCTTTGGAATTTTTGAGTTGTAAAGACCGTTATCAACAAAAGCAACAGCAAAAACGGTTTTAAATACCATGCTATTTCTTCTTGCCCAAACAAGACGATGAGTAGATACACCGCACTAAAAATTGTAAAGCTTTTTATTGTTTGAAACATGGCGTATAGATATTTCGATTTGTGAAAGTGCTTTTATACTAAAAAAATAATTTATAATAAATCAAAACGAATTTACACATCTATCGCATTATTTCCCAATTATTTGATTTGTTCGGATAGATTTTTCGGAATTACTTATTTGATTATTATTTTCTCTGCGACCTCTGCGATTCCTTTGCGCCTCTGCGTTAAGATTAGTTTCAACGCTGAGGCGCAGAGGAATCGCAGAGGTCGCAGAGAAATCGCAACATTGTGAAAAACTTTTGTCCAGACAAAGTATAAATAAGTTCAAAAATACCGATTATTTTAACAAAATATTTAGAAATCAAACTGTAACGACTTATTTTTGCACCGATTTTTAAAAAGAGTAGAGCCATGCGCCATTTTATAAAGATTTTTGGGATTGTTTTTTGTGTTTTTTGTGCCACTTCGGGTGTCTCTTATGCTCAAGAGCACAGCGAGACAGCGCATGAAGCCGAAGGGACAGGTAAATATAGCCCAACTGAAGAAATCATGCACCACATAAGTAATGCGAATGAGTTTCACTTTTTCGGACATTACAGCATTCCATTGCCTTGTTTCATGTATTCTAAGCAAGATGGTTTAAAATATTTCATGTCATCGGTTTTTGAACACGGCGAAAAAGCTTACGACCGTTATGTGAGCGATCATGGCGTGGTTCGCAGAGTAATTGACCAGAGTTTTCCAATGGGTTTAATTGATTTACAAGCAGAACACGGAGATCATTTTGTTTCGCACAAAATGGTGGGCGATGAAGAAGTGGGTTTTGTTCAATACAACGGCAAAAAATATGAATTGGAAAAAGCGAGCCTTTTATACAAACAAACATCTTTTTACGATTTCTCCATCTCTAAAAACGTTTTCACTATGTTGATGGCGTTTTTGACTTTGTTATTTTTATTGGGTTCTGCGGCAAAAAGTTATGCAACCAATAAAGGGAAAGCACCAAAAGGTATTCAAAGTTTGTTCGAGCCGATTATTTTATTTATTCGCGACGATGTAGCCAAACCGATGATTGGCAATAAATACGAAAAATTCTTGCCGCTCCTTCTCAGTTTATTCTTCTTTATTCTCATCATCAACTTGTTTGGTCTCATTCCGTTTGCGCCTTTTGGCGGCAACGTGACGGGTAATATTGCAACAACTGCAGCATTAGCGCTTATCGCTTTTGTGGTTACTAATATAAATGGTAAAGCTGATTACTGGAAACACATCGTCTGGATGCCAGGTGTTCCTGTTGTCATGAAAATATTTTTAGCACCGATTGAATTGATTGGTGTATTTACAAAGCCTATATCTTTAATGATACGTCTATTCGCCAACATCACGGCGGGTCACATCATTATTTTAGCGTTGGTGAGTTTGATTTTTGTTTTTGGCAATGCCGGCGAAAGTATGATTGGTTCGGGTGCAGGTATGTTAATTTCTGTGCCGTTCACTTTGTTTTTGAGTGTTATTGAAATAATTGTGGCGTTTATTCAGGCGTATATTTTTACCATATTGACTGCTTCGTATATCGGTGCAGCCACTGAAGAACACCACCATTAGTTGTTAGTTGGCAGTTGACAGAAATGTCGTAAACTGTCAACTGACAACTGTCAACCGTCAACTAAATTTTTTTATCGTCTAAATATATATTTATGTATTCAGCTATTGGAGCAGGTTTAGCAGCAGTTGGTGCTGGTATCGGTATCGGTTTAATTGGTGGTCGCGCAATGGAAGGTATTGCACGTCAGCCAGAAGCGGTTAACGAAATCCGTGCTAACATGTTAATCATGGCAGCATTCGTAGAAGCGGTGGCTTTATTCGCAGTTGTTGTGGCTATCATTAAGTAATTTTTGTTCGGAAAACGTAGGGGTGTATTGCATACGCCCAAATAAAATCCAAACAAAACGAAAAAGTCGGCGTGCAAAACGGTTGGTGGAGCCGCCGACTTCATTTAAAAAATTCAATTATCATTATATCATGGTATTTCTTCTCGATTTTACACCCATTAAGCCTGAGTTTGGTTTATTTTTCTGGACACTCGCTATTTTCTTAGTTTTCTTTTATGTGATGAGCAAGTTTGCTTTCAAACCCATTGCCGCTGCATTAAAAGAACGCGAAGACAGTATCACCAATGCTTTGGCATCGGCTGATAATGCGCGGGAGGAAATGTCGAAATTAAAAGCTGAAAACGAAACTATTTTAGCCCAAGCACGCGACGAACGCATGAAAATGTTGAAAGACGCGAAAGACGAAGCCACTAAATTAGCGAACGACATTAAAAATTCGGCAAAAGAAGATGCTACACGCATAATGACAAGTGCTAAGCAAGAAATTGAAATGATGAAATCGAAAGCCCTTGCCGATGTTAAAAATCAAACAGGTCAGTTTGCCATTTCTATTGCTGAAAAAATACTGCGCAAAGAATTAGCCAACACACCTGAGCAACAAGCTTTGGTGAGCAATTTGTTAAACGAAACGCACTTAAATTAGTTGACAGTTGACAGTTGACAGTTGACAGAAATGTCGCGAACTGTCAACTGTCAACTGCCAACTGTCAACTATTTAAAAATATGTCAGACATCCGCGTAGCGCAACGATATGCTAAATCAATTATGGATTTAGCTACGGAGCAAAATAAATTGGATCGTATTGTTGAAGATATGAAGACACTGCAAGGCGTGACTAAAAACCGCGATTTTGTTCTGATGCTCAACAGTCCGATTATTCATACGGATAAAAAATTAGCCATCATCAACGCGTTGTTTGGTTCTAACTGCGATGTTTTGACGCTGTCTTTTTTTAAATTGATTGCTACTAAAGGTCGCGAAAGCGCTTTGCCCGACATTGCAACCGCTTTTTTGGACGAGTATAAAAATTTGAAAGGTATTCTTTCGGTTAAAATTACGTCTGCTACAGCTTTAACAGAAGATGTCTTAGCGTCATTGCGTGCTAAAATTTTAGCGACTGTCAAAAATGTTAAAGAGATTGATTTTCAAACATCGGTAAACCCATCACTCATTGGTGGTTACGTGATTGAAATGGGCGATACATTACTTGATGCGTCGGTAGCGCACAGTTTAAACGAATTGAAGAAATCGTTTGCTTAATTGTCTGAACCATGATTTATCTGATTTTTAGGATTACCATGATTCACGCATTATAATTTGAAACTAAAAAGCGCTGAAAGCGCGACATAATTTAGCGATGGGTAAAGCCCATCGAAAATAATAATTAAAACGTTCAATAAAAATCTTTAAAAAGATGGTGGATATCAAACCCGAAGAAATATCGGCAATTTTAAAAGCACAACTCAGCGGATTTTCTACAGCCGCAGAATTAGAACAAGTCGGAACCGTTTTGCAAGTGGGTGATGGTATCGCTCGCGTGTACGGTTTGAACAATGTTCAAGCAGGTGAATTGGTAGAATTTGAAAATGGCACACAAGCCATTGCACTGAATCTGGAAGAAGATA
>JAYWBA010000214.1:0-10585 GCA_043781915.1 Saprospiraceae bacterium
TTGAACATAATATAAACCTTCCGAAGTTCCGGAAGCTGTCCAGCCTTTTTTAGCAATATAATCTAACATTTGTTGGTCTTCCGATTTTTTGCTGCAAGCGGCAAAGACAGAAACAACTGAAGCAAAAACTAATAAAGCACCTAATTGAGTGAGTTTCATACATCTTATTTTTAAAAATTTTGGCAAAAATAGAAATATAACGATTTCAAAACGCATTTCGCTTTCAATTTCTTCCTAAAAAAGAAAAAAAGTCTTACTTTTGCAAAAATTTTGACTTGGTAGCTCAGCTGGATAGAGCAACTGCCTTCTAAGCAGTAGGTCATTGGTTCGAATCCAATCCAGGTCACAAAAAATCTCGCAAAGTCGCAAAGACGCAAATATCAAACTGCACCTTTGCGCCTTTGCGAGATTTTTTGCTTTTACGCGAAATAAAATTAATTTTTAATAATATCTTTGAATCCCAATAACTCGTATTAAGAATTATGATTGTTTTCTTACCCAAAAACTATCAACTAACAACTATCAACCATCAACTAAATAAATGTATTGGCTTAAAACATTTGGTCGCGTTTTTTTGAAATTTGCTTTTAGGATGTGGTTGGCGCATTTGGTCTATACCATTCTTCTCATTTGGTTACCAGTTTACACTACGCCTACAATTATTGGACACGCGATAGTGGGTACAAAAATAAAAAAAACATGGAAACCACTGATCCAAATTTCAGAAAACTTACAAAAATCGGTCATTGCAGCCGAAGATCAAGCTTTTGACGACCATTTTGGTTTCGATTTAAAAGCTATTGAAAAGGCTATTGAATTTAATAAAACGCACACCACCCGAAAAAAAGGAGCGAGCACCATATCGCAGCAAGTGGCTAAAAATGTTTTTTTGTGGCAACGCCGCGATTTTCTGCGCAAGGGGTTGGAGGCGTATTGCACTTTCCTAATAGAATTATTGTGGAGTAAAGACAGGATTCTGGAAGTTTATTTAAACGTCGCTGAAATGGGTGATGGTATTTATGGCGCGGAAGCTGCTTCACAAAATTATTTTAAAAAACCCGCCAGCAAACTCAGTTTAAACGAATCAGCGCTCATTGCAGCCAGCCTTCCTAATCCATCGCGTTTCAACCCCAGCGAGCCATCCGATTATATGATTAAACGTAAAGACTGGATTGTAAACCAAGTGAATAATATCAATTGGGAATAGCCGCTTTGCAGAATTAAGGAATGAAAGAATTAGGGAATGAAAGAATGAAACAGTGGGAATTTTTTTTCAAGACCAAATTTGAAAACTTAATTGCAACCAAAATTTATACTATTTGCAGCCAAAAGAAATGAGTATGAACAATTTCACTCCTTACTTTTTAATTTCTGAGAATAATACCATTTAGCTCACTGCTAATTATGTAACTTTTTCCCAAAATTTTGTAACAGTTTAATGAGCCAAAGCCTTCAACTTTGTTCCGTTAATTCAATTTTATTTTATTAATACAAAAAAGATGATTAAAATAATTTCAGGACTTGTATTGATTATATTAAGCCGATCAGGAAGTTTATTGGCGCAAACCATGTAGTATACTAATGGCAAAGCGATTTTACCAACAAAGCAAATTTAGGTTAAAGCCGAATAACTATAACTGAAGCAGCCAATTATTATTAGAAGATAAGTGATAAGTGACGAAACCATTAACCATCAACTACAAACTATAAATGGTAATAGTAAAAAAAGAAGGAATCATTTTACAAAGAACCTCACTGGGTTTCGAGAGTGAAGGCGTTTTAAATCCGGCAGTGATAAACGATGGTACATCAATCCATTTGTTTTACCGTGCTGTAGCTAAAGGCAATTACTCTACAGTGGGCTATTGCAAATTGGATGGTCCGTTAAATGTTGTTGAAAGATCGAGTATACCTGTTCTTTTCCCACAGTCTGATTGCGAATCGCACGGAGTAGAAGATCCCAGGATCGTGAAAATTGACGACATTTATTTCTTGACTTACACTGCCTACGACGGTGTGAATGCGCTAGGTGCTTTGGCTATTTCAAAAGATTTAGTGTATTTTGAAAAATTGGGTATAATAACGCCAAAAATTACTTTTGATGAGTTTCGGCATCATGCCGAAGCGAAATGTGCAATCAATGAAAAATACCTCCGCTTCAACAATCAAGGGCGAATAGGTGAAAATAAAGACAAGAGGATTTTTGTTTGGGATAAAAATGTCATTTTTTTTCCAAGACGAATAAATGGCAAATTGCATTTTTTACATCGCGTAAAACCCGACATACAATTAGTTGCTGTACATAATTTAGACGAATTAACGGAAGAATATTGGCAACATTATTTCCTGCACATCGAAAATTGTATTGTGCTTGCACCAAAATACGATTTTGATGTGAGCTATTTAGGCGGTGGTTGCCCACCGATTGAAACTGAATTTGGATGGCTCATTATTTATCATGGCGTTCACGATACTATACATGGTTATGTCTATTCGGCTTGCGCGGCACTACTCGATTTGGAAAATCCAGTTAAAGAAATTGCTCGATTGCCGTACCCCTTATTTAAACCGGATCAAGAGTGGGAATTAACAGGCTATGTCAATAACGTTTGCTTTCCGACTGGCACTATATTATTGGATGATACACTCTATATTTATTACGGAGCGGCAGACGCACAAATTGCCTGCGCTTCTGTGAGCATTTCAGCACTTTTAAAAGAATTACTTCTAAATACACCTATATTATGAAAAATGACTTCGAAGTTAATCAATCCAATGTCTTATTTGCCGATATTGTACATCATACAAATTACAATTCGGAAAGTTGGGCACCTATTTCAAGGAATAGAGTGCCTGAGATTGTATTTGTCGCCTCCTTTCCACCCCGAGAATGCGGTATTGCAACGTATTCCCAAGATCTAATAAAAGCGTTGAATAATAAATTCAACGACTCTTTTACAATTAGTATTTGCGCCCTAGAATCGAATACCGAAAAACATATTTATACAGACGACGTAAAATATACACTCAACACCGATAGTTCAAGTGCGTTTTTAAAATTAGCGAAAAGCATAAACGAAAACGATGACATTAATTTGGTGCTCATCCAACATGAATTTGGTTTGTTCGAAAAAAATGAACTGCATTTCAGGACATTTCTTAAAACAATAACTAAGCCTATTATAATTGTTTTTCACACCGTTTTACCGTTTCCTGACCCTTCACTCAAAGAAAAAGTATGTGAAATATCGAATGCTTGTGAATCTATCATCGTCATGACAAATTCTTCTTCAAAAATTTTAGTAGAAGATTATGGGGTTGATGTTGAAAAAATTACTGTCATTCCCCATGGTACTCATTTAGTGCAGCATTTAGACAAAATTACGCTCAAACATAAATATGGGCTTTCAGGAAGAAAAATACTTTCTACATTCGGTTTACTCAGTTCAGGTAAAAGCATTGAAACTACACTAAATGCTTTACCCGCCATTGTTAAAAAAAATCCGGACGTTTTATTTTTAATTATTGGAAAAACGCATCCAACGGTTGTAAAACAGGAAGGCGAAAAATATCGCACTATGCTTGAAGCAAAAGTAGTAGAGCTTGGACTTCAGAACAACGTAAAATTTATTAATTATTTTTTACAACTCACCGATTTGTTAGAATATTTACAGCTCACGGATATTTATTTATTCACTTCCACCGACCCACACCAGGCAGTGAGTGGCACGTTTTCGTACGCTACTAGCTGTGGTTGCCCCATCATTTCAACTCCGATACCACACGCTTGCGAAGTTTTAGAAAACGAAACAGGAATAATTGTTGATTTTGGAAATGTAGAAAATTTAAGCAATGCCGTTAACTATTTATTGAACGACGACAAAATAAGACACAAAATCGGATCGAATGGTTTACACAAAATGGCATCTACAGCTTGGGAAAATGCTGCTATTGGACACGCGACATTGTTTGAAAAGTTTAGCAACAAAAAATTGACCTTGCACTATACAATCCCTAAAATTAACTTGGGACATTTTAAAAAAATGACTACAGATTTTGGAATGATTCAATTTTCAAAAATCAACCAACCCGATATAGATACAGGTTTTACAATAGATGATAATGCCCGTGCTATGGTGGCTATGTGTCAACATTTTGAACTCACGAATGATACAACCGATTTGAAGTATATCAGACGCTTTTTAAACTTTATTAAATTCTGCCAGCAACCCGAGGGTAATTTCTTGAACTATGTGGACGAACAGAAAAATTTTACGGATCAAAACTATGAAACAAACCTCGCTGATGCCAACGGTCGCGCTATATGGGCATTGGGATATTTGCTTTCTTTAAGCGATGCACTACCACAAAAACTCATTTCCGATGCAGAAATTATCATGCAAAACGCACTTAGCGGCGCACATAAAATTTATTCTACCCGTGCCATGGCGTTTATAATTAAAGGTTTATACTATCGCAATACAAAAAATATTTACCTAGGCGATACAGCCTTAATCACAGAACTTGCCGACCGTTTAGTTAAAATGTACAAGCACGAAGCAGGCAATGAATGGCTTTGGTTCGAAAGTTATTTAACCTACGCCAACAGTATTTTACCTGAAGCATTGTTGTGTGCTTGGCTAACAACTGGTAAAATAATTTACAAAGACATTGCAAAATCTTCTTTCGATTTTCTGCTTTCAAAAATTTTTACCAAACACCGAATAAAAGTTATTTCTAATAAAAACTGGTTGCAAAAAAACGAAGTAATAGAAAAAGAAGTCATCGGTGGCGAACAACCGATTGATATTGCCTACACTATTTTGGCTTTAAAGAAATTTCATGCTGTTTATAAAGATAAGGAATATCTGCGTAAAATTGAAATAGCATTTAGTTGGTTTTTGGGGAACAACCACTTAAATCAAATTATTTATAACCCCTGCACTGGTGGTTGCTATGATGGATTGGAAGAAAAAAATGTCAATTTAAATCAGGGTGCTGAATCAACAGTGAGTTATTTAATGGCGCGTTTAGCCGTCAGCCGTCAGCAGTCAGTAGTCAAGTTTAATGTAACACCAGCCAGTTTTCAGCAGCCAGCTTTTAGTTAACTCGCATTCACAATTCACAATTCACAAATCATTCATTTATGCAACCACACATTGGTATTTCTGAAAAAAATTTAGAAAATAGCGTCTTGTTATTAACGGCTACTTTAGCAAATGAGATGACGCTTTACATTAAAACGCGCAAGGCACACTGGAATGTAGAGGGCGAAAGCTTTATGGAACTCCATAAATTATTCGAGAGCCAATACAAAGAACTCGAAGAAATTATTGATGAAGTCGCCGAACGTATAGGTAAATTGGGTGAAAAAACAATTGCCACTATGCATGAGTATTCAAAGCTGGCATCTATAAAAGAAAACCCTGGTCAGTATTTGAACTCCAAAAGTACGCTTAAAGAATTACTGAGCGACCACGAGACTATTATTGTTGGCTTGCGCAAAGACATTGAACAAAGCACAGAAAAAAACAAAGACCTTGGAACTGCCGATTTCTTTACAGGTTTGCTCCAACAACACGAATCAACCGCTTGGATTTTACGTCGCTATCTAAACTAAACAATTTCAAAACGATAACCTCCGCAAAAACATGCTGTGCTTTATTGGTGGAATAGATATAAATCTTGAACATGTAGTCATCGGTGCTAAAGTAGGTTGGGATTTTCAAAACAATAAACGGTGATGGAATTTCTTCAACACCACGCTATAAAAACAGTGGTTGCAAGCCACTGTCGGATACAAATTGTAAATAATTAGGTGTTAATCTTTACCACCTAACACTTAATTCTTAAAATTTATCATAATGGACAAGGGAAAAACGTTAGCATTATTGAATTCATTAGTCGAAATTAATAATGACAGAATCGAAGGCTATCATGTTGCAATTGACGACACCTATGAATCCGATTTAAAATCACTATTTAGCACATTTATTAAAACCAGCATCAAGTGCAGAGCTGAACTCGCTGGCGAAGTTATAATATTAGGCGGTGTACCTGCTGAAGGAACTAACGCTTCGGCTAAATTACACCAGACTTGGATGGATTTAAAGGCATTAATAACGGGTAATGATCGCGTTGCAATTTTAAACTCATGCGAATACGGCGAAAACGCTGCCATTGAAACTTACAACCAAGCCTTAATAAACAATGGTGACGATTTGAATACATATCAGGTAAATATGCTCATTGATCACAGAGCTTTAATAAAAGCAGACTTAAAAGAAATTACTTACCTGCGAGATATGATTCAGACGGCAAATAATGCCGCATAACAAAATTTGAAAAAATTAATTTTTCGTACTTACAGACTACAGGTGACGTGTAAATAACCTTTGATATTTACCGTTACCGAATTTTTTTTCCTATAATTATCGAACAACTTATATTATGAATACAATGGATTCAAAATTAGAAAAAATTTATGACTCATATAGTCCTATCCTTTTCGGAATAGCATTAGATATGGCTTCTACACGCGAAATAGCGGAAGATATTTTGGCTAATACTTTTCAGAGAATTAGTAAGTACCAACTCACACAGCAAAACAATTCAACATCATTTTGTATAACGCTCATTAAATTATTAATCCTGACGGCTCACAATTCTTTCATCCCCAGTCAGTTAAAAAATAATTTTAAGCTAAAACCGTTTCAGAAAACACCCATTTTACATACATTGTTGTGCGAACAAATGACTTTAGAGAATTACTGTCAGCTCAATAAAATAGCATTCCCACACGTAGCAAAACAAATTCGTTCAGAATTTGCAACTATTAGAAATTGGGGTTAACCAATAGAGATATGACACTTTGTCTTCAAAATCAGCTGAGAGTTTACTTAAGAAATAATTTTTGTTTCGGGTTTGAAGCGATATTTTTATAAAACACCCAATTTAAGGTGATAATAATTTTATTAATCACCTTTTTGTTTAGTGCAATAGGGGAAATTGTTTTTAGGTTTTTATCTTTTAGAAATAACAAAATAACCAGTTTTAAATTTTATTTATCCCAATTAAAATAATTTACATTACTTTCGCTGCAATTTGATAAAAGATTCAAAGCTTTATTTCATTAGCCCACTTTAAATGAATAAGCCCAACTTGTCTTCTAAAATATTCAAAACCATCAAAGAATCACTTAACGGTGAGCAGTTCGATTATACTCAGGGTAGTATTCCTAAAGCGGTTATTTATTTGGCTATTCCGATGATTTTAGAATTGAGTCTCGAAAGTGTTTTTGCGCTTGTCGATATTTTCTTTGTGAGTAAATTGGGTAAAAACGCCATCACGACGGTTGGTTTGACGGAATCGGTGTTAACACTCGTTTATTCGTGTGCTATTGGTTTAAGCACGGCTGCCACGGCAATTGTGGCGCGGCGCATTGGCGAAAAAAATCCAGATGAAGCGGCTAAAGCAGGTGCGCAAACTATTCTTGTGGCTTTCGGACTTATCGTTATCATCAGTGTACTCGGATTTGTTTTTGCAGGAAATATACTCCAACTCATGGGTGCACAACCCGATGTTATTGTTGAAGGACAGGTTTTTACGCGTATTATTTTTGGCAGTAGCTTTGCCATCGTCTTGTTGTTTCTGATTAATGGCATATTTCGTGGTGCGGGCGATGCCGTTATGGCTATGCGCAGTTTATGGATTGCCAGCATTATAAACATTATTTTGTGTCCTATTTTAATTCATTTTTTTGGTTTGAAAGGTGCAGCTATTGCAACGGTTATTGGGCGTAGCTCAGGTGTTTTGTATCAGACGTATAATTTGTTCCGAAAAGGCAATATTTTACAATTTCATAGAACATATTTTAAATCCGATTTCACAATCATAAAATCAATTATTGGTATAGCTTGGCCCGCTACTTTTCAATTTCTAATTGCCAGTGGCAGTTGGATTATCATTGCACGCTTGGTAGCAGAAACGGGAGGAACAACGGCTTCAGCAGGTTGTCAGATTGCTATCAGGAATTTCGTATTTTTTATTTTACCTGCTTGGGGTTTGTGCAATGCGGCAGCCACCTTAGTGGGACAAAATTTGGGCGCTAATCAACCCGATCGCGCAGAAAAAAGTGTTCTACTCGTTGCTCGATACAATATCATTTTCATGGGTTGTGTTTCGGCATTTTTCGTCTTTTTTCCTACTTTCATTATTGGATTTTTCACACCTGATGTAGAAATTATAGACTTTGGAGCCAAGGCACTCCGAATTTTTGGTTATGGTTATGTGTTTTACGGCATCGAAATGGTGATGATTCAATCACTCAATGGCGCGGGCGACACCAAAACCCCAACTTACATTAATATTGTCGGTTTTTGGTTATTTCAAGTACCTTTGGCATTTACGCTCGCTAAAATTTTAGAATGGAATGCCTTAGGTGCTATAATGGCAGTACCTATAGCCGAAGCATTTATTGCCTATATTGCTTGGTATTATTTTAAAAAAGGGGATTGGAAGAATGTTAAAATTTAAGTTTTGTTAAGCTATAATTGAAAAATTTCTTTTCTTCATTTGCGAAATTAAAAATTGACGCAGTTAAACATAACTATAATTGTGCTGTTTAAGTGGTTCAAGGTCCTCCGACAATTTTAATGGAGGCTTAAAATATTTTAAAAAAATTTTGAAAATTGGCAGTAATTATTGGCAATTTTACTTCGTTTTTCAATGAAAAATAGAGAAAAAATTACTCGTTTAAAATTGCTCCATTAAAATTGTCGGAGAACCTGGTTCAATTGATTTGCTAAACATAACTATAATTGTGCTGTTTATTTAATTTGCGCCATTTCAAAATTAAATTACTTTTTTTTGCAAAACATCAGCGTGTTCACGCTTGTTTTTTATGTTTAGTTGGCAATCGCGTTGTAGTGAAAACCGAGAGGTTTGACCATGTTGGCGTCTTCTGTTTAAAGGGAGATTGACATTTGAAACATATTTCAATAGTGTGAGAGGCGCCATGTTGGCGTGTCAAGTTTGGTTAGTAATGGAGTGGGAGACGCCAACATGGCGTCTCTACATGTTTATCGTTCTCGTAGATGACTAACACCAATGGGGCGAGGGTGCATACATAGAAAGAGTGGAAGAATAAAATTTGTTTTTGGATGAAAACATGCTTTATGCTCAAAATTTTCAAACTATTAATTAACTTTGGATGAAATTAATTCAAATATTTTTTTGAAGACAAAATACCTAAGAGATGAGATTAACAAACGCAATACCTTTAAAGAAAGCAAAATACAAAAATTTAAACTTTGAACTGACTACCCATTTTGATGAATCGCTACCTAAAATTGAAATTGTCCCGCAAGATATTGGTCGCGTGCTAGTGAATTTGGTTAATAATGTGTTTTATGCGGTGAATGAACGAAGTAAAAACATCGTCCCTACAAAGGAAGGGCGAGGTTTAGTCACCATTACCACGCAAAAAACCAATAACACCATCGAAATTCGCGTGAAAGACAACGGCACAGGAATGAGTGACGCGGTGCGCGAAAAAGTTTTTCAACCATTTTTCACTACTAAACCGACAGGATCAGGAACAGGTTTGGGTTTGTCACTCGCGTATGATATTATTACAAAAGGGCATGGTGGCAGATTAACGGTGGAAAGTAAAGAAGGCGAGGGTTCTGAATTTGTTATCACTCTACCCATTAAGTAGTGTCTTGCTTGATCAAATCTTAGTTTTTAACAGCGAAGCTGTTAAAAACTAAGATTTGATCAAGCGCGAAACTAATAAAAGGCAGCTTAGCAACTTTTTTCTTAATTTTTGTCATTGGGTTTATCTACTGAAAGAACCTATTCGTCGATTCTCCGCAAAAATTTAGCAAACATCTATTAAGTTTGTAGAACAATTTCCTTAAAATAAGAAGAAGAATTAGTCTTATTCATTTCATTCTCTATTTTCTCATTTCATTTTTCTGTGGACCAATGTTCAATTGGAGGTGCAACAGGAAATTTTGGGAGCTGTAACATGCCATATAATATTTTAACTCTTATTTCTACTTTTCCAAGTTTTCATGTGCTAACGAATACTTTAAGTTCTATTTAAGAGTCAACTCTCACATATATTGACATTTAGTTTGTAATTTTGATATGTTTTCAATATCTTTTCTATGAAAAAAAAACTTGTACTTCTTGTGTTTTTGTTTTTATCTGCTTTTTTCGCTCAAGCCCAAACTTTTATAGTACGCGGTGTTGTAGCGGATAGTAATTCACATGCTTTACCCGATGCCATTATTACTATAAGTAAAGCGAAAGATTCAACAGTTATACAGCGTTTTAAAAGCGATAAACAAGGAAATTTTGAAAGCAATCCGTTAAAATCGTTCATGGGTTATTTAATTTCTGTCGAATATTTAGGCTACGATACTTATTTTCAGAATATCCCACGCGGAACAAAAGATTCAGTTTTTCAAATTTCAGGAATTACACTAATTCCTTCGAGTACTTTACTCAACACAACTGTTATAACAGCCGATAAAGACCCAGTTAAAGTAAAGGGCGATACAGTTGAATTTACAGCTTC
>JAYWBA010000215.1:0-3818 GCA_043781915.1 Saprospiraceae bacterium
AGGCGGTTTTATGGAACTTAATGAAACCATAGAAATGGGAGCAGTGCGCGAAATGAAAGAAGAAACGGGTGTAGATGTGAAAATTATTGGTTTACATTCTATTTTTTCAGTGCCCCAGGTCAATCAACTGCATTTACATTTCTTAGCAGAATTAGTCAATTTAGATTATAAGCTCACCCCAGAAAGTACAGAGATAAAGTTGTTCAATAAAAGAAATACACCTTGGGATGAAATAGCGTTTGCGTCAACCGATTTTGGTTTGAAATCATTTTTTTTAGATTTGGAAATTAATCAGCACCAAATACACATTGGCTCAACCCTAACGCATAAGTTTTCACCTATTTTTTAAATTTAAATCGAAACTTTTTACTTGGAACTAAATACTTACCCTATTTGTTAAATTAGGGTTAAACCTTATTTTAATTGTGTCGTAAAAACCAATTTAAACCGTTTTAAAAAAAACATAATGAAGCCTTTTGTGCTTCTTTTATTCAAAAATTTATTAATTACACTTTACAAATGAGTTATTTAAAATCGATCAGTATTCTTTTGCTCTTAGGTGCTTTAAGTTTTTCAACACAAGCACAATCATTTAAGTGGGGAATTAAAGGTGGAATAAGTACACCAGATGTTAAACCCGACGATTTAAACCTTTTGAAAATAAATAACATCAAAGACTCGCTTTCCATCAAACTCACCGATGCAAATTATGGTTGGCATGCCGGTGCTTTTGTTCAAATTGGTTTAGGTAAATTTTTTATCCAACCTGAAGTAGTTTTCAATTCAAGTAGTTCAACTTACAACGTAAAAGCTTTAAAATTGGGTAATTTTATTGATTCTGTGAGAAATGAGTCGTATAAAAATTTAGATGTTCCAATCATGTTGGGGTTAAAATTTGGCACGTTGCGTTTAAATGGCGGACCTGTTGGCCATGTTAATTTAAATAGCACATCTGATTTAGCTTCGATTCCGGGCGTTACTACTACGTTTAATAGACTAGAGTGGGGCTATCAAGCTGGTCTAGGTTTAGACTTTGGTGGTTTAGGTTTGGATTTGCGTTATGAAGGTAATTTTTCAGATTATGCAGACCACATTGTTGTAGGTAATAATACTTTCGCATTCTCAAAAAAACCAACGCGTTTGATTTTATCTATGGCGATTTCGTTCTAAAAGGGCAAAAGCAAAGGGCAAAAGGCAAAGCTAAGAAAGCAAAAAAAATAGGTTTTTTATTCCCTCTATTTTGCATTTTGAGTTTTGCCTTTTGCTTTTTGTGCTTTACACTTTGTCCTTTTACGATTATCTTCCAATCACAATCTTTCCATTCTGAACATTTTCATTTGAATGAAGATTGTAAAAATAAATACCTTCATTCAATGATGCCGTATTTAACTTGATAGTATGACGACCTTCATCGTAATTCGATTTTGGAAGTTGTAAAACAATTTGACCAATAGCATTTACAATCTCAACGCTGAAATTATCGTTCGTAGCCGTATATAAATCCAAATTCAATTCATCTTTTGCTGGACTCGGGTAGAAATTAGCATCGAAACTGCCTTTTAAACTCACAGAAACAATTTTAGAATACTCTATTTTGCCATTATAATCTTCTTGTTTAATTCTGAAATAATAACGGTCAGGAGTTTGAAGCGCTTTTACAAAAGAATATTTACTTTCTGTTGAAACAGTGCCCGCACCTTTAATCTCTCCTATACCTTCGAAATTAGTCCCATCCGAACTCATTTCAACTGTGTAACCTTTATTATTTTGTTCCGAAGCAGTACGCCAAATCAAATTAGCGTTGTTTGCTTTATCTAAAGTAGCAGTGAAATCGAGCCAATTAACGGGCGTTACAGCATTAATTGAAAAATTAAAATTAGAAACATCGAAGAAAATATTTCCAATCGCTTCAACTTTAATACGCGCAGTAGTTGTCGTAATATTGGGTAATGTTACCATCGCGGAACCGTTATTAGTTGTACTCGCCAATAAAACAGTAGGAAAAGTTGTACCGCCATCAGTTGAAAGCGAAATTTTTACATTGGCAGCACCTGTTACAGATCTGAAACCAACTCCATCTTTGTTTGAACCAGTAAAACCAGTGCCATTAACGCTCCAAGTTATCGTTTGATTAGAATTACCGTTTAATATGCCAGTTGGATCATTAGTGATTAAAAACGGGCCCATAGCTCCATCAACTGTAATAACAGTATTTGTAGCTGCATAAGCTACACCACCACCCGCTGCATTATTATCGCGCGCCACTAACCTGAAATTCATAGTTGTTGCAACAGACGGTAGTATTTCTCCAAGAGTTGCATTTGTGCCATTTAAAATTCCAGTCATTGAAGGAAACGTTCTAACATTGCCAGACGCATCAGGTGCGAAACTTCTAAAAAATGGAGCGTAAGTTGATGCTGGATTCCCAGCAGTTGTTCCAGCATCTACTTCTTCCCAAACATACGTAAGCACATCACCTTGCGCATCAGTCGCTGAACCTGTTAAAGTAAATGGTGTAGATTTAGGGATTGTGAAATTCGCATTTCCTGTCACTGATGGAGCCGTATTATTTGTAGCTATGGTTGTTGGCTGAGGGCAGCCAGCAGCAACTGTTATTGTTGCATAAACTTGGTCAAAATTAATGGTATGAAATTGCAAAATTGGAGAACCAATATCTTGTGCACTCGTACATGTGGCAGCATAACTCATTAAAGTAACCCCAGCTCCGGGTTCAACTGCAGTTGCAGCAGCGCGCGTTGTACACGCTCCAACTGTTCCGTTGAATGAATGTGAACAACCAAATTGGTGACCAGCTTCGTGCAAAACTAAGGAAAGCGCAAAAATATCGTTAAAAGAATCTCCAATGCGAGAAGCTGCATCACCTTTGCCAGAATTCGCGCTTGTTGTTAAACAAACACCACCTTTAGAAGCGATACCATCGCCAGTAGATACAGTTTTACCAATTACATGTCCAATATCGTAATTGGCTGTTCCAATTACACTGTCAATAACTATTGAACCTCTATCAGACATCTCTGATGTTGTAGCATTGCCAACTGGAGAACTTGCTACTCCAATTGGGGGAGGGCTAAAAATTAAATTATCGTTATTGCCAATTAAAGTAAAAGTAATTGAAAGATCGCGTTTGTAAATAGCTATCATCTGATTAACATACACTGAAATCCAGCCTGAAGCGGCAGATTTACCACCAGCAGCCGCAGTAAATTCGTTATTAACTAAAAATGCCGCTCGATAAGTACGCAACATATCGCCTGAAGAAGCTGTAATTTGATCAGGAGAAAGAGTTAATTTCTGAACATCAATGGGGATACGGTCACTTTTTTTATCAACACCACAATAACTGGTTGGAATAGAATTATCCGATTTCTTTGCATCACTCACTTTGTAAGCCATGACTTGATTACCGGGTGTAGGCGTCAAAAACTGTGTTTCTTTCAATCCTAATATAATGGCATGAAATCCGTTTTCTGTATAACCAAAACGCGTCATAACCGTTTTGTTTTTTGTGGAATAACCTTCAAAAAAACGTTGATTTGGGTGATTCGCCATGTATTCTGGTGTAGAAATAGGCGATTCTTTAACTATAAAAGTTTCAAAACTACCATCAGCCAAAGGTAAATCGAAGGCTATCCCTTCTTGAATTTTTAATTGATCGCTGGGTGCAGTAGCCAAATAAGCTTTGACATTGGCTTCATCCCAATCATACAATTTAAATTTTTGAATATTTTTAGTTCCTAAATCCATTGGAGCAGTTGCCAATGATTGAACACCTTCGACTTGATTGAAAAATGATTTTT
>JAYWBA010000216.1:0-10533 GCA_043781915.1 Saprospiraceae bacterium
GAGATAACGCGTTTCCCACAGTTCAACAAGCAATAATAACAATAACAATTTAAAAATTATTTTTTGAAACCAAGTGTGCGGCAAAACCGATACACCTCAAACTTTTTTGATTAAGTTAAATGTAACAAATGGTGTTATATTAAAAAATTCAAAGTAGATGAAATGTTTACAAATTGATTTTGAAATTTCAAATTTTTGGGAAAATAAAATTGAAATTAAACTGTTTGTTGCAAAATTAAATAGAGCATACCTTCGATAATTTATTTTTATTGCCATTCATCATCCTTGAGGCTATCGAATTGATTCCAAAAAAACGCTGCACGATCGGCGTCGACTGTTTTGTAATAATCTAACAGTTTAACAAACGTTTTTTCACCTACGCCGTTCGTTGTTATCAAAATAAATGTATCCAAATAATTTTCAATTAATATTTTATCGACACTTTTGGCTTTAATCAATTGCTTAACTTCTCTTTCCAAAGAGGGTAATTTCAATAGCAAAGTATCGTTCAATAAGTGAACCAAACTAATAATATCAGAAAATGGTGTTTTATCCATATTTGCATGTTTTTATATTGGTCAAATATACGACAGTTAATTAACTTTCAATAGTTGTGAGTTAAGAGATAAGAATATCAAATTCTCCAATCAACATTGAGTCTATATAAATTTTCCACTGTCGTTTGAATTCAGCCATTAACATTTACCTCAAAACCTACAACTGGGTTTACCGTATAATTTAAATCATAACTGATTTTAGCCCTTAGTTAAATGAAAAACTTGTTAGAAATATCGAAGTTAGTATCGAAGAAGCGCGTTAAGAAGATTGAAATTTTTGACGACTACAATCTGAGTGTCAAAAATAGCAAGTTTAACGAGTTTTATGAAGCACTTCAACAAGGTTTGTTCAATACTGATAAAGACGCTTCGGAGCATTTATACCAATGTGAGCCGACGGACGATAGATATCGCCAACTTAAAAGTAGGTTTAGAAAACGTTTGCTTAATACACTTTTCTTTTTAGACGTCAATACGCCCGATGCGTCAAATTATTCACGTGCTTATTTTTCTTGCCAAAAAGAATGGGCATTGGTGAAAATTTTAGAAATTAATGGTGCTTTCGATTCGGCTGCAACAATGGCACGTCAGACTTTTGTGACGGCACAAAAGTTTCAATTCGCTGATGTTTTGGTAGATGCCGCGCGCATATTGCGTCAATTCGCTGCTGAAAATGGTCGCGCCAAAGAATACGAAGAATACGACGGTCAACTTAAAATTTATAAAGAGGTTTTAGAAGCTGAAATTCGCTCGGAAGAATTTTATCAACGCGCTAAACTTTCGTTTTCTCAAGGAGATGAGTCAACCTTACGTGCGCTTATTGACACGTATTGCGATGCCCTTGTGAGTTTAAACAGCATGTATAATTCGAGTGTGATAAAATATAATACGCTTTTGATGCAGAGTATTCGTGCTGTAATGTTGCGGCAATTTCAAAACGTCATTGGTGTTGCGCAAGAGGCTGAAACTTACATGAAATCGCATCCAAATTTTTATAGACAAGATATTTCGGATGTTTTAGAGAGTAGCAGAATGAATGCTTACTTACATTTACGTGAATACAGAAATGGAAAAGCGGCGTTTGAGAAATTAATGTCGGTTAATGAAGAAGGCTCAGATTTTTGGTTCAATGCAAATCATTATTACTTTTTGTTGTGTATGCACACCGAAAACTATATACCCGCAGCAACTGTATTGAATAAAGTCCTGATCCATCCGATGTTCAAAAAATTGAAAATAGAGGTGAAAGAAATGTGGTTATTAGCTGAGGCGTATATTAATTTAGTCATTGAAGTATATGGTGCCGAAAGTATAACATTGCGTCGGCAGACCCGTAGGACTTTTAAATGGTCTGAATTTCTGAATAGAGAAGTTGATGTTAAAGAAAATGCTGTACTTTATGCACAAAGAGAATTAGTAAAACTTATGCACTTTGTGGATACTAAAAAATTGGCGATGGTTTCAGAAATTATCGAAGATTTAAAAAATAGCGTTCAGAAAGTATTAAAATCGGATGTATCCGTTCGATTTGTTGCTTTTTTACGTATGTTACAGGCTTTTGAAAAAGTTGAATTCAAACTCGCCGAAATGAACAGCGAAAAATTTATGTATAAGCTTTCGCAAGCGCCGTATTTTTATCAAGAAAATTTAATTGAATTGGAAATTATCAGGTATGAAGTGCTTTGGAAAATTATTTGCCAAAGAATGAAATGAAAACTTAAAATTCACATCTTGTTCGAAAACAAAAAATTGTTTTTACCTTTGGCGGAATTTAAAATAAAGCTTTTTACGGCTAAATAATTACTAATTTTTAATTTTTAATTCAGTTGCGAAATCCAGCATTATATATTGCACCCAGTAAATTAGGCGGACGAGGCGTGTTTGCAGGTGTGCATATCAAAAAAGGCGAATTGATTGAAATTTGCCCTGTCATTGTTTTAAAAGACGGCGAATCTAAAACTTTAGATACAACAACACTCTACGATTACTATTTTTTTTGGGGAGAAGGTGAAAAGCAAAGTTGCATTGCGCTCGGTTATGGGTCATTGTACAACCATTTTGCGCCCTCTAATGCCGATTATTTAATGGATTATGGAACAAATTCCATCGAAGTTTTTTCTGTCCGAAATATTGACATCGGCGAAGAAATTACCATCAATTACAACGGCGACCCGAACGACGCGACACCTCCTTGGTTTTTAACAGATGGAAAGAAGAGATAGTGGATTAATGGTTAATGGATTAATGGTTAATGATTAATACTTTTTTCAATCAAAACAAAATGATTTATTATGAAAGAAAACGCACTAAAAATTAAAAGTTTTGCATTCGCGACTCGAATTTTTAAACTTTCTCAATTTCTTCAAAATGAAAAAAGAGAATTTATAGTTTCGAAGCAAGTTTGTAGATCAGGAACTTCTGTTGCAGCTATGATTCGAGAAGCAGAGCATTCAGAAAGTAAACCGGATTTTATTCATAAATTGTCTGTTTCGCAAAAAGAAATTAATGAAACCATTTATTGGATCGAATTATTAAATGCAGTAGATTTTATTAATCTTGAACAGTTCTCAAGTCTTAACAACGATGCTGTTGAACTGATTAAACTGCTTACTGCTGCACTAAAAACAGCAAAATTAAACTTAAAAAACAAAACATAATTTCATTAACCATTAACCATTAACCATTAACCATTATCTATGCGCGCAATTTTTTCAGCAGGTGGAACAGGTGGACATATTTTTCCAGCACTTTCTGTAGCAGATGCTTTAAAAAAACAAAACCCTGATGCAGAGATTCTGTTTGTAGGTGCATTGGGCAGAATGGAAATGGAGCGCGTTCCAGCACATGGCTATAAAATAATTGGCTTGCCCATCGCAGGATTTCAACGTCAATTAAATTTGAAGAACATTTGGTTGAATATACAATTGCCATTTAAAATTGTTCGTTCTCTTTTAAGTGTGCGCAGTGTAATAAAAGATTTCAAACCCGATATCGCTGTTGGTTTTGGCGGATTTGCATCAGGACCAACTTTGCGTGCAGCAGCTTCGGCAAACATTCCAACCGTTTTACAAGAGCAAAACTCGTATGCTGGTGTAACCAATAAAATTTTGGCTGAGCGTGCGCAGAAAATCTGTGTGGCTTACCCTGATATGGAAAAATATTTTCCATCAGAAAAAATCGTTTTCACTGGAAATCCTGTGCGCGCAGAAATTTCGCCTAAAAATAATGAGAAAAACGTTGAAGCTTACCAACATTTTGGTCTCGATGCAAATAAAAAAACAATCGCAATTTTAGGTGGCTCCCTCGGTGCACGCACATTGAATAATATAATGTCTGAAAATCTAGAGTTTTGGAAATCACACCCTGATATTCAAGTGCTTTGGCAATGCGGTAAAGTCCATTTTGAAAATTTTAAAAATTGCCAAACAGCGCAATTAGCACAAGTAAAAATTATGCCTTTTGTTCAACAGATGAATTTTTTATACGATTGTGCTGATGTGATTATAACGCGTTCAGGTGCTTTAACAGTTTCTGAATTATGTATTGTTGGAATCCCCACAATTTTTGTACCTTCACCCAATGTTGCTGAAGATCATCAGACAAAAAATGCGATGGCTTTAGTAAATAAACGGGCTGCATTGGTTATTTTAGATGCGTCAGCACCAAAAGAAGCACCAGAAAAGGTTATAGATTTGCTTTATAACGAAAATTTGTGTGTACAACTCAAAAAAAATATGCAATCACTTGCAAAACCGAACGCAGCGACTGAAATTGCAGACATTATTCTAAAATCAGCAAATCGACTTTAGTATTTTAATAGTTTTCCATAACTTTATCACTATAATTTACACGTAACATATTTTTTTAAATGGCGCGTTCGCAACAGGAAACAAGAAAATATAGAATCAATAAAACCCGAGTAGCTTGGGTGGTGGGAGGTTTTTTGATTCTGATGCTTCTGCTTTTTGCGATACAAAAAAAGAACGACGCAGTTATATCAGGTTTTGAGGTCGAAATTATTCCGTTAGTTAACGAAGAAAATGTCTTTATTACAGAAGGCGATATTAAAACGATAATAAAGGGAAATTTTGATGGCGATTTAGTGAATACGAGCCTTTCAAGAGCCAATGTTTCTCGGATTGAATCAGTTCTTAAACAAGATCCATTTATTGATAGAGTTGAAACTTATGTTGATGCGTCGAATGTAGTTCATGCAAAAGTATATCAACGAAAGCCAATTTGTCGCATTATTGACAATGAGAGTAGACAATATTATTTATCAGAAAAAGGTGAGTATATTCCGCTTTCAAAACATTATACGGCACGAGTGCCTGTTGTAACAGGTGCAATAACTAATTTTTCTAACGATTATTTAACAAACACAAATTACAAAGGCAACTTACGCGATATTTATCATCTCATTCAGCTTTTAGAATCTGACAATTTTTTCCAGCCTCTTATTCAACAAATTTATGTCGATGCCAATAGCGAGTTCACATTAGTACCTAATGTAGGTGAGCAAAAAATTAGAATAGGCAACTGTAACGATATTGATGATAAGTTTAGTAGAATTAAGACTTTTTACAAAGAAGCCATGCCATATACGGGTTGGAATACTTACAGTTCAATTTCTGTTAAATTTAAAGGACAAATAGTTTGTAAAAAATAGTGACTTTTCTAAAGAATTAAGTTTAAATGTTTAATCAAGAAAGTGATATTGTTGCTTCCACACAATCTAATAAATGAATGTTTATACAAGAAATGAAAAAATGTTATTTTTTTCAATAAAGCATTGTATTTACAATTTTATCATTACTTTTATGTGTCAAATTCAGATCGTACAAACTTAAAACTTTTCAGGATTATGGTAAACGAGGATTATCTACATTGTAGTGCTTATAAAGGTAACGCTCTACATTCAATCGAAGCTAACTTTACAGCTTTTTTTCACGAGCCAAGTAAGTTAAACTTTTTTGCTCTTTTAGATGCTGACGGTGAAGTTCTTTTAAAAAGCGAAGGCTATCCGCAAGAAGCATCGCGCGAAAACGGTATTCAATCGGTCATAAAAAACCGTCCTAACCGCGATTTTTATTCTGTTAAAGAATTGGAAGGCAGCTATTACTTGAGTTTACGTGCTGCAAATTATCGCGAGATTGCACGTACTTGCCGTCACAAAACAGAAGCAGAAGCATTAGCGCTTCTACCTTTTGTAACGGGCGAGCAAATTCGCAAACGTGTAGTAACTGAAACAGTTACTGCTGCACCCGCTGATCACTCACATGATGATCGTCGTGAAGACGATTATTTAGCTTGTCATTTCTACGAAAACCAATCGCCCGTTAATCAAGAAGACGGCATGGTTAAATTTACGCACACTAACGGGAAACACTACTTTGCATGGTATGACGAAAACAACCATTTATTAATGCGCTCAGAAGGATATCCTACTACTTCTGCACGCGATAATGGCTATGAATCAGTTTTAAAAAACCGCGATTTAGAAGAACGTTACGCTGTTGAAGAAAAAATGGGTTATCACTTTGCTTATTTAAAAGCAGGTAATCACCAAGAAATTGCACGTGCATGCGGTAAAAAATCGTATGATGAAGCTGCTTTAGTATTTCCTAAGGCACGCGCTGAAGCAAAACGTTTAGCTGCTGAAGCTGCCATAGCTGCTGCTGTTATTGTACCGCATGTTGAGTTGCCAAAAGTTGAAATCCCTGTTGTTGCAGCAGTAGCAGCTGTTGCTGCTGCGGTTCCGCATGTTGAAATACCTAAGGTAGAAGTTCCTCATGTTGTTGTACCGCATGTTGAAATTCCAAAAGTTGAAGTTCCGAAAGTAGTTGTTGAAACACCAAAGGTTGAAGTTCCGAAAGTAGTTGTTGAAACACCTAAAGTTGTAGAAAAAGTTGTTGCCGCTGCCGTTGTAACTGCCGCCGCAGCTGCTTTAACTCCCAAAAAAGAGGAAGTTAAAAAAGCTGTAACACCTATTGCACCTATAGTTGAAACACCCGTTGTAGAAACAGCGAGTTGGTTATCTAAAAATTGGTGGTGGCTTTTAGGCTTACTTGCACTTGCTGCATTGCTTTATTTCTGGAAAGGTTGCAGCGCTGAAACGCCAATGGCTGTTGTGCCACCAATTCCAGTAGAAACACCTAAGCCAGTTGTTTCAGAAGCTCCAAAAGCTGTTGTAGTTGCGCCTTCATGCGATTTGCATTGGATTTACTTCGATTACGATAAATCAGATTTAAAAGCTGAGTCAAAAGCAGAACTCGATCATTTAGCAGCATTGCTGAAAGAAAATAAAGGTTCAGTAGCTGTGCTAAAAGGTTTTACAGATGGCAAGGGTGATGTTGCATACAATGAAGCGCTTTCAAAACGCCGTTCTGCTGCTGCTCGTGCATACTTAACAAGTAAAAAAGTGAGTGATGCGCAAATTAAAACAGATGCAGAAGGTATGAATGCGCCAGTAGCTAAAAATACGACCGATGATTCTGGACGTAAATTTAACCGCCGCGTGGAATTATATCTTCAAGATGCCTCTGGTAAAAATATCTGCCAATCAGTTGAACTTGCTATCCCCGCTACTTTAAAACAGTAATTTAATTTACAGTTTAATAAAACTAAAAAGAGGTTGTTCAATGAACAGCCTCTTTTTTTTACAAAAAAATGCTTGTGCGGAGGGCACAAGCATTAACAATACGAATTTTACAATTCTTTAACCAAAACTGTAGTTAGAGTTGCAAGAACAATGCCAAACTTTAAATTTTAATTACATTTTAAAAAAAATATGTGTAATTATATAATTACTTCAAGGAAATTATTTTTTGACATAATATTCTCCTCCTGAGCAGTTGAAAATAATTCTTTTACAGCTGCCAAACCATTTTCACCAAGTGATAAAGAGTATTGATTGACATATAATTCAATATGCTGTCTTCTTACTGATGCTTCCATTTCTTGCGCATTTTCTTTTATAAATTCCTCAGATGCTTGCGGATTTGCAAAAGCAAATTCAACACTTTTGTTGATAAGGCGATTCACTTTTTGTTTTAATGCCAATGGGAAATTTTTTTTTATAGTGATACCACCGAGCGGAATAGGCAAGCCGCGTAAAGTTTCCCACGCTTCGCCTAAATCGCGCACTTTATGTAGTCCGCGTTGCGTGTAAGTAAATCTGTTTTCGTGAATAATAACACCAGCATCAACCTCCTCATGTAAAACGGCGCTTTCAATGGCGCTAAAAACCATTTCTTTCAACATTTCAATTTCAGGATAAAACAAACGGAATAAAAAATGTGCTGTGGTGAGTTTGCCTGGTATAGCAACTCGAGAATTTTTATGTAGAACAAAATCCTTATGTTTCGAAATTACTAACGGACCCACACCGAAACCTAAAGCACTCCCACTATCGAGTAAGGAATATTTATCTTGAACTTGTGCTAATGCTGCGAAACTCAGTTTTGTAATATCCAGTTCAGTATGCAAAGCTTTTTGGTTTAAAGTTTCAACATCGAGTAGTTGAACTTCGAAATCAATGCCTTCTGTGTCAATTCTTTTATTGACCAAAGCATCAAAAATAAAAGTATCGTTAGGACAAGGTGAAAAACCGAGTGAAAGAGAAATATTTTTCAAAGAAAATAATTTTAAAATGTTTCAATAAAATAAATTTTAAGCGTACTTTGTTTAAATATTTATTTTTTAAAAAATCACAATGCACTACTCGTTCAATCCAATAAAAGCTTCGTTCGATTATTTAGTTTGGCTAACTTCGGGAATTATAATTTTATGCACGCTTGTAGCCTATTTTATTAATAAAAATAAATCGCTAGACACCACTCGAAAAAACATCATTTACATGATTTGTTTTTTTATTGGTTTTATCTCCCTGATTTCATTGGGTTCTCGCGTCATTACTATATTCAGGTTAAAACCTTTTGAAATTGATGCTATGAAAATAACAACGCCCTATGGCGAAACAAAACTTAAAGACATCAGAGATTTCTATATTCAAACTGATAGACAATACAAACCCAATAGTCCAACTGTGCCCGTTGATTCAACACGATTACTTATTATTTTCGATAGAAAACTCAAACGCCAAGTGTATTCCGAAGCAGATTATCCGATTGATTCTATTTTTAAAGTTTTAGATAAACTCGTTGATTAATGGTTTATGCGATCTAAGTTTCACAAAGTAAGTTTATAGTTTAGTAGTGAATTATACAAAACATTCCATTGTTTTGCAATAACATCCTCATTAAACTTTTGAACAAATTTTAAACCTTCTTCTCTCATCTTTTTTTGTTCCGATGGATTGTTTAATAATTCGAGCAAAGTTTCTGCCCAAGAATCTACATTAAACGGTTCAACAAATTTGGAATATTTACCTGCTGCTTCAGGAAAGCACGAGCCTTCACTACACACAACTGGCACACCACAATATAATGCTTCAATAATAGGGATTCCAAAACCTTCAAAAACAGATGGATGCGCAAAAATTTCTGCATTTCTATAAATTTGCGGCATCTCAGCAAAATCAACAACAGGTTTTAAATGAATCCGACTTGATAAATTATTTTCATTGACGTAAGCCTTAACTTTAGAATAATATTCACTTCCACCACCAATAATAAGTAAATCTGCATCCGTTCTATCTTTAATTTTTTCAAAAGCTTGAATTAAAGTTAAGGCATTTTTGCGCTCGTTCACTGTGCCGACGTATAAAATGTAGCGCTGTGGAAAGGTAGGGACACGATTTATCGCGTCTTTTTTGCTATTTTCAAAGACAGGATTTATCGCGTCTCTATAATATTGTTCATGGCAAGATTGATAAATTACTCGGATCTTTCTTTCATCAATTTTATAAAACGCGACAATATCGCGCTTAGTTTGCTCACTGATGGCAACAATCACATCCGCAACTTTACAAGCATATTTCGATTTGAGAGTGAAAATTTGCCTATCGAACCAACGATATTGACTTGGATAACGCAGATGAATTAAATCGTGGATGGTGACAACTGTTTTAATTTTTTTAGGCAGAAAAAACGGTAATTCATGTGAAAGCCCGTGGTAGATATCAATATTTCCTGACTCTAATAAAAAACTAATACCCATGGAACGCCAAAGACTTCTAAAAAACTTGAATCCTTTTTGGGGGGAGTGGATGATATATTTATCTGTCTTTAAAAATTCCTGAACGCGTGTGTTATCGTTTAATTTGGGCGTAAAAAGATAGTAATCATTCTCAGGGTAATATTTCGCCATTGTGTGTAACAATGTGCGGCTATAATTACCCAAGCCAGTAAAATTTTGAAAAACACGTTTAGCGTCGTAACCGATTTTCATAAGTTACTTAATCTAATTTCAGAACCTGTATAAACGCCGTTTGAGGAACTTCTACACTACCAAATTGGCGCATTTTCTTTTTACCTTCTTTTTGTTTTTCTAAAAGTTTGCGCTTACGGCTTATATCACCACCATAACATTTAGCTGTAACATCTTTTCGCATGGCAGATATACTTTCGCGCGCAATAATTTTTGCACCGATGGCTGCTTGAATTGGTATCATAAATTGGTGGCGCGGAATTAAATCTTTGAGTTTTTCACACAAACGGCGACCAATTGATTCTGCTTTTGTGCGGTGAACGAGCGCAGAAAAAGCATCAACATTTTCAGCATTCAGTTTGATATCGAGTTTGACCAAATCGGTGTCGCGATAACCAATCATCATATAATCGAACGAAGCATAACCGCGCGAAATGGATTTGAGTTTATCGTAAAAATCGAAAACGATTTCTGCAAGCGGCATTTCATACGTTAACTCCACGCGCGTTTCAGTCAAATAATTTTGCTTGGTCATCTTTTTGCGCCAAACCTCCCGTGCACGGTCCAGCTCGGTCGCTTTCAGGCCGTCCATCGCCTCGGCCACCATGTCCACATCCAGGCCCTTGCGCTGCAGCTCGCCTTTGAT
>JAYWBA010000217.1:0-3802 GCA_043781915.1 Saprospiraceae bacterium
TTCGATTTTTTCACCAAACGCTCTTTCGACGATTGAATCGTTTCTGCTCGCACCTCTGCATTGCGTTGCGCTTCTCTGATTTTCTTTTCAGAAATTTGAATTTCTAAATCTTGTAATTCAACTTCCTTATTGAGTGCGTCGAACTCACGGTTGTTTTTTACGTTGTCTAACTGCTTTTTGTAGCGTTCAATCAGTGCTTGAGCTGTGAGGATATTTTCTTTGTGTTTTCCAATTTCGCCATCAATTTCAGAAATACTCTCTTGGGTTTTCTTGATTCGGGTTTCTAAGCCAGCAATTTCATCTTCTAAATCGTTCACCTCCATCGGCAATTCGCCTTTCAAATTCTGAATATCATCCATTTCAGAATCTACAAGTTGTAAAGCGTAAAGGGTTTTTAATTTTTCTTGAACTGAATTGTCAATTACATTATTAGCAGCCATAACTAGGTGATAGGTATTGAGATTTTATAAAGCCGAATTAAAAAAGTGCGCTCAAAGAATCTATTTTGCGACATCAAAATCTATACTAAATTCTGAGTTTCTTAAAAAGCGTGCAAAATTATAAAAATCTAACTGGATTTGTATTATTATTTGTAATTTTAACAGATAAATTTGCAAATTGTTTCGAAATAAGACTATGAAGTAGCTCAATGGTATGATTTTCGCTTTCGTAGTGACCAATATCAGCTATTAGGATTTTTCCATCGGCTTCAAAATAGTCGTGGTATTTAAAATCGGATGAAATAAATATGTCTGCACCCTGCGCAATTGCCGATTCTAATAAAAATCTACCTGAGCCACCGCACAAAGCAACAGTTTGAATAGAATCCTTCACAATAGGCGTGTGTTTGATGACTTGTGCTTGGGTTTTGCGTTTAATTTCTCTTAAGAAGAAATCGGTTGATGTGGGTGTAATACCGCCAATCACACCACTGCCAACATCCTCGAAACTATTTTTTAAGGACGATAAGAAATAAGAAACCGTTTCGTAGGGATGCGCTAATTTTAAAGCGCTCACGACTGAATGGCTTAACTGTGCAGGCAATATGACTTCAATACGCACTTCTTCTACTTTTTCTGGTGTATTCAATGCACCTAAAAATGGTTGAGCATTTCCGTGCGGTGTAAATTCTCCTTCACCTGTAGTACTGAAACTACAATTTTTATAATAGCCAATATCACCTGCGCCAGCTGCATATAAAGCAGTTAGAACTTTTTCTTTTTGCGCCGTCGGCACAAAAGTAGTAAGTTTATGGAGTAGTTCAGTTTTAGGCTCTAAAATGCGAATATTCTCCAAACCTAATTTTTTTGCCAAAGTTTGATTAACGCCATTTTTCAGAACATTGTCTAAATTGGTATGTATGGCATAGAGAGCTATATCATTCTTGATAGCGTTTATGACGATGCGCTCTACAAAGTTTTTGCCATTAATTTTTTTTAGTGGCTGAAAAACAATAGGGTGGTGGGCTACAATCAATTCGCATTTCGAATTGATGGCTTCTTGTAAAACAGTTTCGGTAATATCTAAACATACTAAAATGCAAGAAACAGATGCGCCACTATTCCCAATAATTAATCCCGCGTTATCGTATTTTTCTTGATACGCTAAAGGTGCAATTGTTTCTAAATATTGTGTGACATCCTTTATTTGCATCGTCAAAAGAGTTATTAAATGATATAAACGACCAAATTGCGAAACAAGTTTCCGAAACTTATTTTGCAATGCCCTATTTTAAATTACTTTTGCACAAAAATTTTAAAGATTTCACAACAAGAATAGATGAAAAATTCGATTTTAGTAATATTTATGATGTGCGCTATGAGTTTTAGCGCCAATGCTCAAAAATTTGCGTACATGAATTCGCGCGCAGTTTTAGCCGCCTTACCCGATGTTGGCAAAGCCGACACGCTTATGGCAATTTACCAAAAACAGCTCACCGCTGAAGGTGATTCGCTTGGAAAAACTTTTGACAGTGAGTATAAAGTTTTTTTAGCTGCTAAAAAAGCGGGAACGCTTTCTGCCATTGAAGAGAATAAACGCATAGAGCAACTTAAAAAGCAACAAGCGGTTCTTCAAAATTATTCACAAGATGCGCAACAAAAAATGGCAACTCTTCGCAAACAATTGTTACAACCCATTTTAGCGCGCCTCGATAAAGTGATTAACGATTACTCAAAAGCTCAAAAATATGATATGATTTTTGACATGGGTTCAGGCGAAGCTCTATACGTTGATCCAGCTTCTGATGTGTCGGAAGCGATTAAAAAACTTATGTTGGCGAAATAGGTTTCAGGAATTAGGTGTCAGGTTTCAGGTAAAAAATAATTCCTGACACCTGACACCAAAAAAAACCCATCCCTAAAATATATAGGAATGGGTTTTTTGTTTTCTAAATTAGCAGTTTAACGACCTCCGAGCCAGACGTAGCCACCATCATTAGTACCACCACCAAGTTTCGCGTTTTGAAGAATATTTTTAGCAGCCATGGAAATGAGTAAAAAAGTTAATAAATTAAGTTTCCTTGTATGTTTTATAGTCTTGGTAATCATCACAACAATTTTGCTTTTTTTAAATATGTGATGCTTAATAAAGTCAAAAGCTGTGCCAAAAACTCTTTTTTCTAAAACTCTTTCTGTTAATAAATAATTTGAATACGAAGCCAGAATATAAATCTTTTTTTGAAGCTCAGAGCCGAACGCAAGAAATTTTCGACAGCCTTTGGTTTGAAAAAAAAATTCGTATATTCATTAAGCGCGATGACGAATTACACCCAACTGTGGGTGGCAATAAATTCAGAAAACTCAAATACACCATTCAAGGCTTTCAAAGCAAAAATAAAAATGGCATTATTACTTGCGGCGGAGCATTCTCAAATCATATTGCGGCAGTCGCTGCGGTTGGCAGAATTTTGCATATTCCAACTGCGGCATTCATTCGTACAGATACATTCGATGTTCGTAATCTCACATTAGTTACTGCTAAGCATAACGCAATGCAGCTACTATTTATTGATAGAAAAGCTTTTAGCGATAAAATATTTTTAGAAGAAGAAGCGAAAAGGCGATTTTCCGATTATGAATGGCTACCTGAAGGCGGAACAAATGCGAATGCTTTGCGTGGTTGCGCTGAAATTTTTCCAGAAATTTGTAGCGATTTAGGTTTTATGCCTAACTATGTTGCCGCTTCTGGTGGAACAGGTGGAACATTGGCTGGTATGTTGCTTTCTATAAACCAAGAAACACAACTCCTCGGTTTTAACAGTTTAAAAGGTGATTTTTTAAAAAACGATATTGAAACCCATATTCAAAAATATGTGGAACACCATCCAGAACATGGCATCATAAACTTCAACAACCTCACTGTTTTCAATAATTATCATTTCGGTGGTTATGCGCGTTCAACGCCTGAACTCATAGACTTCGTCAATACTTTCAAAAAGCAGCACGGCATAGCTTTAGATCCGATTTATACAGGCAAATTAGTTTTTGGCGTTTTGGATTTAATTAAAAAAGGTTTCTTTCCAGAAAATAGTAGTATCGTTCTTATACATAGTGGCGGATTGCAAGGAATTGAGCCGTACAATGAATTTGTTTTGTCTCGAATGAATATCAAGATTGAATAAAAATTACCTGAGATGTTACAAAATTAAATTCAAAAAAAGATTGTAAATTTATTTTTGAATAAATTTACTGATGTTACTTAGTATATACTACGCCAACAAATTTACGCCCAGCCAAAAATCTGCAATAGCTTTAATAGTTTGATTGAACTCAATAATATCGAAGGGTTTAGAGACGAAAGC
>JAYWBA010000218.1:0-3785 GCA_043781915.1 Saprospiraceae bacterium
TATGTGCACCAATTGTGCCTTCACCTGTTTCCATCGCATCGAGTGCATTGCGAATAAGATTTTCCAAAACCCAATCGAATAATTGGGCATTGACACGCACGTTGAAAGCTGGATTTTTAGTTTCGAGAGAAGGAAAATTGAACACAATGCGTCTCGAAGCTCTGCGCTGCATATAAATGCGTACGCGTTCAACCGAATCGTAAATGTTTTCTACCACCAATTCTGGATCGGAGCCAATTTTCGAAAATCTATCAGCAATGAGCGTCAATCGCGCCACGTCGTTATCGAGTTCGTCAACCACGTCGTGATTTTCGGGCGTCAAAGTTTCAGAGCTACGCAAATGTTGAATCCATCCACTAATAGCTGCAATCGGTGTTCCGAGTTGGTGCGCCGTTTCTTTCGCCATACCCACCCAAACGCGATTTTGTTCCGAACGCCGCGTGCTGCTAAATGACAAATACCCAAAACCAACAAAAAGCGCAATAAGAATAAACTGAAGTAAAGGATAAAACTTTAATAGCGTCAACAATTTTGAATCGTCGTAATAAATACGATTGAAAATCATGTTATCTGATTGGTGAATAACGATGGGAGTCGCTCCTTTAGCAATTAGACCATTCAATTTTTTTTGTGCTAATAGAGAGTCTCTTTCATTAGCGATGGTATCTAAGTCGAAAAAATTCCGTGCATCAATGACATTAAATCTATCATCGGTGAGTATAACTGGTATTGTGGAGTTATCTTTCTGAATATCTGTAATAAAAAGTTGAATATTTAATGGCAGTGCTTCCCAAGATGGTGTATTAATATAAAGTTCTTGTGCTACACGATATTGCTCAATTTTTTTACGCTCTTCTATTTTTAGTTTTTGAACAACATAATACGTGTAAAACGAAGAGACCGCAATAATAAACAATCCCAGAAGCGCTAAATACACTTTAAGTCGCGACTTGAGTGTATATACATCGTCGGTTGTAGTGGTAATTCTTTTTAAGAAATTCGGTAAGTAGCTCATACAGCGCTGTGCAAAATCTCCTCCATTTAAAAGAGACAATGCAAATCAACGAACTATTATGAGAAAAATTTAATGCTTCGACAATTTTAATATATTTTTTACGGACAAACGGAATTTTTTACATCAGCATAAATATAATTTTCGGGTAATTGGGCATTAATAAATTGCGCTGTATATTTTAATGGCATTAGCCCTACTTCTGTTCGGCGCTTATCAAGATTCGCTACATCGTTAATTTTTGAAATAACGCCTACTTGTACGAAGGTTCCGTAATTCTGATATTTATTGCTACTAAAATACAGTTTGTGTCTATCTGAAATATCTGCATAAATGAGATTATCAAAATTTCCGATTAAAGTTTGCTGTTTCACAATAGGTTCTAAAGTTTCAGCGTAACCTTCGTAAGAAATAAGCGAACGGCAAATACTGTATAAATCGTTCATGCCTTCCGAAAAAACAGATTTATACGTTGGAAAACCACGCTTTGAAATAAGAGTGAGAATTTCTTCCAGGACTTCTTTTTTATTATTTTTTTTTGTGGCAGCTCGGTGAGCTATCCGCTTGAGCGTTTGAGCGCTTAAAGTATCGTAAAAAGCAGACCGATACTTTTCAACAATGTAAAGTTCTGATTTGAACCTTTTCCAAAAAACAGTATCGCGCGTAAGGCTCGGTTCAAAGTTAGGATTATATCCGTTCTGAACAGCAATTCTGTAAATTGAAAAAGCCATCATTTTTCTTCCTAAGTTGAATTGCATTTCGGCTAATGCTGCAATTTTAGGCGCTGAGAGGTTTTCGTTTAAGTCGATGTGGACAAGCGCTTCATCAAACTTTTTCGTATTGTTCTCATGCACTGCAATTTGAAGTTGGTTGTACCAATACATGGTGCAAGAGAATGGTTTCTGTGCTTCTGTTTTTGTATCGGTAAACAGTAGAAAAAGAAGAAGTAAAAATTTAAAATTTGTCATGGAATTTAACCTGTAAAACTTTTGCAAATTAACAGGATTTTTAAATACCATGCACGAATATTTTTTTAAGGCTTGGATTTGGATTTTCGCGTAAAGGCACAAAGAAGTTCGCAAAGGTGCTAAAAAAGTAACTATTCAGCTTTAGCTAAATATTTACCAAAAAAATATAAAAATCTTTGCGACTCTGTGCGGTTCAATTTGCGCCTTTGCGCGAAATATTCCTACAAATTCAAAAAAGCTTTTAAAATTTTCTCACCCGCCTCGCTCGATTTTTCAGGGTGGAACTGCGTAGCATAAAAATTTTTGCTTTGCGCGCCCGCCGAGAATAATTCGCCGTGCGTACAAGTTAAAGTGGTCTCTTTGCCGAGTGCACAATAATAGCTGTGCAAATAATAGTAGTAATCTTCATCGGGTAAATGTTTGAAGAAGATAGATTTATGCGCTTTGGCATTAGATTGGGTTTTATTCCAACCCACATGCGGTACTTTAACGCCTTCAGTTTGTGGAAATTTCTTTACTAACAAATCGAAAACACCTAAACAAGGCGTATCGTTTTCTTCAGAATGTTTACACAGCAACTGCATTCCCACGCAAATGCCCAAAAAAGGTTGTTTTAGTCTTGGAATAAGTGCTGCTAAACCGCGCTCATTTAAAATACGCATAGCAGAGCGCGCTTCACCTTGACCCGGAAAAATAACTTTATCGGCTTTGCGAATCGTTTCTAAATCGGATGTAAGTACAGTCTCAACGTTTAGACGTTTAAGCGATGTCAGTACAGAAAAAATATTACCCGCTTCGTAATCAATGACAGCAATCAAAATATTTAATTTTTTTAGTTAAAAATTTCTTAATTTTTTTAACAAATAATTCGCTGGGATTAATTATTTTTGTGAAATTATTTATTCAAAACGTTTATTCCAAACTCAAAATGTCAAAAATAAAGTTTAATTTTTCATCTTCGATACTAACAGCATCCGTTTCTATTTGTTTAATTCTTTCTTTAACAGGCTGCGACAACAGCAAAATGGCAAGCGATGTGAAATCAGTAGCCAAAGAAATGAAAGATACTACCGTCACTTCTAAAGCTGAACTAACTGCTATGACACCCGATCAAGCCTTACAAGCTTTGAAAGATGGTAACCAACGTTTTGTGGAGGGCAAAAGTAAGTCGTATGATTATGTAAAACAAGTAAAAGCAACTGCAATGGGTCAAAATCCGCCAGTAATTGTAGTGGGTTGTATGGATAGTCGCACAGCACCAGAAATTGTTTTCAACCAAGGCATAGGCGATATTTTTTCTGTGCGCATTGCGGGTGCATTTTTAACCAAAGAATCTTTAGGTTCTTTAGAGTATGCGTGTCATCACGTCGGTACAAAACTCATTGTTTTAATGAGCCACGCTAAATGCGGCGCAGTGAAAGGTTTAATTGGTTACGAAAAAGATTTAGCCGCTAAAAAGAAATCGGACATTGGTAATTTAAAATACGTTTACAACGAATTGCAAACAGCCGAAAAATTAGCCGTCAGTACAGGTGACTACGCTAAAATGACGGACGACGAAAAATGCACCGCCATTGTTAAAAAAACAGGCGAAGCCGATTTAAACGAAATTTTAGCCGATAGTCCGATTTTAAAAAAAATGGTTCATAAAGGTGAAATTAAAGTCGTTACGGCTGTGTATGATGTTGAGACTGGTAAAGTGACGTTCAACTAGGTATCAGGTATCAGGTATCAGGTATCAGGTATCAGGTATCAGGTATCAGGTATCAGGTATCAGGTATCAGGTATCAGGTATCAGGTATCAG
>JAYWBA010000219.1:0-3772 GCA_043781915.1 Saprospiraceae bacterium
ATATGGGATTGATTACCAATAACGAACGTTATAACCAAATCATTGACCGTTGGACTTCAGCTGATAGTAATGTAACGGGTGCATTGATGAAAGAATTGCGCAATCACAAACAAGGATTCAACTCTGTGTTTATGATGCTTGATTCGGGCGCACGTGGATCGCAACAACAAATCAAACAGTTGTGCGGAATGCGTGGATTGATGGCAAAACCGAGAAAATCGGGTGATACGGCGCCACAGATTATCGAGAATCCGATTCTTTCGAACTTCTTAGATGGTTTATCAGTTTTGGAATACTTCCTTTCTACTCACGGTGCGCGTAAAGGTTTGGCTGATACGGCGTTAAAAACCGCTGATGCAGGTTACTTAACACGTCGTTTAGTGGATGTTGCGCATGATGTTGTAATCAGAGAAGACGATTGTAATACATTGCGTGGTATCGAAACTTCTGCTTTGAAAGAAGGCGATAAAGTGATTGAAACTTTATTCAACCGTATCAAAGGTCGTTTCACTTTACACGATGTCGTTCATCCTGAAACAGATGCTTTATTATTAGCTGCTGGAGAATACATCACTGATGATATTTCTGATGCCATAGAAAAAGCAGGTGTTCCATCGGTAACAATTCGTTCAGTATTGACTTGCGAAACCAAGCACGGTTGTTGCACAAAATGCTACGGTAGAAACTTAGCAACCAACAGAATTGTTGATCGCGGTGATGCAGTGGGTGTTATGGCAGCACAATCAATTGGTGAGCCAGGTACACAGTTGACTTTACGTACTTTCCACGTGGGTGGTGTTGCTTCGGTAACTAACCAAGAAAATAAACTCTTGGCTCCAGTGAATGGTAAAGTGGAATTCGATGAAGTAACTTATGTGGCTTACACCGATAATTTAGGTAAAGAATCGAATGTCGTTATTTCACGTACGGGTGAATTGCGTATTATTGAGCCTAAAACTAAAAAAGTTTTAGCTTCGAATAATATCGTTTATGGTTCAACCATTTTTGTGGTTGACGGACAAGAAATTAAAAAAGGCGATAGGATTTGCGAGTGGGATCCGTTTAACGCGGTTATTATTTCCGATAAAACGGGTATCATTCAATACGATGGTTTGGAAGAAAACGTAACGTTTAAAAACGACGTGGACGATCAAACTGGATTTAGCGAAAAGATTATCATTGAATCGAGAAACAAGAAGAAAATTCCTGTTCTACGCATCGTTGATAAAGATGGCGAAGAATTGAAATCGTACAATATGCCAGTTGGTGCATACCTTTCGGTGGACGACGGACAAGAAATTGTTGCTGGACACCGTATTGTGAAAATTCCGCGTAAGATGTCAAAAGTTCAGGATATTACAGGTGGTTTACCACGTGTAACTGAATTATTCGAAGCGCGTAATCCTACCCAACCTGCTGTTGTAGCTGAAATTGATGGTGAAGTCGTTTTAGGTAAAATCAAACGCGGTAACCGTGAGATTTCGATTGTTTCGCGCGATGGTCAAGAGCGTAAGTATTTGATTCCGCTTTCTAAGAACATTCTTGTTCAGGAAGGTGATATCGTTCGCGCTTGTACGCCTTTGTCTGATGGAACTATCTCTGCGCGTGATATTCTCGCCATTCGCGGACCTTTTGCGGCACAACAACACTTAGTGAATGGTGTACAAGAAGTATATCGCTCGCAAGGTATCAATATCAACGATAAGCATATTGAAACAATTGTGCGTCAGATGATGGGTCGAATTGAAATTACAGATCCAGGTGATACGACTTTCTTAGAAAGCGAAGCGATTGATCGCCACGAGTTCCAAGAAGTGAACGACGAAATTTATGATAAGAAATTTATCATCGATGCTGGTCAATCACAGAAATACAGTGCGGGTCAATTGGTTTCGTTCCGTCAAGTGCGCGAAGAAAATTCATTCTTGAAACGCAACGATAAAAAAATCATGGAATTCCGTGATTCTGTTTCTGCAACGTCTGTTCCGTTGTTATTGGGTATTACAAAAGCATCGCTTGGTACAGAAAGCTGGATTTCAGCGGCATCGTTCCAAGAAACCACTAAAGTATTGTCGACGGCAGCCATTGCTGCTAAACGCGATAACTTAATGGGCTTGAAAGAAAACGTAATTGTTGGTAAGCGCATTCCAGCTGGTACAGGTATGCGTCAGTTCCAAAACATATTGGTTGGCACAAAACAAGAAATGGATCGTTTGAAACCACAAACTTTCTTGGATGATATTGATGTCGATTATGTTGAAGAATATATTGATGACTCGATTGCGTAGAAGATGAAGGAATGAAAGAATTTAATTAAATTTTTTATTCAAATATAAAAAAGCCGAACAGAAATGCTCGGCTTTTTTTATTATATTTTTTAATCTTCTTCCCCACTATCCTCATCAAAATCAAAAAAGAAATCTTTGTGCATATCAATATCGCGGCGGTCGCGTTTAGTGGGTCTGCCTTCACCGCGTTCACGGGCTTCGTTCCCTGTTTTATTGTTAAACCAAGCAGCAAACTTGAATTTTTCATCATCTGGAGTGACATCAGCGTAGCAAGTTACTGCAATCGGGGCGCCAACGCGTTTTTCAATAACCGTTAAAACCTTAAAACTAAAATTAAAGCCTTCTTTTTTTACAGTTACAATGTCATTTTCTCCGACCAAGAATGAAGCTTTAATTCCAACATCATTGACTTTTACTTTGTTACCTTTTACGGTATCAGTTGCTAATGTCCGCGATTTAAAAATCCGCACTGCCCACAACCACTTATCAACTCTTACTTTGAATGCCATCTGAATTTTTTTTCACAAAACTAATAAATCAATTACTAATTACGAATTGCTAATTACGGCTCATCTCAATTTTTCCGTAATTCTCAATTCGTAATTCGTAATTGATTACATACCTTCGCACCAAACTTTAAAATCACCTACTGTATGAAACTTTATTTACAACTTTTTTTAGCATTGTTGTGCCTATCGAAACAAACCATAGCGCAAACTTCAGATTCTACTGTTACTCTCCGCGATATTGTTATCAAAGAAAACCGATTACAAAACAGATTTTCTGCTATTGCCACTGGATTACAAATTATAGATAAACGCGACATCAAAATCACTCCTGCAACGCAAGTCAATGAAATTTTAAATTATTTTCCAGGTGTTGATATTCGAACACGCGGCGCATTTGGTGTTCAATCCGATATTTCAATCAACGGTGGCACTTTCGACCAAGCTTTAGTTTTGGTGAATGGTATTCGTTTGTGCGATCCTCAATCAGGTCATCATACTCTTAATGTACCCATGACTTTATTGAACATTGACCGTATTGAAGTTCTAAAAGGTGCTGCTGCGCGTACTTACGGACAAAACGCTTTTGCGGGTGCCATTAATATTGTGACAAAACAACGAATTAATAGTGGCGCAGAAGTGCAAGCTATTGTGAGTGACTACAACACGTATCAATTAGACGGAACAATTTATAATAAAAGCACAGAAATTGGAGTTCAGCACCAAAAAAGCGATGGTTATAGACCCAATTCCGATTACGAAATCGTCAATATTTTTGCGAATGAACGCATCAATTTGGGAAAGAGCAATCTCAATTTAACAGGCGGATTCGCAAGCAGAAGTTTTGGTGCTTCAGGGTTTTATAGTCCAACGAATGTGAGCAACGAACGCGAATTTATTCGGACTGGTTTCGCTTCTTTAGATTTACCAATCTCGTTTGATAATGTAAAACTCACTCCGCGTTTTACGTTTAGAGGC
>JAYWBA010000220.1:0-10420 GCA_043781915.1 Saprospiraceae bacterium
TTGCAGCGTCTCGGATTTTGACCTTTCATATTGCTCGCAAAAACTTCAACGCGCACTTCAACCGATGTGTTAAAAGCGCGAGTTACATGTGCTTCTAAAGTAACTATATCGCCTTGTTTAATCGGTTTATGAAACGAAACGTGATCGACAGATACAGTAACAACTTGCGCTTCGCAATGTTTGCCTGCGCAAATGGCTGAAACAATATCCATCCATTTGAGCATATTGCCGCCCATTAAATTACCCATCGGATTGGTATCGTTGGGCATCACCATTTCTGTCATTATTGTTGCCGATTCATTTACTTTTTTACCGTTCATATTGTGTGATTTTTTTTTGCGTCATCAGATCTCTCCCGTTGCTACTATCCGAAGTGTTATTGCTACTATTGTACTTTGATCTTTTATATTTTTGCACTTTGAATTTTGCATTTTGCAATTTACTATTTTATTAAAACGCCGCGTTTATTCAGAACGGGAATATGCGTAAAATTAGCAACGTCAATACTTCCTACAACAAAAACACATTTTTTATCGAATAGATAATCGTTTTGCGTGTAAGTTATAAGGTATTCATTCGTGTAATTGAACAAAGCAACGGGTATAGGTTCAATTTTTTGTACTGATTTTGGTTCAATTTTATCGAAAAAATGACGCAGTGTTGTGGTTTTGCGCGTATAACCTTCTTCGTCAGTGCCATAACCTTTTGATACAATCAGAACATTACTAATCGGCTTATCTTGCTCGTTAATAATGTAGGTATCCCAAAGAGCATCGGTTGCAATAGCGTGTTCATCGCGTGGTGAAATACACAAACCAATATTTTCTACTTTTAAAAATTCAATATCTTTTTTCATTCTTCTATTTTACTTTATTCGAATACACCTTACCATCTTTCATCACAAAAACTATTTTTGTAGCTAATACGGTAATGTCTTGCTCTGGGTTGCCAACAACTGCAACAATATCTGCCAATTTCCCAACAGAAATTGAGCCAATTTTATCTTTCACACCAATTAAATCTGCCGCATTAATTGTTGCCGATTGTAAAGCCTGAGCAGGTGTTAATCCGAATTTGACCATATAATAAAACTGCTTCGCATTATCGCCATGCGGATAAACACCCGCATCAGTGCCATACGCCATTTTAACCCCAGCTTTCACGGCTTTTTGAAAATTTTCACGCTGAGTTTTTCCTACTAACTTTTCTTTATTAATTATCTTTTCAGGATATCCCATCTTAGCGTATTCTGCTAAAATATAGTCATCGTTGTAAATGTCAGCAACTAAATACGTGCCGTGCTCTTTCATCAATTTAATGCCTTCATCGTTTAAAAAACTGCCGTGTTCAATAGAGGCAACTCCTGCTTTTATCGCCATGTTTATCCCAATAGCCCCATGTGCATGCGCAGCCACTTTTTTACTCCATAAATGCGCTTCTTCAACCATGGCATTCATTTCATCTTGCGAATATTGGGGTGCGCCAACCGATTCTTCTTCAGTTAAGACACCAGCGGTTGCACCAAATTTTATTAAATCAGCGCCATATTTAATGTTGGTTCTGACTTGTTTGCGTACTGCATCAACACCATCAGCTATACTCGATATTTGTTGAAAATGAATGTATGGAGAAAAACCATTGAGGTCGCCATGGCTGCCTGTTGATCCAATAAACGGACCTGAAACATACAATCTTGGACCGATTGTTTTACCAGAATTTATCGAATTGCGCAAAGCGATATCAATATATTCAGAAGCACCAACATCTCGGCAGGTTGTAAAACCTGCCATTAAAGTGCGTTCAGAATAAATATGTGCTTCAATGGCGTTGTCGATGGGTGATTTTCGAAAAATATCTTCCAAATAATTTTCTGGTTGACTTGTAATGTGCGTGTGACAATCAATTAAACCAGGTAAAACGGTTTGCTTACTTAAATCAATGATTAACGCGTTTGTTGGAATTTTTACGCTACTCCCAACTTCTGTGATAAGGTTATTTTTTATGAGAATAATTTGGTTATCGAGAAACTCGCCCTTTTCAGAATCGAAGAATCTACCTGCTTTAATTGCCGTAACCGACTCTATATTTTGAGCAAAAACGTTGATACCTAATACAAAAAAAGAAAATACCAATAATTTTTTCATACAAATTTTGATTGAGTGGTAATGTAATTTTAATTAGCAGGTAACGCCAAATTATTCTCAATTTCTTGAAGCGATTTTTCTTCGTAATCGAACCTAAATATATCGCTAAAGTGATTTAATAACTTTAGTTTCACTTCATTCATAGAAATTTTTGTACCAATTTCTTTTTCGAGCGATGTTACCGACTTATCTTCATCTTCAATACCACATGGAATAATAGCATCGAAGTAACTTATATCAGTCGAAACATTAAAAGCAAAACCATGTAACGTAACCCAACGACTCAAATGTACGCCGATAGCACAAATTTTTCTATTGCGAAGTTTTGGATTTTCGTTCGTTGCATCATTTATCCAAACACCTGTATAACCATTGATGCGCGTTCCGATGACGTTGAATTCTGCACAAGTTCTTATAACAGCTTCTTCCAAACTGCGCACATATTTGTGCACATCGTTAAAAAAATAATCCAAATCGAGAATAGGATAACCTGTAATTTGCCCAATGCCGTGAAAAGTAATATCACCACCACGATTAATTTTAAAAAAAGTGGCACCTTGAGCTGCGAGTTGTTCTTCATTTAAAAGCAAATTATCTATCGAGCCACTTTTGCCAAGCGTGTAAACAGGTGGGTGTTCGCAGAAAAGCATGTAGTGGTGAGTCTGTTCTGAGGGCAGAAAATCTTCAGCCCTTATAGCTCTCTCAGATACGGTTACTGCTTCTCTATCTTTATCGCGTTTTTTGAGTTTGCGATCTATCAACTCGTGTTGAAGTTGGTGCTGCAAATCCCAAGCGGTTTTGTATTCTATGAGACCAGTATCAACGAAAATGACTTGCGGTTTTGTCATACTAAAAGAAAAATGAAAAGTGAAACGAAAAAGTCCAAAAGACGACACTAAAGTCAATCTTATGGCAATAACCATAGCCAAGCGTCGCCGATTTCATGGTCTTGAACTATATGAGAATAGACAAACCCATTTTTCTTTAAAATTTTAGTGGAAGCGTTGGGTTCTGGTGCTGTTTTAGCGGTAATTTTAATTTTGGGGTCACATTTTTTAGAGATTGAAACCAATGTTGGGCACGTAAAAGACGAAACGCCCTGACCTTCAAACGCTTTAAATGTACCATATGCAATTTCAACTACATCATCAATGGGTTGACAAACAAAACCGCCCACACCAACAATTTGGTTTTCTCTAACTACCCAATATCCCACCCAAGGCAGATTAAACCCAACTTTCGGGTAATAATCATCATAAACTGAAAATATTTCTTGACATTCGGGCGAAGCAAAAATATCAAGCGTTCTATCTTCGTTTATGTCTAAAATTTTGAGTTCCACTTTATTTTTTTATTAGAAATCCCTTTTTTAAGTAGTTAAAACTTTTATCGCTGCTTCTGGATTTTCAACTTCGATAATGAGACGGTTATAAAATTCGTGATCTAATTCAATGATAATACAGTTTTCGATATCAGAAACATCCCAAAAAACTTTTTTTCCCGATTTGTAAAATGTTCCAGCCGTTAGAACACCTGGCATAGAAGTTCCTATAAGCTTCCAACCTTTCCAACCGCGTATTGAGTCAACATCGCGGTGCACTTTTAAAATGTGCGCAACAGGAATTGTTAGCTGACTTTTTAAAGCCCAGAGTTTATGCCAATGTTGCACTTCAAAAATGAAATTATCATCTTGTTTGCTAATCGTAACCATTGTTATTTATTTTTGATTATTAAGTCAATTTTATTATGAATATCATCGAGCATTCTAAATTGTTTAGCTTGCGTTTCGTAAACCATTCTAAATTGATCTTCGATGAGAAGGTTCAATTTCTCATTCATGCAATGAATTTGTACATTCGATTTTAATTCGCTCAAATAATCGTCTTCGCTGCGTTTGCGGTCTTTTGTTTCTTGCCTGTTCTGACTCATCATTATGACGGGCGCTTGCAAAGCTGCAATAGTAGAAAGAATCAAATTCATCAAAATGAATGGATATGGATCGAAAATATGAACGCCAGCCAATACATTGTAAATAATCCAGAGTGTAAGAATTACAGTGAATGTTATAATGAATCGCCAACTACCACCAAATTTTGCTACTTTATCCGAAAGTCTTTCTCCGTATGACTCAGGTATTTCTTTTGGGTGCGTTGCATTGTGTAGTACCGTTTTTTGTTCCTTGACAGTATTTCTTAAAATTTGTTGTAATTTTTCAAGGTGTTGGTCTTGTAGTTTTTGCAGTCTCTCTAAATCTTCAGTAACCATAATTTTTTTATTAAATAAAAATATTTCGAAGTAATCTTTTTACTTTTGCTCAGCAAAAGTAATATTCTTATCGGAATTTGTACCTTACTGAAAAATTAATTTATGTTAGCTCAGTTTTCAAAGAAAATAATAAAGTTCTTCAAGACTCTTGGACCAGGGTTAGTAACCGGTGCGAGCGACGATGATCCATCTGGTATAGCAACTTATTCGCAAGCTGGCGCGCAGTTTGGTTATTCTACACTTTGGACTGCCTTCTTCACATTCCCACTCATGGCAGCCGTTCAAGGAATGTGCGCGCGTATCGGTATAATAACACAACAAGGTTTAACTGTTACTTTGCGCGATTATTACTCTAAAACCATTTTGTATGTCATGCTTTTATTCAGTTTGCCTGCCATAACTTTAAATATTGGTGCCGATATTCAAGGCATGGGTGCTGTGGCGCACATGATGTTGCCACAAGTTCCTGTTTTTGTTTTTAGTTGTTTGTTTACGGGTTTACTTTTATATACTATTATAAAGTATCCCTACCAGAAAATAGCACAAATTCTGAAGTGGTTATGCCTTTCATTGTTGCTTTACTTCATTGTGCCGTTTATGGTTCAACAAGATTGGATGGTTGTTTTAAAAAACACGACCGTACCCACTATAAAAATGGATAAAGATTTCATTTCTATCATAGTCGCCATTCTTGGCACCACCATTTCACCTTATCTTTTTTTTTGGCAAGCTACCATGGAAGCCGAAGAAATTGGTAAAATGCATAAGAAAGTAGTGATTGATAAAAATATTTTAAAAGGCATGGCAACCGATATTAATGTCGGTATGTTGCTTTCTAATGTGGTTATGTTTTTTATTATTTTAACAGCTGCATCGGTTCTGAACAAATCGGGAATTACGCATATCGATACGGTTGACCAAGCGGCGAAATCATTAGAACCATTAGCGGGTAAATTTGCTACCATAATTTTTACGTTGGGTGTTATTGGAACGGGTTTAATAGCAATACCTGTTTTAGCAGGTTCGCAATCGTACATGTTGGCAGAAACGTTTGGTTGGAAAGCAGGTTTAAATAAAAAATTCTCACAAGCACGTGGTTTTTATCTCACCATCACTGCTTCTTTACTCGTTGGTTTATCACTCGATTTTTTAGGCATCAGTCCGATTAAAGCATTATACTATACTGCCATTTTGTACGGCGTAACTGCGCCCGTTTTAATTGCTATTGTTATGCACATTGCCAATAATAAAAAGATTATGGGAAATTTTACCAATAATCTACTTTCAAATATTTTGGGCGTAATTACTCTAATAGTAATGACAGTAGCTGCCTTTTTGCTTTTTTATTTATAGATCAGGAGTCAGGTGTCAGGTTTCAGGTATCAGGTGTCAGATTTTCGTGACACCTGATGCCTGAAACCTGACCCCTATCACATCTCAAGCTGACGCACGTCATTTATTCCATTCTCTTTTAGGCTCACCTTTGTTCTATTAATTCACTAAACGTTAATAGACATGAATTTCGAATATAATTTAGGTTTTACAGAAATTGTTGCTCGCCTATTTTTAGGGATGTCACTCTGCATTTTAGGAGGTTCATTAGCACATTATTTTTCTGCTTTTTTTATAGTGCTTTCATTTATTGGATTTGTTTTAATCATTACAGCCATTTTGGGTTGGTGCCCAATTTACGATTTAATGGGCAAACCCCGTGAAATTAGTTGACAGTTGCCAGTTGACAGAGCCGATAAACATCTGACAACTGTCAACTGTCAATTATATTGAATCACTTAAAAAATTAAATTATGAACCAAGTAGCACCTGTCTCAAGATTAATGAGCCGACACCTCATCACTATTTCGCCTGAGGATTCACTCGCGTTAGTAGATCAAATTTTCAAGAAATTTAATTTTCACCACATCCCAGTAGTTCAAATAAATAAGCCAGTCGGTATAATCAATCGATTTAATTTTGAAAGTTATATCTTGGGTTTAAGCCAACATTACGAATCGCGATTTATAAAAGAATGTCTGTTAGATATTCAGAAAGTTTCGGGTATCATGACGAACAAATACGGTAAAATTGAACCAACTGATACGCTTTCGATAGCCCTCGAAGTTTTTCGACAGAATGTAGTTGATGCACTCATGGTTATCGAAAACGAAGAACTTGTCGGAATTTTAACGACGAATGATATTATATCAGCGATTTCAAGAGAAAAGATTTACGATTGGGATTATAAGTTGATTGAAGATTTGGTTTAGCTACTTTAAAGCTAAATTGTATTACAACGTAAGATTAAAAGCTCAGTAGCTTTATTTCATAAATTACTTCTTAAAAAATTTACTATTTAATTTGAAATAGTTGTCCTATTAATTTACAATTAAAATCATTTAAAAATGAAAGTTTTAAAATTAGTTTTCACTTGCTTAATAATTCTCGCATCATTTGAAAATTCAAATGCGCAAAGCGATAAAACTGAACGCGGCTATAAAACCGAAAAAATAAACGTAGATGGTTTATGTACCGTCGATAAAAAGCGAATTGAAAAAGCGACACTTTCAGTAACAGGCGTGAAGGAGGCAAATTGGAATGTTAAAAGTAAAATTCTTACCGTAAAATATGATGCCTATAGAAAAGATTTGCTGGATTTAATTCAGCAAACAATTGCTGCCGAAGGTAATGATACAGAATTTTTTAAAGCAGATGACATGGTCTATAATAATTTGCCTAAATGCTGCCACTACAGAAAAGACAAATCATAATGAGTAAAGCTTAAACCCATTTTTGTGATACTATAAAATTATTTCTACACTTAAAATTTTTATTCAATGAATACTTTAGCAAAAAGTGAAGACCTAAAACTTTCAAATGGTCTAATGCCCTCATTCTCTAATTTGGTTGAGAATTTTTTTGGAAAAGATTTCGATGGTTTGTTCGATAATGCTTTTAAAGGAGCCAAACTTCCTGCGGTGAATATTTCACAGACAAATTCCGATTACAACGTTGAGGTAGCTGCACCGGGTATGAAAAAAGAAGATTTTAATGTTGAAATTGATGGCGATTTACTCACTATTAGTTCAACATCAGAAAACGAGCACGAGAAAAAAACAAAAAAATATACGCGTCGCGAATATTCTTTCAGTTCTTTTAGTCGCTCGTTTGTTCTACCCAAAGGTGTTAAAGAAGATAAAATTGAAGCCGCCTACAAAAACGGCGTTCTGAAAATAAACATCCCTAAAGATGAAAGTTCGACAAAGGCTTTGAAAGCTAAAAAAGTTTTAGTTTCATAAGGCGGGTTTATTCGTAAAGCCGCCAATGCTTGGCGGCTTTTAGTTAGTTATCCATTTTAAATCTAATTATCATGAAGCAGATAAAAAATATATTAGTTCCAACGGATTTTTCCGTCACAGCGCGCAACGCTTTTCGCTATGCTGAGCATTTAGCCGAAAAATTTAGTGCTACCATAACGGTTGTTCACGTCAACGAGTTCTTTCTTCCCGTTTCTGAAGTCTATGTCGCACCTCTTTTAGTGAATGAAGAGGAAGATTTGAAGCAGGCGATGAATAATTTTATTAATGAAGAATACGAATCTTCGAATACCATTGTTAAGAAAAAAATTAAAACTAAGATACTTGAGGGCAGCATCATGCAACGCATAGTTGAATTAACCGAAAGCGGTGAATTTGATTTCGTGGTAATGGGTTCAACAGGCTTGCAAGATTTTATCTCAAAAATTATTGGCTCTACATCACTTTATGTAGCAAAACACGCTCATTGCCCCGTTTTGCTTGTTCCGCGCGATGCACATTGGCATCCTGTTGAAAAAATCCTTTTTGCTAGTAATTCCAACTCAACGTCGCAGCAAATTGTACCTGCTATCAAAAAAATTACTGAAAAATTCGGTGCCGAGATTCATTTTATTTATGTTGATGAAGGTCAGCACCAGAGCGAAAAAGTTACAGATGCTGTTTGGAAAGAACTATTTGCAACTTCAAATCCAAAATTTTCATTTCAAATTCATACTATTAAAAACAGCGATGCTGTTCGAGGCTTAAACGATTATGCCCACAAGAATAATATTGATTGGTCGGTTTTTGTGAGTTCTCACCGCACTTTTTGGCAAAAACTCATTCAACGCAGTGTTACAGAAAGGTATTCATTAGCATCAGATAAGCCTACTTTAGTTATGCACCTTGAATAAGTGATAAGTGAAAAGTGATAAGGAATAAACAATTGGATTCCTGTTGAACTAAGTTTGTATTTATTATTCCCTATTACTTATTCACTATTCCCTAAATTATCCCTATTTTTGTAAAAAACAAAACTGATGTTCTTAAATTTTTATGAAGATACGGGCAATATGAGTGAACTTGCTTCGCGCATTAAGGCTATTATTGAAAATACGGTTGATGGTATTATTACAATCAACGAATTTGGTATCATTGAGTTCACCAATGTAGCGACATCTAAAATTTTCGGATTTGAAATTGCTGAAATGATTGGGCAAAATATATCGATGCTCATGCCCGCGCCTTACAGTGGAGCACACGATGGTTATTTAAATAATTATGTGACAACTGGTATAAAAAAAATTATAGGCATTGGTCGCGAATTACGAGGCAAATGTAAAGATGGAAGCATTTTTCCGATGTGGCTTTCGGTGAGTGAAGTGGTAGTTGAAAATCGAAGGGTCTTTACGGGCATTGTTCGCGATTTGACCGAACAGAAAAAAGCTGAAAAATCCTTACTCGAACTCAATAAACAACTCGAATCGAAGGTTGAAGAGCGCACAAATAAACTTTCAGATGTTGTTAATAAACTTTTAGCCACTAATCAGCAGCTTCAACACGAAATTCAAGAACGCAAAGCTGCTGAACAAGCCTTTCAAATAGTAAATGACGTTTTAGAAACAACACTTAAAAAAGAAAAAGACTTGAGTTTGCTCAAATCGCGGTTTGTATCGATGGCTTCACACGAGTTTAGAACCCCTTTAAGCACTATTCTTTCTTCCGCTAATCTATCCGTAAAATATACGCTCTCCGAACAACAAGATAAACGGGAAAAACATTATCAAAAAATTAAATCGGCAGTAGCATTGCTCACAACTATTTTGGATGATTTTCTCTCTGTCAGCCGCTTAGAAGAAGGTCTTGTTGAAGTGAGTTACGAAAATATCGACATAAACCTTTTTTTTAACGAGCTGGCAGAAGAGCTAAATCACTCTTTAAAAAAAGGTCAGAAAATTGTTTTAAAAATTGAGCCATTGGATAATTTAGTTAAAATGGATAAAAAATTGCTGCGAATGATTATCACCAATTTAATATCCAATGCCTCTAAATATTCGGACGAAGCAACACCCATAGTGTGCGAAGTGAAAAAAGAAGCAAAAAAATATCGAATTGATATCATCGACCACGGTTACGGCATTCCTACAGAAGAAAAAAAACATTTATTCGAGCGTTTTTTCAGAGCTTCGAATGTTGCACATATCAAAGGCACAGGTCTCGGTCTTCATATTGTGAAACACTATGTTGAACTCTTGAATGGCACTATTGAATTTAAAAGTGAATTAGAAAAGGGTTCCGTTTTTACAATTTTTTTTAATTTATAATTAAACCTCATAGGTTTTAAAAACCTACGAGGTTTAATTAGCCAAATACTTTTATGAAAAAAATACTCATTATTGAAGACAACGACGACATACGCGAAAATTTAGTAGAAATATTAGAACTCGCAGGCTACGAAGCGCATTCGGCAGATAACGGTAAACACGGCGTTGAAATGGCTGAAACAATTTTGCCTGACCTCATTTTATGTGATGTGACAATGCCTGTTTTAGATGGTTATGGCACACTGAATATTTTACACAAAAAACCGCAAACTGCAGAAATTCCATTTATTTTTCTCACTGCACGATCTGAAAAAACGGATTTTCGCTACGGCATGAATCTCGGTGCTGATGATTACATCACTAAACCTTTTGAGAGTAACGAACTGTTGAGTGTAAT
>JAYWBA010000221.1:0-10388 GCA_043781915.1 Saprospiraceae bacterium
TCTGGAGAGGAATATAGCAGCAATTTTATTAAATAAAACAAAACGTTAGATAAAAACTGTGATAAAAAATTTGGTTTTTATCACAGTTCATCTGCGGGAAACTTTGTAGCAACTGAGTAAAAATAAAAAAGCGGAACAGAATACACTGCGCCGCTTTGGAAAGTAAAAGTAAATAAATATAAAACAGGGGGAGTTTTATATTTTATTTAATATCAATATCTGTGCCAATAATAATATTTTTTTTATAATGTGATGCCACTTTTTTATTTTTGGAATAAGTCACAAAACACCCGATTAATGACAGTAAAAAGTATAAAGTATTCATTTTTAAACGATATAGTAGATATTGCGCGTGAATGCAGCGCAGAAATTTTAACCATTTATAATTCAAATAATTTTGAAGTTGATTATAAAAAAGATGATTCGCCTGTAACGCGCGCCGATAAATGGGCGGATAATTTCATCGGTGAGGCGCTTAAACGCATTACGCCGCATATTCCGGTTATGTCAGAAGAAAGTGATGAAACGCTGTACGACGTGCGTAAAAATTACAAGCAATATTGGTGCGTTGATCCGCTCGATGGCACAAAAGAATTTGTGGCACGCACCAACGAATTCACTATCAATATTGCGCTTATGGAAAATAACCGACCTGTGCTCGGAGTTTTAGCTGTGCCCTATTTCGATAAAATGTATTTTGCCGTTAAAGGCGAAGGCGCTTTTTTGATGGAGAATAATTCCGTTCAAAAATTACAATGCGCGCAATTTTCGATGCACCAACCGCATTTGCGCATTCCAATTTCGCGCAGTCACTCGAATGTAAAAACGCAAAAACTCTTTGACGAATTGAAATTGAAAGAACCCGTTTTGCAACCGCTCGGCAGCGCGCTAAAATTTATGTATATCGCGGAAGGTAAATCGGATTTTTATCCGCGCAAAGGCACAACGATGGAATGGGATACCGCCGCCGCAGAAATTATTTTGATTGAATCTGGCGCATCGATTGTTCAACTCGACACCTTACAACCTTTAGAATACAATAAGCCCGATTTGCGCAATCCGAATTTTGTGGCGCAAGGGATTTGCATTAATGGTTAATAAAATAATGGTTAATGGTTAAATAAATTTGTCACCATTTTTGAAAGTCCGTAGGACGACACTCATTGCAGCCTCGGATGAAATCCGTGGAATTTGTAGACGCAATGAAATTTGTGAAATAATTGTAATTATTCAGCTAATGCTGAAATGCTTACAATTATTTCACAAATTATTTTTCGATTTCAATCAGTTAAACAGAACAACATTTATTACGTTTACTGAGTTTGATTTCATTCTCAAAACAGAACAACATTTGTTATGTTTTAGCTGTTCAAAAAATTTTTGAATTATTTATTTAATGTCATTTATGAAAAAATATTTTTTACTCACGCTGAGTTTATGGTGCAGTTTACAACTGTGCGCGCAAAAAGAAAATGCGCCTTCGGGCGCGATGACGTTTGATGTATCGTATGGTATCAATCAACCTGTAGGCGTTTTAGCACAACGATTTGGAAGTGCATCGAGCGTCGGCATTGGCTTAAATTTTTTTAATGTCGCTCCCGGATTTCGTTACGGCATAAACGGCAATTATTTTTTTGGGTCGGCAGTTAAAGAAGACGTCCTTGCGCCGTATCGCACGACAGATGGAAATATTTTAAGCGATTTAAGCAGCTACGCGGATGTACAATTGCGTGAACGCGGTTTATATCTGGGAGCCGATATCGGCAAATTATTTAAATTCAGGAGCAATGGCGATTATTTTCATGGTATCAGCTTAAACTTTGGTGTCGGTTTTTTAATGCATCAAATCAGAATTCAAGACGATAATAAAAACGCGCTGCAATTGCAAGCGCCTTATACTTTTGGTTACGATAGATTAACGATGGGTGCTGCCATCGAAGAATCGTTGGCGTATAATTACATCAGCCATGATAAAACGGTTAATTTTTTTCTACGCCTTGAAGCCGTTGAAGGTTTAACTAAAAATCAGCGCGGGTATAATTTCGATACCCGTCAATACGACAATGCCAATCACTTCGATGTGCTTCTCACTGCGCGCATCGGTTGGAGTTTTGCGCTCTTTGCGCATTTTCAAGCGGATGCGGCGATAGAATATTGATTACTCGTTCACAACCACAAACTTACCACTTGACCGAATGAGCGAATTTCCATCCACAATATTATAAAAATGAAGTCCGGTGGCTAAATTTTGCGGTAAAGTAGCATTGTATTGCGTTGCACCCGCTACGCCTTTAACTGTAAAAATTGCCTCCGATTGAGCCGCAGCATTGAACAACGTAATATACCAATCTGCTTGGCTTTGTTTGTCAAAATTGAAATTGAGTGTTTGTGCATTTCGGATTGGATTTGGAAAAACATTGCTGGCTACGGTTTGAAAATCTTTGACATCGGTTAATAATTTCGCGGCGCTAACGCCCGATACTCTCGTAACAGTTTTGCCATCCGCTAAAACGTCCATTTTCAAAAGAGGGTAGTTTTGCCCTAAACCAATAAATGAAAGGGTATTTGTTATTCTGATATTCCCTTGCTTTAATCCAAATGCTGTTAATAAAGCCGTTGGAGCTGGCGAGCCTTGCGTGTAAAAACTATCAATTTGTTTCGTGTAAAGCTGCTGTAATAATACTTGATAGCTCAATGTTGTACCCGATGCGCCTTTTACTTTTATTGCTCCCCAACCAACAGTTCTAACGGTGTCTAATTCTTTTGTGATTGCGCTTGCTGGTAAATTAACCAACCCGAATCCAGCGATATTTAATCTAAAATTGAGTGTATCGGAGATGCTATACGCAGCAGAACTATTAGCGGTAATCGGAAAAACCGTGAAGTAACCAGCTTTATACGGTGGATTAAAAACAACTTTATCTGCTTTAATGGTTACATTATCACCCAATGTTCCAGTAATTGCGCTAACATCAACAACATTATCTTGTTTGCGTTCATGACCAATCGTTGCACCGCCTGTTGAATCTATCAGATAGTAATACCTTGAAATATCGAGCAACGGACCTAACGGCGTTATTATATCGAAATAATAATTGGCTTTTTGGAAAGGTGCAGCAAAAGGCGTTTTTGTAAAAGGAAAGGGAGCAGCCGAGTTTCCACCCGCAGAATCTTTAAGACTTGTATAGTCCCATGTTTGGTTGTTACCTAATTGTGGCACAGCTACACCCGCCACCAAACAAGTACGTGCGAAAATTGTATCGGCAATGGTGTTAATTGTATAGTCTTTACGATTGATAGTAATTTGTGCTTGCACTGACTGCACAAAAAACAAAGCAGTTATTAGTAAAAATAAAGTCGTGTTTCTTTTCATTGAATTTGAATTATGATGCAAGGTAAATCAAAAAACCATTTGGCACAGGATTTTGGATAATCTTCGATTTCTTATAAAAAATAATTATGGACTTTTGTGAATCTTTTACCTCCTTTTGTACCTTTTGTGGTGAAAGTGCTCGAGGGTTTCACCACAAAAGGCACAAAAGGCGAGTTTTTCTTAATTCCGATTTTTATAAGAATTCTCTACTATTTGGTAATATGCACGTAAACACGAAATTAGATTATTTGTATGTGAATTTCAGGAGTCAAGAATCAGACACCAAAACTTTAATTTTCATTTAACTTTTAACAATTTAACTTTACACCATTCTAAGCGTTTAACCATAAAAAAATAATGCGGAATTTAAACTTTATTACAATTGTTTTCCTATGCCTAATGTCGCAATCAAGCCAAGCGCAACTTTCATTCGAAGAGGTCGAAAAATCATCGCGATTGGGTGTAACATCAGGATACACAAGCAATGTCAATTTCCAAGGGCGTAAAATTGGAAATAATCAATTTGGAGCTACATCAGGGCTTGATTATTTAACAGCTTCTGGTTTTGGTTTTCATTATGCCGCCGATTATTGGTCGGGATTTACAAACACTGGCATATCGCAACATACTTTGGGTTTGAGTTATAATTTTGATCTGGCTGATTGGTTAGAAGGTAACATTGGCTACGAACATTGGTTTTTAAACTCGGGCAACGATACCATTAATAAATCACTCGATAATTATTTTACTTTTGAACTCGTTGCAGATGCTGATTTTGTAAAACCACATTTTTTAGCTTATTACATTAAAGGCGACGATAAAGCCTACGGTTTCGAAATCGGATTAGGTGCGCCTATCAGTTTAATCAATAATGACAATTCAAAGCTCGAAATTACGCCCGATATTACTTTGATGTCAGGTACTGATACGCGATTAACAACCCTCATCACAAAGCGCATTGCCAATAGAGGAAAACCCATAGTTACTACTAATTCTCAAAGTATTTTTGGATTACTCAATACGGAGTTTACATTACCTATTACTTATTCACTACCGCGATTCGAAGTTTCTGCGGCGGCGCATTTCGCTATTCCGCACAGTTTAAGTTCGAGCGATATTGTGAGCGACAACATTGTTTATTACACTTTGAGTTTAAATTATTATATCTTTGTTGGCTCGAAATTGAAGAATTAAAAGAATGTATAGAATTTCATAATTTAAATATTTAGCTAAAGCTAAATCCGTGTCATCTGCGTTCCTATTGATAAACATTTTAGCTTTCGCTAAATAGTTGCATTTATTTGAATTCATTTGTTTTTAATCATTTTCGAGAAATTCTTAAAATTCTTAAATTCGAGTTCTGTGCCGCAACATACTGATAAGAGACAAGTTTTTAGTACCGATTCTAACAAGCGTTGGCAAGGTATAAAATGGGCATCGCGTATATTCATTGTGGTTGCAGTGGTTTTTACGGCTATTGTTGCTTTTTCTTTGCTCGTGTACAGTTCTAAACCAGCGCTGCCAACTTTGTTTAATAAATACAACGATTATAAAACTGCCATATTAAGCGATACCAGCACAAGTGAACACAATTCTGCTACATTCGACAACTATTCGAATAAAAAAGGATTCAAACTAAAAAAATTAACTGCGCTCAGCAAACGCTTGCCTATTCCGTTCGATAAACGCATGCGGGCGGCATTTTATGTTAATTGGGATTTACAAAGTTTTTACTCACTACGTGAAAACGTTACGCACATCAACACTATTTTACCCGAATGGCTGCACGTACCTGATAAAGCCGACACCGTTTTCACAGATATTGACAACCGCGCTTTAAATTTTTTAAATACACATCAGGGCGTACAAGTTATGCCGATGATAACCAATTATTTTAACAATAAATGGAACGGCGATAATGTTTTATACATAGCGCGCGATGCCAACCGAAGAGCAAAATTTATTCAAAGCGTTATCAATGTGCTCGAGAAATATCACTTTCAGGGCGTGAACATCGATTTCGAAAGCCTTGAATCGAACGATGCAGAAACATACCTGACTATTTTTCAGAATGAATTGTATACTGCCTTGCATAAAAAAGGTTTCATAGTCTCGCAAGATGTCAATGCTCAAAATGCAGATTACAACTTACCCAAATTGAGTGAATACAACGACTATATTTTTGTCATGGCGTACGATTTGCACAATGCTGAATCCGCTCCGGGCGATATTTCGCCACAAAAATGGATTGAAACTATTGTCGAAGAAGTATCGAAACAAGTCCCGCCCGAAAAATTGGTATTGTGTATTGCAGGATATGGTTACGATTGGGGTAAAGACCCGAAACACGCCGACGAAATAACTTTTCAGGAATGTATTGCCATTGCCAAAGAATCGGATGCTACTATTCAATACAGCAATGAGACTTATAACCTCATGTTCAATTATACGGACGAAAACAATAAAAAACATTATGTAGGTTTCACCGATGCTGCATCAAATTTTAATGCTATGCGCCTTTCTGACGATGCGGGTTGGAAAGGTGTTGCACTGTGGCGATTGGGTTCGGAAGACCCGCGACTGTGGAGTTTTTACAACCGTAATTTGAGTGAAGGCGCATTAGATAGTTCTGGTTTTAAAATTACTGACATTAAAAACGCCTTGCTTTCAAGCACTATTGACTATATTGGAGAGGGTGAAGCACTCGATGTAATAACAGAACCGACTGAAGGCAAAGTGGATTTAGAATACGACGCCAAAGAAAAACTAATTATGGAAGAGAATTTTGCACTCCTTCCAACCAGTTTTGTAGTTCGTAAATTTGGCAAAGCAGACCCTAAAAAGAAAGTTTTGACTTTTGATGATGGTCCTGACCCAGAATGGACACCACAAATTCTCGACATTCTACAGAAAGAAAACGTTCCTGCCGCGTTTTTTATGGTAGGTTATAATGCTGAATCGAATTTACCGCTTTTGCGCAAAATTGATAAACTCGGTTACGAAATCGGCAATCACTCATTTTTTCACCCGAATATGGCGACCATTCCCGAATGGCGTTCTATCATTGAACTCAACACCACGCGGCGATTGATAGAAAGTATAACGGGTAAATCGACCATACTTTTTCGTGCACCGTATCTCGCCGACGCCGAGCCAGAAACGCAAGAAGAATTACGCCCTGTTGTCATTGCTAAAAAACAAAACTATATCACCATTGGTGAAAGTATTGACCCTTTAGATTGGGATGCCAAAAACATCAATGCCGATAGTATATTCGATCGTGTTGTGCGCGAAAAAGATTACGGCGCCATGATATTATTGCACGATGCCGGTGGTGATAGAAGTGCAACCGTTAAAGCACTGCCGCGAATAATTAAATATTTTAAACAAAACGGCTACACTTTCACCACGATTGCTGATGTTTTACAAGAAAAGCCTGAAAAACTCATGCCGCCACTCATCGGTAAGCAAGCTTTTTTTGATAGGTTCGACCGCGTTTTTGCCGAAATAGGTTATTTTTTGCAATCTCTCTTCGGAGGCATTTTCTTTTTCTCAATCATTCTTTCAGTTGTTCGCAATCTTGTTATTCTTGTTTTAGCGTTTTTGCAACGTCAGCGTAATAGCAGTGAGCAATTAGCTTTGAGCTTTGAGCCTTCGTTAAATAATAACTCGAATAATATTGAGCAGCTCAAAGCTCAAAGCTCAAAGCTCAAAGCTACCTTCACACCTCCTATCTCCGTCATTGTCCCAGCATACAACGAGGAAGTCACGGCTATTAAAACCATAAATAGCCTCCTTCACCAAAATTATCCCAATTACGACATCATTTTTGTTGACGATGGCTCGAAAGATAAAACTTACGATGCAGTGAAAGCGGCTTTCAAACTTGATGCGCGCGTAAAAATTTTTACTAAACCCAATGGCGGCAAAGCATCAGCGCTCAATTTTGGTCTTGCCCAAACGCAAAACGATTTCGTCGTTAACATCGACGCCGACACGCAACTCAGCAACAACGCATTGAATCAACTCATACAAAAAATGAGCGACCCAAATATTGTTGCTGTAGCAGGAAACGTGCAGGTGGGCAATAAAATAAACGTTCTCACGCGGTGGCAAGCGATAGAATATACGACAGCGCAAAATTTTGATAGGCTCGCGATGGAGTATTTGAACGCCATAACAGTTATTCCGGGCGCTATTGGCGCATTTCGCGTGTCATCAATAAAAGAAGTGGGTGGTTACGATACTGACACCCTCGCCGAAGATTGCGATTTAACTATTCGCTTATTGCGCACGGGCGGAAAAATTGGCACTGCCAACGATGCCATTGCCTACACCGAAGCACCCGAAACTTTCGCGCAATTTTTAAAACAGCGCTTTCGTTGGAATTTTGGCGTTTTACAAGCCTTTTGGAAAAATCGCGATGTATTGTTCGTCAATAAATACGGCAGTTTAGCTTGGATTGCGATGCCACAAATTTTAATATTCCAACTCATTTTACCCATGTTCGCACCCGTTGCCGATTTAGTCATGTTTGTATCCATTCTCACAGGCACTTTCGGTAAAATTTGGGGCTATTATTTTGCTTTCATGTTCATGGATCTCATTTGCGCTTTCTTCGCTTATCGCTTCGAGCGCAAAAATATTTCCGACTTGTGGTTGCTTTTTCCGCAACGTTTGGTGTATAGACCATTAATGTACAGCGTTTTATTTAAAACGTACAAACGCGCAGTTAAAGGTGAATTGCAAGAATGGGGTGTTTTGAAACGCACGGGTAATGTGAAGAATGAATTGAAAGCGGTAGTGGGTTAGTGCTTTATGCCAATAATACAATGGGTTTATTTCAAAATTATTACAGATTTCTGAAAGTCAATAGTCAGAACGCTTCCTCTGTAAAAATCTAATCCGAGAACGCCGTCAATGTTTACTAAAACACGATTCACAAGAAAATCGTAAGAACAGACTTTAAATTTTGTTTTCTTTTTACCCAAAACGTAAAAGTAATCGACTTCAAAAATATAAGCTTCAATTATTCCCTTTGCAGTTTCCAAAGGCACACTCCCTTTGGCATCACTTAACGAATAGCCCGCCATGAGAAGAGCTGTCAAATCAATTACAGTATGCGTTGCACCAGTATCAATAGCAAGCGTAAAAGGTAAATCGTTAATTTCAGAATCAACTAAGATAAGCGATTCATCATCGGGCAGGTTAAATTTAAACTCCATACTTATAGCCAGAATTTACGATTCTTAGGCATATCGCCAGTAAAGACACAAGCCACTTTTAAAAAACCTTCGCGGAGTTCTTTAATTTTATACGCTATTTCGCGTTTGTCTTTGCTGTGGTAAATAACAACGCCACTCAACATTTTTTGAATAACCGCCCCAACGAAATTGTCTTTTCGCATTTCAGGATTACCCACCAAAACCCATTCATCAGGGTATTGTAACTTAATTTGTTCAACCGAAAGTGCTTCCATAAATAAAATATTTATACAAATATACAGCAATAATTTGGAAAGCAATAATTTTTAGACTATTCAAAACAATTCATAATTAGTACTTCTACCACCAGAGTCTTCTTTTTTGAGAATATTTTTTTGAATCAAATCTTGAATATCGCGAAGCGCAGTATCGGTCGAGCATTTGGCAATTTTCGCCCATTTTGAAGAAGTAAGCTTGCCTTCAAAACCGTCAAATAGTTTATTGATAACCAACCTTTGTCGCTCATTCAAGAGTGTCTGTGTGTTCCAGAATTTTGACTTACTCAAAACTTTTTCTAATGTATTGTTTGTTTCAAATAATGCTTGAAACAAACATGCTAAAAACCAGTCCAACCAGATTGTAATATCAGAAGTTCCTTTCTGCGATTTTTCAAGAATCTCATAATATTTGCTGCGCTGCTTCTGAATTTGTGCCGACATACTGAAAAATCGCTGACTGCTGCCATCGGAACGCGCTAATTGCATATCGGTTATAGCGCGCGCAATTCTGCCGTTTCCATCATCAAAAGGGTGAATAGTTATAAACCAAAAATGCGCAATTCCTGCTTTAATCACCGAATCAATGTTTTGTTCATCGTTAAACCAATCGAGAAACTTTTCAATTTCGGAATCCACTTTTTGGGCATCAGGTGCTTGAAAATGAATTTTTTCTCGACCCATAGCACCCGATATAACCTTCATGGCACCCATTCGCAAAGCACCAACTGTAATTTTGTAAATCCCACTTCTGCCGGATGGGAAAAGCGAAGAATGCCAACCCAATAATCTATCTTTGGTTAAATCGTAATTACAAAATTTTGTAGCGTCGAGCATCATTTCTACAATACCATCAACATCTCGATTTGAAGCGACTAAGCCATCCAAATCCATACCGAGCCGTCGAGCAATCGAAGAACGCACTTGATCGGCATCTAAAATCTCGCCCTCTATTTCCGATGTTTTCAAAACATCTAAAGTAAGCGTTCCTAATTCCGCTTCTTGCCGCACCTCAAAACCCAATTCTTCCATTTTACCCATGAGCCTCCCTTGCAAGTTTCGTACTTTGCCAAGAAGAACAGATAATTCGGAATAATTCCAGGTGAAATTTGTCCAATTATCTCGCTGATGAATGTAAAGCGGCATAAAAACACATTTTGCGGTAAATATAAGGCTTATTCGCCGCATTTTTTGCGGTGAATAAGTGATTTAATCGCCGCATAATTCAAAACTTGTTTTATTTCAACAGTATCTGTGTCTCGAAGTCCGAACATTTTTATTATTTAAGGTTCAAATTTACAATAAAATGGGATTTTTGCAAAAATACGCGTAAAAATGCTTTTTGTCTGAAGCAAGATTTACTGAATTAATAGGTTAAAAAATGCGAACCACATAAAAAATTAAAGCAATAGATCATGGCTCGAACAAACTGTAAATCATATTTTAACGTGAGTTACGAATTGTAAAAGGCAAAATAGGACTCCATGATTAAAAAATCAAGCCGAATAGTGTGATTTTTGTGTTGCTTATTCACAA
>JAYWBA010000222.1:0-3740 GCA_043781915.1 Saprospiraceae bacterium
TCTCCTATTTCGACGTGTATAACGGTTCTCTGATCTCTTGCAGACGTAAAAGATAGAAATTCTGCCGAAACGTTAGATAAACTAACATTATAGCTTGCAAAATTATTAACGCTCAAAAGAGTCCCCTTGATTTCTGCCGAAGCCCTAAAAGTGGCTGGAAAATTATACACGTAGATAAACCAATAGTCGCTGCCTAATTGAATATCGTTATAAACCTGTAAATTTGTCTCATAGCTTTGCGCACTGTTAAGCAATTTATCTCCTGAGTAGTATTGTGTTAATCCGTAAATGCGAGATAGGTTGAATAGCTCGGATGTGTCCGCCTCGTCAAGCCAATATAGCAGAGTGCTTGTATTATCAAGTATGATGGTTCCCGCGTCCTTGTATGCTACTAAAGTACCGAAGAGTGAATTATCGGGCAGATATAGTTCCGCAACAAACACAGAAGTAGTTCCCGCCTGTGCTAAAGTATTTACAGTAGATACGAAGTCGTGCGCTACTCCCGTAGTAGGAGAGGAGAGTTCATTATTGTAGAATACCCTAAAATTTTCAAACCCGTCCCTCAAACCCGTACTTATTATCATAACTATTTTTTTAAAAATTCCTCCAACTCACCATTGAGTAGGTTGAAAGAATCCGCGCCCTTTGTTAAATATAAATCAAACCCTATGCTTTCAGTATTGAAAATCGCATCAAAAAAGTAGGGTACTAAATTTTTGTTCCCCAAACTAATGATAGAGCTTATGTGGTCAACAATAACCTTGTGTTCCACCGATCTCCACGAAGCCATTTTTCTGACTATTGTGTTTACTTTTTCCTTATCATTATTATACGACATCAACACAACAGTTAGTCTCTTGTCGTACTCAATAGTTCTCCAAGTAAGTTCCTTAGACACAAACGCTTTCACCTCTTGAGGACTTTTATCTAAAAAACTTTTATTAAGGTATCTCTGAGAAGACTCTAATCCCACCTCAGCGAGTATTCTCACATATTCTAAAAATAGCTCTTTTTTAGGAGCACTTTTTATTATCTCAATAGCTTCTAAGTACGGGCTATCTTTAATAGCCGTAAGTTTTATGATATAGTTGTGGTTTTTTAGTTCATCGAAGTCAACAATTTCTATTTTATCAATCTTCTCCACTAAGTACTTAACTACCCCTTCCGCCAAAGAAGAATTTTTCAGAATGTTCATAACAAGCAACGTAATACCCACAAGAAACCCGCCCAGCAAACCTGCCGCAGGTACTTCATCAATCAACAAAACCCCGCATACGCAATAATGCGGGGCTGCGCTATTCAGTATATAATACATTCGTGGAATTAGTGAAATAATGGTTACACAGACTTAGTTGGATACCCCAACTTAGTTTTAACATAAGTTACTGTGCTATGAATACCGTTAGAAACCCAAAAACTGAAAATAGTAGCTACCAAAGTCTGTAAAATAGTAAGGTCAAAATGCCATTTAAAAATAACGATACCTACAACAACAGCCACGATAGCAACCTTCGCATACGTCTGAGAAAACACAGTGAACCAAGTAGCGTTCTTAAAAACGCTTGCGCTTAGGTAAATAATCAAACCCGAAACTAAATAGTTAACGGTGTTCAACACGCCTGCAACACTTGAAAAATCCCAAGGAATTAAGTTTGCAGGAGTTTGCGCTTTTAATGAAATAACCAAAAAACAAAAAATACCCACTAAGGCAATCTTAGAAAAAATACTTCTAATCATTGTGTACGATTTAAAAAATTAAAAATTAAGGATTCAATATCGAAGGAACTCCTATAACTAAAGCACCTTCTGTCTTTATACGAGTAAAGTTAATTGAGCCTCCAGGGAATATCCGTTCTCCAGAAGACAGGCTAATAATCGAAGAGCTAAGATTTTTAATGCTAAAAGCCCCCTCCGAATCCGAATCCACTAAGCCCAAAGATACAACCCTATCAGGAATGTTACTTAAAGGAACTCCCTGCAAGACTTCTGCCGTAATAGCTATCTGCGTGCTCGGAAGGTTGGTTACTTCCGTAGAAATAACAGGAGCAGAAGGCGTAGCCTCTACAATAGGCGTCGGGTCGGGGGTAGGAAGAACGGTAGGAGTAAGTACAACAGGAACATCCACAGAAGGAAGAATTTCCTCAACGCCAAGTGTTGTGAAAACTCCCTGCAAAATGTCGATAACACGTTGAACAGTGCCTTTTAAATTAGTTATATCTGCGTGTATTAAATCAAGGGCTACCTTGGTTGCGGAAAAATCAGACGCAGCCTGACTATGGATACTTGTAATGGAGTCACTTACCCCAGAAATAAGAGACGATTGAGCGTCTATCTGTTTTTGTAGCGCGTCAAGCGCTGGAATCTTAATTAATGGCATAATTTTTATTTTTAGCAAAGTTAATAGATATTTCCTATTTTTTACGTCTGAATCATATCGAAACAACATCAAAATAAGTATTTTGTACTGCTACCCTATTTCCGCCAAAATAAGGTTGTATAATATGGCATAATTTTAAAAAACTCCACCCGCCTCTAAAAGGTTTCGATTCTACTTGTAGCACGTTGCAGCTAATTTTTTCCTTCATAACGTAGTGCATATTAGTGCCATCATGCCATAAGGATACCTGATAAGTAGTGCCGATTTTTACAGGGACTTTTAAGGATTCGTCCATTTCCCTGACTATTCCGAAAGACTTCCTATGCCAATAAGGACATATTGTAATACTGTCAGTATCCGGTTCGTAACGCCAACCAGACATTACTGTGTCTCCCATCGGATTAAGAGGAGTTACCGTCACACCGAGAAGTTTATTCCAATCGAGTTGATCCACCGATAATCCGCTCGGCTGTGTTGCGTCTTTAAGCAAGTATTTCCAACTCTCATTAGGGCTGAACTCAAACGTTAAGGGCTTAAATTTGCTTATAGGGAAATTTCTGGGGTTTGAAAAATGGTTTCCTTCCGCAATTGTAAAAGTAGAATTACTTGCCAGTTCCTCCGTTAATTGAGAGGCAGTTTTTTTAACCGTCCAAGAATCGGAACAACTGTTAGATTCGAAGAAACTGTACGGCATATAAAAGTGCCCTTTGTCTCCCCAAGAACTTCCCCAGGAGTTTCTAACCGTCAATAACTTTTTAGTATCATCATACCCTACAACGCAAACCGCATGACCTCCTATAATTCTTTCAGTAGCCGTAGGCAAGGGCATAAGCCCGTCACTTCCAATATTCATAAAACTCTCATAAACATCAAAACCGAAAATAACCGAAAATCCCGAAGCTATACAATCCTTAACAGCATACACAGATTGAGAAAGTGCCTCGTAGGTAGTGGGTTTCTCAAAAGCGGATTTATACGCCTTCGCCGGAGGGGTTTTAAATACAGAACGCTCGATATATGGATAGAGGGCTTCCTCACATACCCCGTATTTATTAGCCGCCTTAAATACGTCACGTATGTTCGCCCCAGAATCTTCTTTTGTAGTGCCGTTAAGGGCGCGTTCATTAAAATACAAAAATAAGCGAGACCACAGCTTAACTGAAAGTCCTTCTTTTTTGTCTAAAGACATAAGAGCGGCTACACCAGCGTGGCTTGTGCAGCTTCCGATCTGACCTTGATTGAATACCGGAGGCATTAAATTTAAAATAGACGCTTTTTGTGGAGCGGCTGAAATATCCCTCGTAGTGTATTTAAAATCTTTAGGGTCAAAAGGTTGTCTTTTCCATCCCCCGAAATATCCATT
>JAYWBA010000223.1:0-3738 GCA_043781915.1 Saprospiraceae bacterium
ATACAGCTCTTTCGGAAAACCTGTATGATAGACCTACTATCATCTTATTTATAGTTCTTCAAAGCACGTGAGCTTCGAATTGCAGGACACACCTTGAACCAGCGTCGTTAATGATTAATTTATTCTTAAAACACAATCGCACCTTCGTTATTAATTGGCGATACATATATTTCGTGCGGAATGTGCGTATCGGTATAAATTTTTTGAAATGCCTCCGCAATATTTTCAGCAATAAAACTATTTTGACTAAGCGCAAAAACCGTTGGGCCAGACCCCGAAATACTGCAACCTAAAGCATTCATAGCTTCAGCAGCTTCTTTGAGTTTGTAAAAGCTCGGGATAGATGGCGCGCGTTGCGGCTCAATAATGACATCAACAAGCGAGCGGCGAATAAGGTCAAAATCGGAGTTAAACATGCCAATGATGAACGCGCCGAGATTGGCACTTTGTTGTATTGAATTTTTGAGCGACACCTCTCTGTTCAAAGCATCTCTTGATTCACGCGTCAATATCTCAACGTGCGGATAAACTAACGTGGCGTACATCCCGCGAGGCACATGAATACGATGCACATCGCTCGTTTCAGAATCACGCACCAATGTAAATCCACCAAGCAGGGAAGGAGCGACATTGTCGGCATGAATAGCACCACTCGCAATGCTTTCTCCGAGCGTAGCAAACGGCAACAATTCGCGCTTAGTAAGTGGGCGTCGCAATAACTCGTTCACAGCCATTACGCCGCAAACAGCACTTGCAGCACTCGAACCCAAACCAGAACCAAAAGGCATTTTCTTGTGAATTTCAATTTCAATACCGCGTTCACTTTCGCCAATATGTTCTAAATATTTCAGAATAGCATAACCAGCAGTGTTTTTTTCGGGTGCAAAAGGCAATGAGCCACCGGTTATGCGCGTTATCTTTAAGCCTTTGTGGGCATTGGTAAAACGGGCGATAATTTCGTCGCCAGGTTTTTCTAACGCGAAGCCAAGTATATCGAAACCGCAAGCAACATTGGCAACCGATGCGGGTGCAAATGCTTTTATACCGTGCATAGATTTTGTATTAATATTCACATCGAGCGATGAGAAAGGGGACGTAGAAGACATAATATAAGTGCTATTAATTTATAAGCGGCGCAAAGATAATAAAAAATAGCGAGCTAAGGTGCAATTCTACCCCCCGATAAATTGCACCCGCTCGCCGGCAAGGACATCATTATGCCCTAATTTTAAATTTCTTTAGTATCTTTGTTTTGCTGATTACATTAACCGAAAACCGTGCCATGTTAGCACATAAGTTACAAAAAAAATTACTTAAAAAAATAAAAAATTACTATGACAATTAAAACTTTTAATCTGGGTGGTAGCGGTTCGAACCAAAATCCGAGCCCGTTTAGTTCATTGTTCGCGCTCATTTTTGGTATTGTTATTTTGGCTGGCTTCTTGTTCATTTCTTTCGAAATCGTTACTTTACTCTATAAATTTGGATGGATTTTTCTGGTTATTGCGCTCATTACTAATTACAGAGTACCACTTGCATACTTATCTGCTATTGTCAATAAATTTAAAACAAGCGTTCTTAGTGGATTGATATCGCTGGCTTACAATGTCATTTTTTATCCCTTCGTTTTTATTTGGTTGATTATAACTGGCATTTTCAACAATAAATTAGGTGAGATTAAAGACGGGGTTGAAAGTCGATACGGCAATAAGAAACAAGATCAATCGCAAAATTCTTTAACCGACGCAGAAGGTTATACACCTTATGAAGAGATTAAAAGCGAATTAAATAAAACGGGAAAAGAACGCAGAGAGAATTCATAATTTATAACTAAACAGGTATACATATCTTTTCTTGCAGAAATTGCAGAAATTCCCGCAGAAATTCGCAAAAAAACAAATACTACGATTCAGCGATTTTCTGCTTTAAATTTATGCGGGAAACTTACTGAAAATCATAACCCCCAGAGTATTAACCATAATTTTAACCCGTGCTGTAATCAAAAAAAATAAAAACACATAGTAATTTTTTTTGCCGCCGTTATATATCTAATTTTACAGCTTCATTTTTCCGCCCATAATCGTTGAAACAAAACTTAAAACCTATTAGCTTTAGTCAGTTACTTTATGCTCTATCATCTGTTCGAATGGATTGACAAATATTACGATTTTCCAGGTTCAAACCTGTATAAATATGTATCGGTGCGCGCAAGTGCTGCCATTTTACTTTCGCTACTGATTGCGCTGGTTTTCGGAAGACGCATCGTACAGAAATTGCGGTCATTACAAATTGGTGAAACCGTGCGCGATTTAGGTCTGGAAGGACAAAAGCAGAAACAAGGCACGCCAACAATGGGCGGTGTGATTATTTTGCTCGCTATAGTTGTTCCAACCTTGTTGTTTTGCCGACTCAATAATGTTTATGTTCTGCTTATGCTGCTCGCAACAGTTTGGATGGGTATGTTCGGATTTATTGATGATTATATCAAGGTCTTCAAAAAAAACAAGAAGGGATTGCCCGGCATTTTTAAAGTCGTTGGTCAAGTGAGCTTAGGTTTGGTAGTAGGTTTGGTGATGCTCAATAGTGATCAAGTGGTTGTGCGTCTCGATTCTAAGATGGCAACGCGCTCAGCATTTCAAGTCATGAAGCGTGTGTATGTTCCCGACCAAACGCATGGTGGCAAATTAAAAGAAATGGTGTATGTAAAAGCGCCGCTTACAAATGTACCCTTTTATAAAAATAATGAGCTTGATTATAGCAAACTTTTAAAACCCATTGTTGGCGCTGAATGGAGCAAAAAACTCACGCCATTTATTTTTGTTTTGTTAGTGATTATCATTATCACGGCAGTTTCGAACGCTGCTAACTTAACGGATGGTATCGACGGATTAGCCGCAGGCGTTTCAGCCATTATTGGCGCAACGCTCGCTATTTTTGCTTACGCAACGGGTAACTCCATTTTTGCAGAATATCTCAATGTTCTGTATATTCCTAACTCTGCGGAAATGGTTATTTTCGCTTCTTGCTTTTTAGCAGCGTGTATTGGTTTTTTGTGGTATAATGCGTTTCCAGCACAAGTTTTTATGGGCGATACGGGCAGTTTGGCACTTGGGAGTATCATTGCTGTTTTTGCTATCCTCATCCGTAAAGAATTATTAATTCCTATATTTTGCGGCATTTTCTTGGTCGAAAATTTATCGGTCATGATTCAAGTTGGATATTTTAAATATACCAAGCGCAAATATGGTGAAGGAAGGCGCATATTTTTAATGTCGCCATTACACCACCATTTCCAGAAAAAAGGAATTCCGGAAGCTAAATTGGTAACAAGGTTTTACATTATCGGCATAATGTTGGCAGTGTTGACTTTGGTAACTTTGAAATTACGTTAAATAGCTTTGAGCAATAAGCTTTGAGCCTTCGAGAAGAAAAAGCTCATTGCTCAAAGTTCATTGCTCAAAGCTCAAAGAACATACACTGAGCAAACTTTACAAGAAAAGGACATGTCATTTTTTAAAAAGTACAAGGTTAACTCCGATGCGCATCTGACGGACGAGCAGGTGGTTGCGCGCGTATTGGAAGGTGAAACGGCACTTTTAGACGTGCTCTACGAAAGGTATTCGGGTAAAATTTTTCATAAGTGTTTGAGTCTCATTAAAGATAGGGAAGCTGCTAAAGATTGTACACACGATATTATCGTGAAAGTGTTCATGAATTTAGCAAACTTTAAAGGACGAT
>JAYWBA010000224.1:0-3738 GCA_043781915.1 Saprospiraceae bacterium
TAGCATTGGAGGCAATAGCACAATCAACAAATTTATTATCATCTGGATCAACAGAGATTAACTCCCAACGAATGTATCTGTCGATGAATATCACATTGGGAGCATTCTCAATTATTTTAAGAACGTTTTCAGATGTTTTAATGCCCATTTGTTGTTCTAAAATTTCAGCATATTCATTTAAAATAGATGTTGTAACACACAATGTAAAAACTTCATCAATAAATGCTAAAAATAGCCAATGATTTTCAGAACGTTCAGAAATGCTAACTAATAGCACATTAGTATCGATTACGAACTTAGATAACATTTTCTAAAGTTTATAAGGAGTTCTTATATGGGTTTCAAGCATTCTTTTTTCATCTTCGACTGTCCAACCATTTTTGTCCCAAACCTCATTTGCTGAAGCTATGGCTTTTTTAGCAAAATAGCGCACAATAAGGCGTTTTATCTCGAGCCAGTCTGTTTCAGGAATGTTTGATGAAAACATTTTTAACAGTTCTAACTGAGTATCATTAAAAGGCGTTTTTAAAGCTTCCATAATTTAAATTTTTACAAAAATAAACCATTTTAATTTAACACACAAATTTAGGTGCAATCATAGTCAAAACTTGTAGGTTTTGCGATGTTCTTTTTTTTCAAGCAAAAAAAAAGTACTAAAAAAGTTGCGTTGGGAAGCTCGAATAATTTCTTTCTTCCACTTTTTTTCTGGCAAAAAAAAAGTTCGCAAAAAAGTTGCCTCAAAAAGCCCGCGTAAATTTGAAGTCGACCTAAAAAAGGCGGTTGCGCTCCTATCGTCGCTCAGCGTCCCGACTTTTTTTACGGTCTACTTGCAAATTTCGCTTTACTTTTAAAAATTTACCGTTAGTTAATCATTTAGGTACTGAGGGTAATAGTACTTGAGTAGTTTCACTTTGGCGGGTTGCACACTATGATTCATTCCGAATACTGTCAACTGTCAACGAACAACTATCAACTAAATGGTCAATTCCTAAAAAATGGCTACCTTGTTATTGTACTTTTTTTTCAAGCAAAAAAAAAGTACCAAAAAAAGTTGCTTCGGAAAGTTCGAATAATTTTTTAGCAATGCCTAAAAAATGGCTACCTCCTATCGTCGGTTTACCGCTCATTTTTTTACGGAATTACTAAAAAAATTTCTTCACTTTGGAAGTTTTTTCTCGTAGGTCATTGCTTATTGATAGTTTAAGAGAGCCTAACAACGAACAACTCACAACTATTTTAAGCTCTCTTCGGGCTATTTCTTTTTCAATTCTGCCTCAAATTGCGCAATCAATTTTTCTATTTCGATAATTGAAAGTTTAGTGAAATCAGCAATTTGATATTTTGTATACCCTTTCTCCCAAGCATTGCGCACTACTTCAAATTTACCTTCAAGTTTACCTTCTTTTTTCCATTGTTGTGCCGTTGTCATACCTATTTTTTTTAAGCCCTCTTCGGGCTGTGAATCTAATATATCCGATACGATGTTTTTATCAATATCGGAATTACTGAACAAATATAGGAGTATTTGAGAAACTACATCGTCATTATTTTCATTTTTATCGCCAACTTTTAAAATTTCTAACAAGTTCCTGATAATGAATTTGGGATTCTTGATATGTTTAAAGAGTAGAAACAAACTCCTTAAACCTGAAATGGTGGAGAGTGAAAAAAGTTTTTCATCGGCTTCTTTTTCGACATTTAAGAACACATACTTAAAATCAGGAATAAAAGCATTGGTTATTTCACTCTGAAAATTAAAATAAGATGAAAACGGTCGTGCAACGGTTACTTTATCGCCATGATAAATGACGATAGGAATGATATTTGAAAATGGTCGCTTATTTTTTAAGTCTAAAACCCATATAGCAACCATGTATTGCAATAATTGAAAAGGAAGCACGCCTTTTTTATCATTTTTGTGTTCAAAAAGTAATACCAATGCGCCTTCTTGACCATCTATTATTGTCCGATAAACAACATCGGCAAATAATCTTCGCATTGCTTTAGTCAAGTACGATTCGTTATCGCGTACTAAATTTTCTTTATTAATGAGTGCCACAATATGTGGTGGTAAAAAATTATCTATAAACTCAATAACGGCATTAACATCTTCGAACACCTTTTTAAAAATGCTGTCATGGGGGATACGGTTTTTCTGCACAGTAGTGTGTTGTTCTTTTTTTTCAAGCAAAAAAAAAAGAACCAAAAAAAGTTGCTTCGGAATGCTCGAATAATTTTTAAGCAATTCCTAAAAAATGGCTACCTCCAATCGTCGGTTTACCGCTCATTTTTTTACGGAATTACTTAAAAATTTTCTTCACTTTAACGGTTTTACGAATTAGAGTTTATGTGGTCAGAGTGAGACGCATTGAACACGTCTCTACAATTTATTTCAACGCCAATTGTGCTTTGTAAGGATGTAACGGATTGACAATGAGTTTTTGCTCTTTCGGATGAATGAGCACGTCCATTTCTTCTAAAGGTATTGCGCCGAGCAAAACTTCTGTATCACCAGCGAGTACCATAGCATTGCACATTGCCATTCTATTTTCAATACGCACTTCAATAGGTCCTACAATATCTAAATTTATAAAACTACCATCGACTAATTGCGCTGTACGCCTATCAATGACGTCTAATCCCAATTGGTCTTTAATACTTTCATTAATGGTCATCATGTATGCGCCACTATCTACCATAGCAGTAATTTGTATCGTCCGAATTTCTTCTTTTTTCAAATAGCCTCTTTTCACCATTTCTTGATCACCCACATTAGTGATTTTAATTTCTGCGTGTACTAATCCCATAGTTATTAATTAAAAACGAAGAACGAAGAATTAAAAATTGTGTTTACAAAGTTAAACCTTTAAATCTATAAAACCTATTTAGCTAAAGCTAAATTACGCGACAATGGAAACGCGGATGAAGCGGATGAAGCGGATTTTCACTGATAAAAATCTGCGTTTATCAGTAAAATCTGCTAAATCCGCGTTTCCATTGATTAACATATTAGCTTTAGCTAAATAATTACAAATGAAGAATTAAATCTTGTAAATCCTAAAATCCTGTAAATCGTGGTTCAGACAGTTTGTGACAAGGCTTCGCCATTCAAGTGTTACAACACAAGTAGGGTGAAATGAACTTAACAAAACTTTTTAGATAATTAAAACTCCGAACTTAATATATTTATTGCGGAAACACGCCCCCAATACTTTCAAAGAAGTATGTTAATTAAACTTAACAGAATGGCGTGGATTGAGCGTAAATATTTTTAAGAGTTCGGTTTGTATATAAATAAGGGTTTTAATTATGCGGGGCAAATTTATAAAATTATTTAAACAAATAAGTAATACGTCTTTAAAAAAAATAGATTTAAAGGTCATTTAATTTAAAGGTTTGCGTTTTAGTTGATTTATGCCGTTTTTGTATGAAATCAGGATTCAGATATTTTTCCGCAGCGCGTAAATGCGTTCAATGATTTCAACGGTTTTTAAACCTTCCAGGGCGTTAACAGTAATGGTGTTTCTTCCTTTAATGACATCCACCACGTTTTCAATCACGAAATTATGGTTTTGTGCTGAGCCTTTGTATGCGCCATAATCATTTCCGGGGTTAGTGGGTGACAATTCAGGCATATTGAAATCTTTAACGTGGCAAATTTCTACTTCGTTCATATACTGCCCACCAATTTTGACGGAACCGTTTTCGGCAACAATTGTCATGGTGCTTTCGAGGTTT
>JAYWBA010000225.1:0-26887 GCA_043781915.1 Saprospiraceae bacterium
GCTGATGCTGTACCCGCTTGTTTTTTAAATGGCGCCATCGAAAGCGCCGAAGCATTCGGGAAACTGAAACCTTGGCAACACAAAAATAAAAAAATTAGCAAAATTGTATTGAACAAATTGAGCCAGCCTAAAACACTTGAAACGCATAAAAGAACACCTACGGCGGTCTGAATCAGTAAAGCTATTTTAATAATTTGCTCAGAACTAAAACGTCTTAAAGCCAAATTGTTCAATTGACTACTCATTACTAAACCTCCAGCCAAAAGCCCAAAAATCCAGCCGTATTGCTGTTCTGTGACTTTATACATTTTCATAAATACAAAAGGCGACCCCGATAAATAGGCATACACACCTGCCGAAACCAAAGAAGCTGCTAAAGCATAAGTGAAGAACTCAGGTGTTTTGAATACAGAGAGAAAACTATTAACGATGGGTTTGGGCATGAGCGAAAAAGTTGGGTCGGGTTGTTTACTTTCTGGCAAAAAGAATATGACAGCTATCAATAACAATACACCCATGGAACTCTGCAACCAAAAAACGGATTGCCAACCCAAAGAGGTTATCATGTAGCTGCCAATTGTTGGCGCAATAATGGGCGATACGCCTAATATGAGAATTAAAGTAGAAAATATTTTAGCACTTTCACTGACAGGAAAAATATCGCGCACAATTGCGCGCGGCGCAACCATACCCACACAACCGCCTAAAGCTTGCAAGAAACGCAGAGCTATCAACATTTCAATCGAATGCGAAATGGCACAACCTAATGAAGCCGTTGCATAAATAACCAATCCTATAATGAGTGGTTTTTTTCGCCCATGACGATCGAGTAAAGGTCCATAAATGAATTGACCTAAAGAAATGCCAATAAAAAAACTGGATAGCGAATAAGAAACTTGACCAATAGCTACACCTAAATCTTTAGCAATTATTGGAAAGCCAGATATGTAAGTATCAATCGAAAAAGGTCCGATGGCTGAGAGTAAACCCAGTATAAGAATCAGTATAGTGCGGTTGGAAATCATATTTTGAAAGGTGTCAGGAACCAAGAATCAGATATCAGGCGTCAGGCAAATAACGACCTGAAACCTGATACCTGATTCCTGATTCCTGTTTCACAGCTGATCTAATTCTGTTTGGAAAGGTTGATTATAAAAACGTCTGCCTTTCGCTTTATACAGCGCGTTGGCAACAGCACCAAAAACAGGTGGAAATGGTGGTTCGCCTAAACCTGATGGGTCAATATCATTTTGAACAAAATGCACATCAATTTTCTTTGGCGCCTCATTATGTCGAATGACGCGATAATTGTGGAAATTATTTTGCTCGGCAGCACCATTCTTATGGGTTAAAGCACCATAAAAAGCGTTTCCAATTCCATCAACAACAGCACCTTCAACCATGTTTTTAGCAGAATCCGGATTGATAACAATACCACAATCCATGGCAGAAAATACTTGCTCAACGTATGGTTGTCCGTCTCTAATTACCATTTCAACTACGTGCGCTGCATAAGAGTTATGGCAGAAATAAGCTGCGACACCTCTATTTTTTTTGCGATTTGCTGCGTTATCCCAATCCGATTTTTCTCTAACTAATTTCAAAACGCCTGCATATCTGTCCACATCGTACTCATTGTTTTTACCAACAGGATTTGTTTTAGAACGCTGCAATAATTCTAAGCGAAATGCAATCGGGTCTTTGCCCATTTTTTCAGCAACTTCATCTAAGAAAGATTGTTCGGCTGCGGCATTAAAGTTGGAACGTGGCGCACGGAATGCTCCAATGGTAATATTGGATGCAATTTCCCAGCCTTCTGCCAAATAATTATCAACTGCACCCGCAGGGAAACGATTTGGGTGAATCGGGTGTTCAGGAATACCGCCCCCTTTTACATGAAAACCAATCAAATTTTTATTTGCATCGAGGGCAGCACGATAAGTAGCGGTGTACATAGGTCGATATATGCCGTAAGTCATATCATCTTCACGCGTATATATGAGTTTGACAGGGGCTTTTACTTTTTTAGAAATAAGTGCCGCTTCTGTGAGATAATGCCCATAAGCTCTACGACCGAAACCACCACCCATGCGCGTCATCTGAATTTCAATCTTGTCGGCAGGCAGCTTTAAAATTTTTGAAAGCGTGGGTTGTATAAAACCTGGAGCTTGCAAAGGTCCGACCATTAAGGCTTTTTCATCAGTAACGTGCGCGAAGAAATTCATCGGCTCCATACAGTTGTGCGCCAAAAACGGGGCAGTATAGGTGCGTTCAATAATTTGTGCAGCGTTCTTGAAAGCCGTTTCCGGATCGCCGTCTTTTCTCAGTTGTTGCGCTGCTCCTTTCGCATATTCAGCCATTTTTTCACGCTGAGAACTTGTACTTTCAAGTCCTGCCGGAACGGTAACTATTTTTTTACCGCCGCGACCTGCCATCGTTTCTTTGGTATCTGCAATCGGTTCCCATTCTGTTTTTAATTTTTTGCGCGCATTCATCACTTCCCAAGTGCTCTTGCCAACCACTACCAATATATCATTGAATGTACGCGTATCGAAACCAGCTTGCTCGTAACCATCTTCATACAATTTAAGACTAAAAACATCTTTAATACCCGACATTTTGAGCGTTTCAGTCGCATCGAACGATTTTAATTTCATGCCAAAGGCTGGTGGGTGTTGAATCATGGCGATGAGCATGCCCTCTGCACGATAATCTAAACCGAAAAGCGGTTTGCCTGTAACTATTTTTAAGCCTTCTGCATTTTTCTTCGAGTGTCGAACGATCGTAAAATCTTTAACTGCCTTCAATTTCACATCTTTCGGAACGGCAATCGTGGCAGCTTTGCTTGCCATTTCTCCATATTTTGCCGATTTTCCATTCGGATGAGATAAAACGCCCGCTTTGGTTGTGATTTCACTCGCTGGGGCACCCCACGTTTGAGCAGCTGCTTCAATCAGCATTTGCCGTGCTGATGCGCCAGCATTTCTTAATGGAGACCAATACATTTTCACCGAATTACTACCACCCGTAAATTGTGGTCCTAATTTCACGTTGTCATGGGGTCCCATTTCGATGACGACATCTTTCCAATCGACATCCAACTCTTCAGCCACAATCATCGGTAGCGATGTCATTACATTTTGTCCGAACTCTGGATTCGGACATAAAATTTTAATGACATTATCCGCCGTAATTTTTATATAACCATTAATGCTGTTCCAATCGGTGGCAAAATTGGTTTCACCTAAAATATTTGCTGCTGCTAATTTGTTTATCCAGCTAAAAGAAAGCAGTAAACCACCACCACTTAATGCAGAGGCTTTTAAAAATGAACGTCTATCGATACTTGTTTTGATCTTATTCATTTTCTATATTTTTTAATTGTAAAAACCTAAAAGGTTTGACGAATTATGATGAAATGATTTTGAGCAATCAGGTGTCAGGTATCAGGTATCAGGTCGTTGTTTGCCTGATACCTGACACCTGATACCTGACACCTGATTAATGTTTTGCCGCTGTTTTAATGGCAGCTTTAATGCGTATGTAAGTGGCACAGCGACAAATATTGCCACTCATTGCCGCTTCAATATCCGCATCACTCGGATTTGGATTTGATTTGAGCAATGCCGAAGCACTCATTATTTGCCCCGCTTGGCAGTAGCCGCATTGTGCGACGTCGTGTTCTAACCACGCTTTTTGTACAGGGTGATCACCTTTTTCAGATAATCCTTCAATAGTTGTGATGGCTGAATCTTCAACTGCTGAAACTTGTAATTGACATGAGCGAACAGGCGCACCATCTAAATGAATTGTACACGCACCACATTGCGCAATTCCGCAGCCATATTTTGTACCAGGCAAATCGAGGTGGTCGCGCAATACCCAAAGCATCGGCGTTGATGGGTCAACATCCACCTGCCGATTTTTTCCGTTAATATTTAATTTGAATGTTGCCACAATAGAAATATTTTAGTTATTAACTGATTTTACAAAAAAAACTTTCAAATTTTATTTTTTAAAAAAATACAAACTTAAATACGACAAACAGCACAAATATAGTTACGTTTTAACGATGATACTGAATTGCCAAAACAGCACAATTATAGTTATGTTTTAACGGTGCAATGTTAATTTTTAAAATGGAAAAATTAATTTTTTAATTTCTGTGTAACATGAGTTATTAAGAATCAACGGAACTATTTAGCTAAAGCTAAATTACTCGACAATGGAAACGCGGATAACACGGATTTAGTCCCTACTTGTAGGGACGGATTTGTTAAATCTTTAAAATCCCAAAGCATTAAGAAATCTGTGTTCATCTGCTAAATCCGTGTCATCCGCGTTTCCATTGATAAACATTTTAGCTTTAACTAAATAGCCACATAAATTTTTGCTAAAAATACGCTGTTCTGTTCAATACAAAATAATTTAAATCAAACTTTAAACTGCGAAATTCAAATAATTTGAAAAAAGGCAACAGGAATCAGGTATAGGTGTCAGGAAATCTACAAGAAAGCTGATTCCTGACACTGACACCTGATTCCTGACCCCAGTTATAACCCCGTCGCTTTCTCCATTTGTTCAGTGTAGCGTGTACCCACCACATTAATTTTTGAACAAGATATTTCAATGTCGCGAAGCTCTTCGGTTGTTAATTGAATGGCTGCCGCGCCATTATTTTCTGTTAAACGATGTAATTTAGTAGTACCAGGGATAGGAACAATCCAAGGTTTTTGCGCCAATACCCAAGCGAGCGCAATTTGTGCTGCTGTTGCATTTCTTTTTGCGGCAAATGCATGCAACACATCAACAAGGGCTTTATTGGCAATGCGCGCTTCTTCCGAAAATCTGGGAATTACACTGCGCGTATCACCCGCAAAAAATTCTCTTTTCTCATCCATTTTACCCGTCAAAAACCCTTTGCCCAACGGACTGAACGCCACCAGTCCAATGCCCAATTCTTCAATGGTTGGAATAATTTCTTTCTCGTGTTGACGCGTCCACATCGAGTATTCGCTTTGCAATGCAGCAACAGGATGCACAGCGTGCGCTTTCCGAATAGTATTTGCTCCTGCTTCTGAAAGACCAAAATATTTGGCTTTGCCTTCTTGAATTAAATCTTTCACCGTCCCTGCTGCATCTTCAATTGGCACATTTGGGTCAACACGATGCTGGTACAATAAATCGATGCAATCTATTTTCAATCTTTTAAGCGAACCCTCTACGGCTTTTCTGATATTTTCTGGACGGCTGTTGACACCTATTATTTTCCCATCTTGAAATTTGAAACCAAATTTGGTAGCAATTATGACATCGTTTCTGTACGGCTTCAAAGCTTTGCCTACCAATTCTTCGTTTGTATAAGGTCCATAAACTTCAGCAGTATCAAAAAAAGTGATGCCTTGCTTAACGGCTTCGTGAATGAGAGCAATGGAATCTTTTTCTTCTGGAAAAGGTGCATAAGAAAAACTCATGCCCATACAACCCAATCCGATGGCTGAAACTTCTAAACCACTGTTTCCTAATTTGCGCTTTTGCATATTTTATGTTTTTAAATTATGGTACAAAATTATGCCAATGTTTGCTTGCGGTAAAATAATAATCAAATAATAACTTACGAAATTCAACCATTCCTAAATTTAGAAGGACTTAACTGCGTATGTTTTTTAAAGAAATTATTAAAATGCGTTACTTCCGTAAAACCTAAAGCGTAAGCAATTTCAGACACATTCCAGTTGCTGTATTTCAACAATATTTTAGATTCTTGTAAAACCCGTTCTGCGATGAGTTGTGAAGTTGTTTTTTGCGTTGTTTCTTTAACCGCTCTGTTCAAGTGATTCACATGCACATTTAATTGATTAGCGAAATCAGAAGCAGCACGAAGATTTACAGCGGGGTGATTTTCATCAATCGGAAACTGGCGCTCTAAGAGTTCTAAAAACAAGCTTGAAATCCGTTGAGAAGCGTTTATTTGTTGCTTATCAAATTTCGCCGAAGGTTGCATTTTCATAGCAAAATGCAACAGTTCAAAAACAAGATTGCGCAAGACATCGTATTTGTGTATGTACTCTGAGTTAATTTCTTCAAACATTTTTTTGTAAACATCACTAACTTGTCCCACTTGTTCATTTGTCAACTCAAATACATGGTCACCGAGGGGTTGAAAAACAGAATACTGATTTAAATCGCCGAATTTATGAAAAAAATGCTGATTAAAGATGCAAAAGAACCCTTCTTTAATTTTTTCTAAGTTCTCGCACTTATAAGGAATTTGCGGATTCGAGAAAAACATTGCCTGTTTTTTGACAGAAACAACCTTATCTGCATAACTCATGTCAATATCACCCACTACAAGCATTATTTTGAAGAAATCCCTTCGTTTATAAGGTAGTGGTTTAGATTTTCCCATTTCAATAGGCTCATGTTGAAACACATTGAAATGCCCGATTTCATTTCGAATATTATCAGGCACCCAATCAAATTTTCTTTTGTAAAATTCTTCTATCGTTTCAATATTATTCATTATTTTTTGACATAACTATTTCCAAACGAGTAAGACAAAGTTGTATTCCAGACAAAATCTCTACTTCACGAAATATTACTCTGAATCTTTTTATTGATTGTGGCAGAAAGAGAAAATAATAATTTCAGGGCGCAAAGGTAATACGCCCAGAAATTATGTTGGAATATATTTCAAACCAATACTTACGATTTTCAAATAACTAACACTTTGCTTTTCTGTTTCTCCTATAATACTAAATTCCGCGCAAAGACGCAAAGATGTTCGCAAAGGTGCAAAGAAAATAAGAGTTTTGCGTCTTTGCGCGCCTTACTTTGCGCCTTTGCGCGATATATCATTATTCCAATTTCAACGAAATCGTTTCAGGTTTTAAAATTTGAATACCCGGATTCAGCGATTGCGCCACCACTTTGCCATAACCACTGAATTGCACGCGCAATCCGCGATTTTCGAGCAAAAACAAAGCATCCATTAAACCTAAACCAATAACAGATGGCACCATTTTTTTTGTGTTGACTGAACGTGGATTAACGAAAACGGTATCGTTTTTAGGGACAATGTTTGCCCACGCTGTACCAGTTGCGGGTAAAATTTCATGCTTGAGTTGCATGGTTTGCATGGTTTTTAAAATGTCCGCTTTCAATCCGCCTGTGCGCGGTAAATCGGATGCGCCTAAAACGGGTTTACCAACATTGTTTAATGGTTCACTGAGTGCAATATTACTCGCCATAAGTTTGTCGGCAATTTCTCTAAAAACGGGCGCGGCAACAGTTCCACCATAAAAACCCGATTTGGGTTTTGAAACCATAACGAGGCAAGAATACATCGGATTTTCAGCTGGGAAATAACCCACGAACGAACCTTGATAACCGCCAGAATGACTTTTACTTTTATCTTTCGAATAATTAAGTTGTGCTGTTCCCGTTTTTCCTGCAAACTTATATTCTTTGCTGCGCGAAAACCTTGCCGTGCCAAATTCTACAACCGATTCTAATAAAATCTTAGCTTGCTCAATGGATTTTTTTGTAGCGATACGCCGTTTCAAAACGGTTGGTTTATATGTCTGCACCGTTTCACCGTATTTCTGCGATTCTGTCACTAAATACGGTTTCATCATTTCGCCATCGTTGGCAACAGCATTGTAAAACGTGAGCAATTGCAGTGGCGTTATTTGAAGTTCGTAACCAATACTCATCCAAGGCAAAGTAATTCCACTCCATTGACTGTTAACGTCGTCGGGATTTTTGATGTAGGGCGTTGCTTCACCCGGAATTTCAATTTCGGTGGGTACAGTCAGTAAAAAATCTTTGAGGTGCTTAATGTAGGCTTTCGGTTTATCTTTATAATATCTGAAAACCAATTGCGAAATGCCTACATTCGATGACGCAGCAAAGGCTTCACGCACGGTAATAAGACGTTTCGATGCGCGTTCGTGATCAACGAGTTCTTGGTCGTAATACGTTATCGAACCATCGCGAATATCGACAGTATCGGTTAATTTTACGGCATCATCTTCTAACAGCGATAGCATAGATGCGAGTTTCCACGTCGAACCAGGTTCAATAGCGGAACCAATCGCGTAGTTATAATCTTCTGTCCAGTTTTTATTATCTTCGGTTCTTCCAATATTTGCGATGGCTTTTATTTTTCCTGTTTTCACTTCCATGACGATGGCACAACCGTGTTCGCCTTGATAGCGTTCGAGCGAATGCACCAAGGCTGTTTGCGCAATTTCTTGAACGTTGGCATCAATGGTAGTGACAATATCAATACCGTGTTTCGGTTCAATATCGGTTAAATCGTTGACGGGAATATAGGTATCTGCCGAAAGTTTTCGCATCAAAACTTTGGCTGTATCGCCACTCAGAACATTATTATATCGTCCTTCCAAACCCACAGGATTTGCGCCGTCTTTCACATAACCTAATGTTCGCAAAGCCAACATTTTGAACGGATGCTCGCGTTTATTGTCACGCACTACAATAACACCACCATCTGCAGCGCGATTTCTAAAAATGGGAAACGTTTTTATTTGTGCTAACTGATAAGGGGTTAAACCTTTTACAATAGGTACATATTGTGTATGATAGGTAAATCGGTGCATGAACAAGAAATCGTGCCAAGCCTGTGCCGTATATTCTGTCCCCATACTGACTGACAAAAAATACGACAGAGAATCTAAATTTTTCACAAATTCGGATGAATCGGCACCGCGCGAATCCCAATACACATCGAAATACGGAATGGATGTTGCCAACAATGCACCATCTGAAGAAAGTATATTTCCGCGCTCACCCAAAACAGGTCGATACGACACATACTTCTCTACCGATTTTTGTCGCCACTTAGCACCCTCGACAAAAACCAATTGCGTTGCCTTAAAAAAAATGGCTACCGCTGCCATTAGAATGAATAACGTGACGAGATAGACACGTACTAAAACTTCATTCTTAAAATTTATTAAACTCATAAATTCAATTACGAATTTTTTTCACCACAAAAGAGCACAAAAGTTTTTTCCACAAAAGGCACAAAAGGTTTGAGTTTTAAGTCTTTACTTTTGTGCCTTTTGTGAAATGACCTTTTGTGCTCTTTTGTGGTAAAAAAAAATTATACAAGAGCAACCTTAAAAACTCACTTAACAATAATTCGCTTCGTTCTCTGATTGGATGAATGCAAACCCAAAACTTCAACCTGTTTTTCTACATCCGATTGTTTGGTATTCAACATCACGTCCGATTTAATTTTATTGTACTTCCACTGCAAATCTTTTATTTCGCGTTCAGCTATTTGTATGCGTTTCACTTGCTTGTGAGCGAAATTAGCGTTGAAAATATAAATCAGGCTCAAAAAGAAAATGAAAAATACAAATGGCAAATTATCAAAAACCCATTGTGAAAACATGGGTGCAATGCGCGCGTAATCTTTAAGTGGTCGTGCCATAATTTAGTTGATGGTTGACAGTTGACAGTTGACAGTTGTAGGTATTTACTATCAACTGTCAACTATCAACTGTCAACTATGTTTTATATTTTCTGAGCGATGCGCAATTTAGCTGACCGTGACCGTGCATTCGCTTTAATTTCTTCTTCGCTTGGCTCAATCGGTTTTTTAGTAATGATGTTAAAGTATTTTGTGGTGTTGCCAAAAAAATCTTGCTGCAAAATACCATCAGAATTACCAGTTTTCATAAAATTTTTCACAATTCTATCTTCTAATGAATGAAAAGTTATGATGCTCAGGAATCCACCAGGCTTTAGCACGTCTAAACTCTGTTCTAATAGCGATTTCAGCACACCTATTTCATCGTTCACTTCAATGCGCAAAGCTTGAAAAACTTGCGAAAGATACCGCATTTTTGGTCCGATAACTTGCGGTTCAATCACAGCCAGCGCATCACTAATTCTTCTGTAAGGTTTATGCATACGCGCCGCAACTAGCGCATTCGCCAAAGTGCGAGAGTTTCGAACTTCGCCATATTCGCCAAAAATAGTTTGCAAGCCAGCAGCATCCGTTTTATTGAGCACATCGGCAGCAGTGCGTTTATCGCTCGTGTTCATGCGCATATCTAAATCGGCATCGAAACGGTATGAAAATCCGCGCTCTGCGGTATCGAATTGAAACGACGACACGCCCAAATCAGCTAAAATACCATCTACTTGTTTAACGCCTTCGAAGCGCAATAGATGCTTGAGTTCCTTAAAATTATGATTGATGAACATAAATCGATCATCAGTCGGTGCGTTTTGTTCGGCGGCATCGTCTTGGTCGAAACCAAATAACCTCCCTTTCGCTCCCAGTTTTTCTAAAATGAGATTGCTGTGTCCACCACCACCAAAAGTTGCATCCACATAAATGCCATCGGGCTTTATGTTTAGTGCATCTACAGCTTCATTCAACAAAACGGTGGTATGATACATTTTTAATGGTTAATGGGATAATGGTTAATGGTTAATGGAGAAAAAATTAACCATTAACCATTAATCATTAACCATTGATTTAAAAAACGAATGGAAGGCATTTTGTGATACCTTCCATTGAAAAACTAAAAATAAATGTCGTGTTTCACAGTGTGCGTGTAAAGTACTATGATTAAACTCTTAACAAAACAGCCTGCATCGCACTCAAGCTACTTTATCTCTATCGCCTAAAACTTTCTGAGCTAACTCTGAAAGTTTTTCGGAATTATCGTTCATTGTTTCTTCGTACACTTTGGCATCCCAAATTTCAATTTTGTCACCAAAGGCATTCAGAATCACTTCATTGTCTAAATTTGCATATTCTTTTAAGCGTTTCGGCACTAAAATCCGTTGTTGATCATCTAAATCGACATCGGTGGCACCGTTGTAAAACAGTCTTAAAAAATTACGCGTATCTGTATCGTACGGATTTAAAGCATCAAATTCTTTAACTGTCTCTTGCCAAATTTCTATCGGATACAGTGTTAAATGCTTTTCAAAACCTTTATTTACCACAAAATCATACTTTTCGCGCTCACCGAGTTTACGCAACAATCCAGCAGGAAGGCGTATCCGCCCTTTTGCATCCATGGTGCATTCGTATTCTCCAAGCAAGTTGAGCATGTCCTAAATTGTATTAGTAGCTATCAAAAAATATTCTTTCTTGATTCGTGGTTCAAAAGTAATCCTTTTTTTTAAAATTACCACTTTTTACCACTTTTTTTTCGAAATATTTTTATGATTTACTCTGAATACCGCGTTAAAGTTTCAGTTTGTTCTAAAAATTCCAATAAAATGGGTTAAATGTTTTAAATGAGTTGAAAAAAATTCTTTTAATGAGATAAATTAAAGAAATTTGGTGGTAGAAAGTGGGAAAAAAATCTCAATTTTATTTTTTTGAAGAGAATGATTGGATAAATGCAGCGAAATAAGTTTTTAAAACACAAATATTTAGCTAAAGCTAAATAGTTCGACAATAGAAACGCGGATTTTCGCAGATTTTGGCGGATTTTCACGGATTTTTTAATCTTCAAAATCCTAAAACAATAAAAAATCCGTGTTCATCCGCTAAATCCGTTAAATCAGCGTTTCCATTGATAAACATTTTAGCTTTAGATAAATAGTTACGAAAACTCTTAAATTAAACGCGCTACATAACTTCAAACCAAAAAATACGTTACACAAGCATTAATTTAAAAATAAAATTTATGCGCGTGCGCTACTTTAAAATAGTTTTTTCAGTTGCTTTATTTATTTCTACATGCTTTGCTTCGAAAGCGCAGGAACTTAATTTTAAAGTTACAGTTAATGCACCACCTACAAAATCTGTTGATGCTAAAGTGTATGCAGCTTTGCAACAGGCATTGCAAGAACTGATAAACACGACTAAATGGACGGATGATGTGTTCGAGCAAAATGAGACTTTAACAGGCTCGATGTCATTGAATGTAAAAACAGAATCGAGCGTAACCGATTTTATTGGCGATTTGACCCTTCAATTCAATCGCCCGGTTTTTGGCAGCGACCAACTCACGCCGCTTTTAGTGCATCTCGATCGCGATATTGCTTTTCACTACGAGCAATTTCAGCCCATGCAATACGCCGCGAATACTTTTAACGATAACCTCATCCACACTTTAGCTTACTTTGCTTATGTGGCATTGGCTTTAGATTACGATTCATTTTCACTGAACGGTGGCGATGCTTTTTGGCAAAAAGCGCAAGATCTTGTCAACGTTGTACCTTCTGGTGGGCAAGAATCGTGGAAAGGAAAGAGCACAGGAAGTACTGCGCGCGGTGCGTTTGTAGAAAATGCTTTGAATCCGAGAATGAAATCATACCGACCTGCTATTTACGATTATCACCGCATGGGCATTGATTATGCGAGTTCGAATATGCCGCGTTGCCGCGAAGGCATTTTAAAAGCGCTCGCCGAAATTGATGAAGCACACCAAAGTATTCCAGGCACTTTAACAATTCGCGCTTTTGCTTCTACAAAAAGCGACGAAATGATTGAAATTTTTAAGAACGCGCCCTCCGACCAAAAAACAAAATTCCTTCAAATCATGACCAAAATTGACCCAACGAATGTGAATAAGTATAGTTCGGTGGGGTTTTGAACAGGAGTCAGGTGTCAGGTATCAGGAGTCAGGTATCAGATGTTAGACAATAAGAAAAGCTGACACCTGACACCTGACACCTGACACCTGATACCTTCATAACTTCTTCTTCAACAAATCAGAGTGAGAGATTTCAAAGTCATGGCGTTTATAAAAATCGTAGGCTAATTCGTTAGATGGATAAACTTCCAGAAAGATAGAGACGTACTTATTACCCTCCAAAAACTGTATAAACTTAGCGCCGATTCCTTTACTCCTATGCGCTTCGCGCACAAACAATTCATCTAAAAAAGCAACTGTGCCGCCATATTCATTGCTCCAAAAAGTATTGACAATGGCGTAACCTGCTATGCCTGTATTGTGATACAACAAATAAATCGTTCCTCCCGATTTGTTATGCTTGTAATGATTGATGGTCAGTTGGATTTTTTCAGCCGTCATCCGCTCGCTGCCATCTTTATCTTCATCGTATAAGTCAAAAATCATTTCGGTGAGTAGCGCGTCGTTGTCGAAATTGTAAGGTGTGAATTGGAGGACCATATTTTAATTTAAAAAAGTCTGTAAAGCCATACGATAATCAGGAGGAACGAGTAGATAATTTAACCACAAGGAACACAAAGGAAATCACAAAGTTCACCAAGTTTGATAAACACTTTGTGAACTTCGTGTATAACTTCGTGAACTTTGTGGTTAAATTTACTCTTACTTTCGTAAGTTTAATCATCACTAAGTTTAGGGGAAAACTTGTCTCAAAAGTGCATCCAATTAAACTTGCCGCCCTTTAGAATATAGAAAAAAAGCCCAACAATAATAGGCGCTAATAAGGAGGCAAACATAAAATAAAAATACCGACTGCCTACGCGCGAGCGCTCAATACCTTCGGAAGCCAATGAAATAACGAGTGTTACAAAAACAATGGTCATTACAAAGAGCGATAGCAAAGTCGCGAACCAATCGTTCCATAACCAGACTAAGATGAAGAGAATAACCTCAATAAAAAAGAGTTCAGCAATGCTTAAAGTGCGTTTCATGCAGCGTAATTTGTTCAAATGTAGGTTTAGAAACAAAGAACTTAAAATTTGTAGCTCCATTTATTTTATTTTCCTTAATTTCACCACAAAAAAAGTATGGATACAAACGCTCAAATACTCACTTCATTCGATGGCATACAACTCTATACGCACAATTGGTCGGCAGAAAAACCGCGCGCTGTTGTTTTACTGATTCACGGTTTTGGCGAACACATTCACCGCTACAATCACTTGGCTGCTTTTCTAAATTCAAACGGAATAGCTGTAGTTGGTATGGATTCGCGCGGACATGGCAGAAGCACAGGTCAGCGCGGACACGCGCCAAATTATGATGCTTATATGAAGGATGTCGAGCAGTTTACGACTTACGGTAAAAGTTTGTATCCGAATGTGCCAAGTATTATTTATGGTCATTCGATGGGTGGTAATTTGGTTTTGAATTTCATTACGCGCTATAAAGGCAGGTTCGATGCCGCAGTTGTAACAAGTCCTTGGATTCAAACGGCTACGCCGATTTCGAAAGCGACTATCTTTATCAATCGCATTGTCAGTAAAATTTTCCCTAAATTGAGCGTTGATACAAAACTGAACGCCGATTTTATTTCAACAGATAAAGAAGTGGTGAAAGCATATATGAACGACCCCTTAGTGCAAGGAAAAATGAGTGCGGGTTCTGGTATCGGTGTTATTGAAGCTGCCGAATATCTGAATACATTCAGCGGCACAATTGCTATGCCGCTTTTAATTATGCACGGCACTGACGATAAACTGATTTCGCATGATGCCGCCAAAGCATTTTCGGAACGCGTGAAGGGCGATATCACGTTTAAATCGTTCGAAGGAATGTACCACGAAACGCATAATGAGCCGCACAAACTCGAAGTGTTTTACTTTTTATTAGGGTGGATAAATTCGAAGATTAGTTGATGGTTCAGACATTCAAAATATATTGCCTTTTAAAACAATGAACAATGAAGTATTTTATTTTATGCTTTTTCCTTTTTGTAAGTAGCCTATCTTATGCTACTGACTTCACTAATAAATATGGTAATATTGATAGCCTAAAAGCCAAACTCAATGCTACCAATAATGATAGCATCAAAATTGAAATACTTAGAAAATTAGGTTGGTCGTATGCTTTTATTCATCAAGATACTGCCATTAGTTATTCAAAATATGGCGTAGAACTTTCAAGAAAACGTCATGATGCAAGTAGTGAATTCGAGTTTCAAAAAATTATTTGTTTTTCTTATGCTTTAGTAGGCGATTTTACTAAATCTATTTATTATGGTTTTGAAAATATAAATTTAGCTCAAAAAATTCCGGATAGAAATTTTTTAGCTGGTTCTTATAGCGACTTATCTATTAGTTATAGAGAACAAGAAGATTATGCTGCAGCGTTAAAAGCTTTGTACACAGCTAAAAACCAATTGGATTTACCAGAGATAAACGCCAACACAAAAGCAAATATTCTGGGTATGATAAGCTCCAATTTCGAACGAGAAAACCAGCTTGATTCTGCATTGTATAGTGCGTTTGTGATTAGTTTACCAGCTTGACCAAGATTAAACGGATTAAAAGAAGCGAGACGCCAACATGGTCAAACTTATTCGGTTTTCACTGCGAAACAAAATCAGCGCATTTTTTTGCAAGCGCCTTGAGTTGTTGGCTAAAACTGTAATTGCCTAATTGTTTCTCTATGGTTTTTATTTCACCCATAATGATATTCGCTGCTTCGAGATTATTCAGTTTAACATAAATAAACCCTTTTTCTAAAAGTATTTGCCCTGTAATGAGCTGATTGCTCATTTTTTGAGCAAACGGAAGTGCAGTACTCAACAATTCGATAGCGCTTTCGTATTGATTCAGTAATGAATGTGCTTCTCCTAAACCCAATAAAGCTTTTGCAATGCCTTTTTGGTAGTTTATTTTTTGTGCTAAAGTCAAACTTTCGTTTAGGGCATCTATACTTTTTAGAAATTCGCCTTTAGTGATATGCAGACGCGCAATCAATTCTTTGACGATTGAAAGTCCTTGAATATCGCCAAGCGATTCGCAAATTTCTAAATCGCGCATTAAATACGCTTCCGATTTAGCAAACTCGCCGCGAATACGCCAAATATTACCAATACACCCTAAAGCTATAGAGCAAACTAATTTATCGCCCGTTTGTTCTCCAACAACCAATCCTTTTTCGAAACAAGGCAAAGCCGCTGATATATTGTCTTTTTCGACCCAAATGATGCCGAGATTAACATATAAAATTCCTATACCGACTTTATCTTTAGCTATTTCAAGTTGGTACAATTCGGCACTGATGCAATCAATTCCATTTTTGTAAGCACCCAGATTCATGTATGTTAAGCCCAGATTAGCAATAATTTGCGGTGAATTTTTCCAATTCTCTTTTGAGTTTATTTTCTGACAACGCAGAAAGTACGATTCAGCTTTTAAATAATTGCCTTGGCGAAAGTGCATGTTTCCGAGAAATCCATAATTTATTACTATACCTCTTGTATCGTTGTTTTTCTCAAATATGCCCGATGCTATGATTAAACTTTCCTCAGCGCGTTTATAATCACCCATGAGCAAATACAAAGCACCCAACAAATTATGTGAACGCGATTGTAAAGCTTCTAAATTTGATTTCTGAGAAAGTACAATAGCTTCTATAAAACAATTTTCAGCTTCGAACCAACTACCAACAAGGCGCAATATTTCACCCTTACGCAGCAACGTTTTTATAATCTGAGACTCTGACATCTCTAACTTTAACAAACGGTCATAAAGTTCGAGCGCTGTCTGATTTTGGTAGTTTTCAGAAGCATATAGAGCAGCTTTGTTTAAATAGAAATGTGATTTAACTGAATCGTTAGCGCGTTGGTAATGAAAAGCCAAGTCGATAAAACGTTCGGACAAAGAACCCGCATAAATTTTTTCTATGGAATCCGCAATATGACGGTGCAAAGTTTGAAGTTGCGAGTGCAATTGCATTTCATAAACGGCTTCGCGCAAAAGCGTATGCCTAAAAATATAGCGCAACTCCGACATGGCGCGCCAAATTTGAACACGCTCAGCCTCAATAACATATTTTGTTACAGTTTGAGAAAATCCGCTTTCGTTATTTTCTTCAAACACACCTGTATTCGACAAGACTGCACTGAGAATCGAAATTTCAAACTCGCGACCAATGACAGCAGCCACTTTAATGGTTTCGCGCAAGTATTTCGAAAGCCGATCAATACGCGCCAACAATACACTTTGAATCGATTCAGATAAGGGCACGTGTTCAACCGAAAGCGCAATCCCTTGTTCGGAGCTAATGAGTAAATCATTCTCTCTCAAATATGCAATCACTTGTTCGGCATAAAAAGGGTTTCCTTGCGTGGTTCGAATTAAAAAACTTTGAAGCGAAGGTGCAATATCGGCATGTAATCTATTAATGGCAAATTGATTTAAAATGAGCGGATTGAGCGCGTTCAAATCAATTTCCAGTAGCTTTGAGCTTCTGTCCCTACTTGTAGGGATTGAGCTACTCTCGTTTTGAGGCTCATAACTCATAGCCAATTGCTCATGGCTGAAAGATTTAGTGCCATCATCAGAATATCGGCTCACAAAAAGAATGAACAAAGACGAATTTGTGACACTTTGAGAAAGCAATTTTAGGAACGATGCAGATTCATCATCGAGCCAATGCACATCTTCTAATTCTATAACCGTTGGTTTTGAGGCATTGATAACCGAAAAAAAAGCAACCAATGCATTGAGCGTATTATCGTAACGTCCTTTAGCATCTAATTTTTCCCAAAGGCTATTTTTTTGATGCACACCTAGCAGCGCCGCTAAAAAACTTTCAGTTCTGATGAGTTCATTAATTTGTTGGTTGTGTTGCGAAATTGCATTGCTTACAATATGTTGAAACTGTGTCTCAAATGTTTTCAGATTGGCTTCGGTCGATTGTGCCGAGCTTTGTTGAAAATAATATTTTAAGTAATAAACAAACGGATTGTAAGGCTTGCGCAGAATTTGGTCGCTAGGGCAAGTAATCCAATTTACATCGTATTGTTGTGTTAACCGCTGTTTTACTTCGTGCACAAAATGGCTTTTTCCTATACCCGTTTCGCCCCAAATTGAAATACAATACGTGCGCGGAGTCAATGCGTTTTCGAGAATAAAATTAATGACGCGCTTTAATTCAGTATCGCGACCGACCAGCTTTTGTAAAAACAAAAGTGGTTTTTCGTTCTTTTTGTTATGTAAAATCCAAGTCGGTTGTTTTTGCTTAAATCCCTTAAAAACGTATGAATCGTTGAATGTTGATTCAAATTCTGGCAATTGACCAATGGTTTCATCAACTAAAATTTTCCTTAACGGCGCGTGTAAGGCTAATCGCGCGGCTAAATTAACGCGACTCCCCAACATGCCATATTGCAAACTCGGCGCGCTGCCTAAAAATCCCGCAAAAACTTTACCAAAGCTTAATCCCATGGTAAAGTTTAAAAAACCGTTTTGCTCAAACAATTCGGAAAGGTGTAAAGCACATTCTGCTCCACGAACTGCCGAATTTTCGAAAGCAATGGGTGCACCAAAATAAATCAGTATCAATCCGCCTTTATCGCTAAAATCAATTTCTTTTAAATAGCCACCATATAAAACAGCTGCATCGGCAACAAGTGTTGTAAAAGCATCGAGTGCTACATGCGTTTCAATATTTTTGAATGAAATAAATAATGTCGCGACGTACTGAAATTCTGGTTGAGGGTGGGGAATATTTTTAAAAAAGGGATAGAACATAGTGCTGAGTTGATTGTTGTCAGTTTTCAGTTTGTTTAGGGCTTGTAAACTATCAACTGTCAACTGACCACTATCAACTATTTTTCTTTTCTTAAAGAATGCAGCACAAGCTGTAGAATCTTTTTGAAGCGTTTGAGTTTCTGCTTTTTGCCAAGCGCGAATAGCACTTTCAATTGCTTCTCCTTTGAAATAAAAGTTTTTGTAGTTTTTGCCAACAATTCCCCATTCTACATTGCCAGATGACACACCTGCTTTGAAATTAACAGAATATACGCCCCATTTTGATTTGCATGTTTTACTCTGAGCAGCTTGTTCAGTAATAAATACGCTCAATTCGTTAAAATCAGTTTCAGAAATATTATCGAATAAAATCAAAAAAGCATCGCCTGCATAATATGGAATAATGCCCCCTTTTTCGGTGAACTTTTTTACAAGTGGTGAAAATATTTTTTCGAGATAAGTATGCAATAACTCTGAACCCTCTTTTCCATGTTGCATCAAGTTTTCGGTTAAATTCGTAAATCCTGTGATGTCAATAAAAAAAGCAATTCCTTCAAAATTTCCTTTCGTCAAATTATTTTTGAATACATTCTTAATGTATTCGGGTAGAAATAGACTCATTAGTTTAGTTACAGTTTTGGTATTTAGCGGGAAGCACTCAATTAAACTAAATAAAAACTGTGCCGAAATAATCTTTTTAGGTTATTTTATTAAAAACTACGAGGTTTGCTGTACCCTACGCTATTTGAAGCGCATTCAAATTTACTACTTCATTCAATTGAGGAATTGCGACGTCGTTAAAACCTGCGTCGAGAAGGTGTTGTTTCCATTTTTCTTGAACGGGAAATTCGCCATGCACTAACCACATTTTGCGAACTGATTTTTTTTGATTGTCTAAAAAGGCGAGCATTTCTAATTTATCAGCGTGCGCAGAAAACGATTCCATAACGACTACTTCTGCATTGACTTTAAATTTGCGATTAAAAAACTCGACGTAAGGTCTGCCTTCGCGCAACTGACCCGCGGGCGTTTCAGGTGCGGCATAACCTACAATCAGAATTGTATTTTTACTATTCTCTACATTATTGGCAATATGATGACGCACACGACCCGCGTTAGCCATGCCACTCGCAGAAATGATGATACAAGGCTCTGAACTGGTATTCAAGTTTTTTGAATCTTCAACAGCGCGGATATAGGTCAAATTTTTAAAACCAAACGGATCGGGGTCTTTGAGCATAAAATCGTGCATAGAAGTATCGAAACATTCAGGGTGTTTTAAAAAAATATCTGTGGCTTCCATCGCTAAGGGACTATCGATATAAACTGGAACGGGTGGCAACCTTTTTTCTTCCACCAACTGGTCGAGCATGTATAAAACTTCTTGGGTCCTGCCGACACTAAACGCTGGAATAATTACTTTGCCTTTGCGGGTTACGCACGTATCGGTTATAACTTTTATGAGTTGAGAAATCTCTTCATGCGTTTGTGGGTGAATGGTGTCGCCGTAAGTTGATTCGCAAATCAGATAATCTAACTGCGGCATTGGTAGCGGGTCGCTCAAAATAGGTCTGTTTGGTCTGCCAATATCCCCTGTAAATCCAAGCGTTGTAGTTTTTCCGTTTTCAGTGATGCGCAAAGTAATACTTGCCGAGCCTAAAATATGTCCTACATCTCTGAACATAAACTCAACGCCCGGTCTAATAGTTATCCAACTTTCGTAGCTGTAACCCGTAATATGCCTCAATGTTTGGCGAACGTGTTCTACATTATAAAGCGGTGTTGATACGGTGTTTTTACCATTTTTTTGCGCGCGTTTATTATCGTAAGCAGCATCTCGTTCTTGAATACCTGCACTATCGAATAAAAGAATTGTCGCTAACTCGCGCGTAGCATGTGTGCAATAAATCATGCCTGTAAACCCATCCTTAATAAGTTTTGGCAATCTACCACAATGATCGATGTGCGCATGCGAGAGCAGAACGCAGTCTATATGCGCCGGTTCGAACAACCAAGTCTCGTTAAATTCGGCGAAACCTTTATCGTATCCTTGATATAAACCGCAATCGAGCAAAATTGTATAGCCGTCTTCAAGCGTTATTTTATGGCAACTGCCTGTCACTTCTTTATCTGCACCGCAAAACTGAATCGTCATTGAATGTTTTCTCGCAAATATAATACACAATAGCCAATTTCGAATGACGAATTACGAATTACGGCTTGTTTTTTTGTAATTCGCCATTCGTAATTGACTAATTCTTAATTGAATAATTCTTAATTGAATAATATGTAAACTTCTTTTAACTTTGTCCGAAAGTAAAAAGTTTATTAGGTTTGAAACAGAAACTATTAGTTGTAGGCGCACATTCTGCCGATTTTGTTTGGCGCGCAGGTGGCACCATTGCCAAAACGGTTGAGCAAGGCGGAGAAGTTTTAAATGTGGCACTATCTTATGGTGAGCGCGGCGAATCGGGTGAATTGTGGAAAGAAAATCCGCATCGCTCCGTTGAAGAAGTGAAGCATATTCGACACCAACAATCGGAAAGTGCTTCGCATATTTTAGGATGCACGTTTAAATGTTTGAATTGGGGCGATTACCCGATGACTGTTAACGATGAACGCACGGAAGAATTAGCGGAAATCATTCGCAAGTTTCAACCCAACGTTATATTAACACACACCGAGCGCGACCCATTCAATCCTGATCATCCCTTAGCGTTTACAACTGTTCAACGTGCGCGATTGCTTTCGGCAGGTGCAGGTGTAGCAGCTGCGTTCGAGCGCATTGATCCGCCCACGTGGTTTTGTTTCGAGCCGCACCAACCCGAACTTTCTGGCTTTATGCCCGATACGTTTATAGATATAACTTCGGTATTCGAGAAAAAAATTGCAGCAATGGCGTGCATGGGTGCGCAAAATTATTTAAAAAGTTATTACACTGAACTCGGCAGCCGACGCGGAAATCATGCGCGCCGCATTTCGGGTAAACAACACGTCAAATTTGCAGAGGCGCACCAAAGTATGGTGCCGCGTGTTACGGATTCTATTTTCTGACTAAAAACCTCGATTTAACCTCGTAGGTTTTTAAAACCTACGAGGTTTAATGCGGTTTAATGCACTATCGATTTTTTAAACTTAAAATACTTTTACAATGAAAAAATTAGGATTGTTTTTTTCTTTTTTGATGGCAACTACTGCCATTTTTGCACAATGGACTGCCGACAAAGGGCATTCAAAAGTTGGTTTTACAGTCTCGCACCACGGCATTTCTGAAGTTGATGGCTATTTCAAAAAATTTGATGCTACTATCACATCCACTAAACCCGATTTATCTGATGCCGTTTTTGAATTAAATGTTGAAACTGCGAGTATCAATACCGACTTAGAGATGCGCGACGGACATTTGAAGAGCGAGGATTTATTTAATGTCGAAAAATTTCCAGCACTCACTTTCAAAAGCACAGCGTTTAAAAAAGTTGCTGGTAACAAATACACTTTGGATGGCAATATAACAATCAAAGGTGTTACCAAGCCCATCAGTTTAGATGTGACGATGAACGGACCTGTTCCCAACCCCAATAAAAAGATGACTAATATGCAACTCGGCGTTAAGGCTTTAGGCAAATTAAAGCGCAGCGATTTTGGTATTGGTGGTAAATTAGAAACAGCTTTTGTAAGCGACGAAGTTGAATTGAGAGTGACGGGTGAATTTGCAAACCTCAATGATAAAAAGAATTAAGAACAGGCGTCGTAAGGGCGTATTGCATACGCCCTACATTCTACAATGCCAGTATGATGAATAATTATGCTCACAGAAAAAGAAATAATCCAACAACTCAGCCAATTTTCGGCAGCTACTGTCCATGAAGCATTGGGTAAAACGGGCAATTTGCCATCGGGCATAAAACCAATTTCACCCAAAATGAAAGTCTGCGGAACAGCTTTCACCATTAAAACAATGCCACGCGATAATAAAATGCTGCACCGCGCGTATGCCCATGCCAAAGCCGGTGATGTATTAGTGGCGCATTGTTCCGATTTTTACGAAGCTGGTTATTGGGGCGATTTAATGAGTCTCGGCGCCTTAACAAAAGGCATCGCAGGTTTAGTCATTGATGCTTGCGTGCGCGATGCTGATGATATTGAAGCGTTGGGTTTTCCTGTTTTTAGTCGGGGTTTATGTATTCGAGGTACAGGAAATCAGGGCGAAGGCACACTCAATGAACCTATTGCCATTGGCGAATGTATTATTTATCCTGGCGATTATATTCTCGGTGATCGCGATGGTGTAGTCGTCGTTCCCAAAGAACGTGCATTAGAAGCTATTGAAAAAGCGATAGCGCGCGAGAAAAAAGAAGAAAATACCCGCGCACAATTGCGTTTGGGTAAAACTTCGTTACAAATTTATGGGTGGGAATAATAAGTGATAGGTAATAAGTGATAGGTGATAGAAAAAAATTACTCTTCATTAATCCTAAATTACTTATCACTTATTACCTATCACTTATCACTTAAAATATGTCCATTCCATTCATGCAATTCCGCGGCGGCAGTTCGAAAGGGATTTATTTCGATGCCAAAGATTTGCCGACCGATGCTATTGAGCGCGATAAACTCATTTTATCGGTTATGGAAGGCGTGGGAATTGGCGATGCGCGACAGATTGATGGTTTGGGTGGCGCGAATTCATTAACGAGCAAAGTAGCGATAGTTAGCAAATCTAAATCACCCGATGCCGATTTGGATTATTTTTTTATTCAAGTCATGATTGGAAAAGGAAAGGTTTCGACAACCCAAACTTGCGGCAATATTTTAGCGGGTGTTTTGCCATTCGCTATTGAATCAGGAATAATAAAAGCCAATAGCCCAACTACGCGTGCGCGCATCAATATTGTCAACACGGGCGGCATTTGCGAAGTCGTTGTTCGAACACCAAATAAAAAAGTTCAATACAGTGGCGACGCCAAAATTGACGGCGTTCTCGGCACTGCTGCACCCATAATCTGTAATTATCTCGATACCGAAGGCGCAACGTGCGGTGCGTTATTTCCAACGGGTAATAAAATGGATGTTTTTGAAGGAATAGAAATGACGTGCATAGACAACGGCATGCCACTCATTATTATGCGCGCTTCTGATTTCGGTTTAACAGGTAACGAAACGAAAACTGAACTCGACGATAACGAAGTGTTAAAAAAATACATCGAGCACATTCGCATAAATATGGGTCACAAAATGAATTTGGGCGATGTTACAGCGCAAAGTATTCCGAAAATGTGTCTCATTTCAGCACCACAAAACGGCGGCATTGTCAATACGCGTATGTTCATTCCGCATGTTTGCCACGAAGCGATTGGTGTTTTGGCTGCCGTTTCAGTTGCAACGGCTTGTGTTTTACCGAATACTATTGCACAAAATTTAGTAATATTGAATGAAAAGGTTTCAAACTTTTCTATCGAACATCCGACAGGTGAACTCACTGTTAATTTTGAATTACAGAAAAACCATAATGATGAGGTGAAAATTTTAAAATCAGGCGTCATGCGCACGGCACGATTGATTAGTAAAGGTGAAGTTTTTTTGCCTGTGTAGATCTTCATTCCATCAGAAATGTTAAAGTTTAAAGTTTATAAAGTTTAATTTTATTTTTTCGTTTAACTTTTAATAAGAATAAAAGTCATAGCTTTGTAACCATATTTTAGAATTTTAGCACAACCATTCTCTCATTAAATAACCTTACACATGCGCTCGGAAGATGCCTCTACAGACTTGATGCTCGAGTCTCCCATGCCCCTTTTAGGAATTGCGCCATACACAGGCACATTCGGCACGGATGAACTGATTCATTTACTCAAACGAACCATGTTTGGCGTAAAGAAAGATGATTTAGATGTGTTTAAAGGACAAACTTTGACGCAAGTCGTCAATACACTCCTCACGCAACCCGCAACCGAACCCACTCCACCGATTAATAATTACGGCACAATTGCAAACACCGACGATAGAATCGCGCCAGGTGCTGTTTGGGCTTACGACACTGAAAACGGTAATTACAACGGTGCGCGTATTAATTCGCTGCGTGCTTGGTGGGCAGGTAATATGATTAATCAGACGCAAAGTATTCATGAGAAAATGGTTTTGTTTTGGCACAACCATTTTGCTACGCGTGCGCTCGATACATCGGCATTATACATGTACAACCATGTGGTCATGCTGCGCCGCAATGCTTTAGGCAATTTCAAAACTTTTGTGAAAGAGGTGACGCTCGACCCGAATATGTTGCGTTATTTAAACGGCGTCAAAAATGTTAAAGCAGCACCTGATGAAAACTATGGACGCGAAGTACAAGAATTATTTACGCAGGGTAAAGGACCGAATTCGCTTTACACTGAAACAGATGTAAAAACAGCCGCTAAATTGCTAACAGGTTGGAATGTGCGCTCCGAGACTTTTAAGTTTAATCCAAACGATGCGAACGAAGCAGTTAAAAATCGCTGGGCTTCGTATTTCGTTCCTGCTCAGCACGATGTAACAGATAAAACTTTCTCTGCTTATTACGGCAATACGGTCATAAAAGGCAATGCCACCGCAACAGGTGGAGACACTGAAATTACTGCGTTCGTCAACATGCTTTTAGCCACCGATGAATGTGCTAAATATGTTGTGCGCCGCTTGTACCGTTTCTTTGTTTATTATAAAATAGATGCTACCGTTGAATCGGAAGTAATTACACCGTTGGCAGCTATTTTTCGCCAAAATTACGACATTAAACCTGTTTTAAGTGCCCTATTTAACAGTCAGCATTTTTTTGACACTGCCAATAGAAGCGCTCTAATAAAAAGCCCACTCGATCAATTAGTTGGTTTGGCGCGCGAATTCAATACAGTTTTCCCAACGGCAACCGATTATGTGCAGCAATACAATGGATGGTATCAGTTAATAGGCAATGCGAATGGTGCCGATCAGCAAGGACAAGCATTAGCCGATCCGCCAAACGTGGCAGGTTATCCCGCTTATTACCAAGAACCTACTTTTCATGAATTTTGGATTAATACGGACACTCTGCCTAAGCGTTTGCGTTTTGCCGATCAGTTTTTCACAACTACAGGATTTAATTTGGGTAATTCTAAAAAATTCTACGGCGATGTTTTAGGTTTTACAGATCAATTTGGTCTCGATGCTTACGATCCGAATCTTCTCATTACGCGTACTTTAGAATTAATGTACCGAATTCCAGTCGGCGATACTTTCAAAGGGTATTTAAAAACATCTATTTTATTGAGCGGTCAGGCTTCCGATCATTATTGGACAGATGCTTGGACAGCGTATAAAACTACGCCAAGTACCGTTAATATCAACGTTGTGGTAACACGCCTCACAAAATTTTATAAATTCTTGGCAGATCGTCCAGAATACCAGCTTTCTTAGCCTGGAGCTATGAGCTATGAGCCTTCGTTAAGATAAACGAGAAAAGCTCAAGGCTCATAGCTCAAAGCTAACCATTCAAAAAAAATATTTCATCATTAGCTTTGATTCATGAGCCAAATATAGATGCTCATAACTCAAGGCTCATAGCTCAAAGCTCATCATGAAAAGAAGAAATTTTATCAGACAATCAGCCGCAACGGTGGCATTGCCGGGTTTATTAAATGGAATGGGTGCGCGCGCTTTTGGACTTCAAGGTACGCTCTCGCAATTACTCAATCCATATACAGAAACAGATCACGTTTTGGTTTTAGTGCAGATGCAAGGTGGTAACGATGGTTTAAATACAGTTATCCCTTTAGATCAATACGCGGCGTTAACTGCCAACCGCAGCAATATTTTAATTCCCGACACACAGGTTTTAAAACTCAATGGTAATACAACCACAGGTTTACATCCGTCGTTAACGGGCGTTCAGGCATTGTACAATGAAGGAAAAGTTAAAGTAGTACAGAGCGTTAGTTATCCGAACCAAAGTTTTTCGCATTTTCGCGCTACCGATATTTTTATGACAGGCGCTGATTCGAACCAAGTTTTAACTTCGGGTTGGGTGGGTCGTTATCTATCGAATGAATATACGAATTATCCTTCGGGTTTCCCAAATACTACTATGCCCGATCCGTTGGGTATTCAACTCAACACCATTACACAAACGTTTGAAGGACTGAATACTTTGATGGGCATTACAATTTCCGACCCAACTAATCCGTATGCTTTTTTAACCGATGGAGGAACAACTACAGCTACGGATAAAGCAGGAACAGAATTAAGTTTTTTGCAAAACGTTGCTGTTCAATCTGATAAATACGGTGCGGTAGTAAAAACAGCTTATAATGCAGCAGTGAATACGGGTACATATCCGAACACAACTTTAGCCATACAATTAGCTAAAGTGGCGCGCATGATTAAAGGCGGGTTGAAAACGCGTGTTTATATGGTACAATTTGGTAGCTTCGATACGCACGCCACGCAAGTTGA
>JAYWBA010000226.1:0-26863 GCA_043781915.1 Saprospiraceae bacterium
GAATACAAAACTATAAATTGGATGTCGCTCCATTTTATGGCTTTCGCAGCGATATTCATCAGGAAAATTTTTAAAGAGCCAAAAGTTTAAACAACTTCATTTTGTCAAAATACTTATCACAATCATTGAATCGAATTTTTTGGATGGTTTTTATTGGGATTATAATATAACCATAAATAAAAAAATCGCCCACATTTTGAAGAATGAGAAATTCATTTGAGTAGTCCACGATGAATCCATCCGTCTTTTTATTAGTATTTTTCCCAACCTTTCTGTAAACCTTACAGTATTTCTTATTATCGCAATGAAATTTAATTTTTTCTGTTAAGTTCATTTTTATAGATTTTTAACGTTTATTTTCACTATCAATTTCCTTTGAATTTTTCCTCCAATAAATCATATACCGCGCGTCATGCAATTTATAAAACGGTATAAGCTCCAGATTTTTATAATTTGCTGGGCTAATTAAATCGGGCGCAATGAATGTTTGCAATTTCCCACTCACAGGTTTAACGTAATTTTCTAAATTTGTTTGATGACTCGCCAACACGGGCATAGAATCGAGCGAATACATTTTTCCGCGTGCACGAAAGCCTGCAAATTGTGTTGAATCGCCCGTAAAATTAAGTACATCTGTTGTATCTGTTTTTGCAGCTAAAACGATTGGTCCGTGCAAAAATGCAACATAACCCGAAGTATCTTGTAATGCTTCCGTCGTAATGTGCATCGGCAAGCGTACTTCAATTTTATCGCCTTTTTTCCAGACTTGGGTTATTTTTACGTAGTTGTCTGGCTGAGTATTAATGGCTATTTTTTCGCCATTGACTTTAATTTCCAATGCGCCAGCTTTCACCCAATTCGGATAACGCACATTAATGTTAAAATTGCTTGAGTTTACAGATTCGATTGTAAGTTGCGTTGTTTCAGCATCCGGAAAATTCGTTTTCTGTGAAAGAATAAGTCCGCGTTCTTTCCAGTTGAGACGCGATGGAATAAATAAATTCACGAACAAATCATCTTTCAGATAATTGTAAATCAATTCGCTGTATTTTCCATGATTTTCCATACCCGAACCCACACAACACCACATACAGTCTTGATGCGTTTGAGAATAAACGCGATAATGGCGCGGTCGCATAGATGTGTAATAAACAAAACCGCCACGAGTCGGGTGCTGACTCGAAAGAATATGATTGTACAAAGCGCGTTCGTAATAATCCATGTATTTTAAATCACCATCCGTTTCGAAAAGTCGCTTGGTCAATTTCAGCATATTATACGTGTTACAAGTTTCTGGACCTGCCGTTTCTGTTATCATTGTGCTGAAATTATGTGCGGGTGGAAAATGTTCATTAACACTGTTGCCACCAATGACTACCGAACGATTTGTCACAACGGTTTCCCAAAAAAAACGCGCAGCGCGTGCATAATCTGTATCGCCACCCACTTCCGATATGCGCTGAAAACCAATAACTTTTGGAATTTGCATATTAGCGTGCAAGCCGTCGAGTTCATCGCGTCCGTGTGCTAAAGGATTTAAAATGAGTTTGTGCGAAAACCTGCGTGCCAGTGTCAAGTATTTTTTATCGCCAGTTATTACAGACACGTCAGCAAAAACTTCGTTCAATGAACCTTGCTCGGACACAAGCATTTTTTGAATTTGCTCATCGCTCAATTTTTGTGAGATGCGTTCAATAAAATCTGTCAATTTAATCAGCATTTCTTTTGCTTGTTGTTTTCCAGCAATCTGATAAGCATCGCGAAGTCCTGCAAAAAGTTTGTGAATATTATAAAGTGGCACCCATTTTTTATTCAGCTCGAACGTGCCCGATTCAATCTTTCCTTCAGATATATCGCGCCACATTGCCACGCCGCCCGGCGTGCCGCCGATATAACCACTCCCAATTTTATCTTGGCAAATTTTTAATTGCGCCAACATATAATCCAATCGCTTACTCATTTCTGAATTGTTGGTAGAAGCATACATTAAAGACAGTGCCGTCAGATAATGTCCACCGATATGTCCATTCAATCCTGTATTTTCCCAATTTTTATAGCTTTCCTTCTTGGGTTTTAATCCCGCTTCCGTCAGATACGGTGCTAACAATCTATCAGGCTCTAAAGCCAACATATAATTCATGTCCGTTTGCTGCGCATTTTTAAAAACGCCGGGCAATAAACGCACTTCATTGAGTGTGAATGAATGTAGTGCTTGGGCGCATATTTGGAATTGTATGGATAAATTCAACAACAATACTGGAAAAAGGAATACTAAAGGTGTTTTCTTAACCATTTCTAAAAATTGAAAAATTGATTTGTTAACTTATAAGTTGCACTCAAATAGCCTTTTTGGGTTTTCTTTCTCGTAAATATTTGCTCAAAGTATTCGAATACCTATCATCAAAATTTATAAGTGTTATTTTATTCCAATCAATCAAAGTTGGGTCTTCGTCTAAAAATCCTATTGGACTGAAATACCTAATTGAAACTAAAGTTTCATTAACGTCTATAATTGGTCCTATATCAAACGATTTATCATCCGGATCTTCGTTTTTGATTGTCACATTAATTTTTAAATCTCTGATGGATTCAAAAATTGTTTGCCAACTTGTTAAATCAATTTTATGGTTATTTTCAATTAAATTGATAATTCCTTCTTTACGAAATATCTTATCAAAATACCGATCCTTATTGCTAAATCTTATATTTACAATTGTTGAGATTGGAAAAATAGTGTAGCCATAAATGGAAAAGTCGAACGTCTCTTGTAATAAAACAAAAGTATCTGAGAATCTACAATGAAGCCACTACAGTCTTCACCACCATATTCTTTTACATCTCTTTCTACTCTACAGAATTTTTTATTATCGCAATGAAATTTTATTTTTTCAGTTAGGTTCATGATTTTAAGATTTTAAAGCCTCTTTCAATATCAACAATAAATTGGGCATAAGACAAACAAACTTACGATTTTTATTGGTAATTCATACGTTTATATGTGCATCATTTTCCACGGATTTCATCCGTGGCTACAAAATCCTACGTCCTTCGGACTTTGCGATTCGTAACGCGGGCTTAGCATTTCACTTTTCATTTTTCACTTCCTCGAAGAGGATGCGACTCCACTTATCAGGTAAATGCGTATCATACACGCCGTGCGCATTCGATGCCCATGCAGGATGCGGTTGTACTTCTTTACCCGCCACCATTAATTTTTGAAATCTGCCTAAAAACATTTGCCAAATATCGCCATGTTGCGGTGGTAAAGAGCGTCCGTTTGCTAAAAGTTTTAAACTTTGCCAAGGAATGGCAATTTCCAGACTCCAACCTTTATCTATATCTGAATTATCGTTTATAGTACCATCTACTTTCACTGCTGTTTGCAAATCGGGTAAATCAAAATTGGTGAATGCCCAACGAATGCCGCGCGGATGCGTTCCGCGCCAAAAAGTGGCTCCTACTCTGTCGTAATCGCCACCAAAAGTGTAAGCATTGTCTTGATGGACATCGAAGGTAGGGATATCAAATTTTCCGCCTTTTTTATAAGCATCGCGCCAAATAAAAAAGACTTCATAAATGGTATTCGCGGCATTGACTTCCAATTCGTAATAACAATCGCCACCATCAATAAAAAGCTCTAAATCACTTTCTAAAAAAATAATGCTGTCGCGCTCAGTCAGTTTTGCTTCTACAAAAGGTTCTTCTGCTTTAAAAGCGATGTACAAATGAGAATCGTTCCATAGCATGGCAGTTTGCGTATTGTAAATTGCAAAATCGCCCGTTACCATATCGACAAACCGTTTACTCCAATGTGCATTTTGCCATACAGGTTTTTCAATATTGCCATCAATAGCAATCGAACCCGAGATTTTGTGAGCAGTGTAATCGACCTTTTTAGACATATCTTGTACTGGATTGAGCGCTTAGCAAATTTTAAAACAAGGTTCATTAACCTAGCCACAAAGTACACAAAGTTCTAAACAACATTTCGCGTTTTTAGTAAGAATCTTTGTGCTAGGAGTGAGAAATAATCGCAATTTAAAAAAGATTGTAATTATTCAGCTAAAGCTGAAATGCTTATCAATGGAAACGCGGATTTTCGCAGATTTTGGTCCCTACTGGTAGGGGCGGATTTTGATTAAAATAAAAAAATTAGATTTATAAAATCCGTGTTAAATCCGCCAAAATCTGCGAAAATCCGCGTTTCCATTGTCGAATAATTTAGCTTTAGCTAAACAATTAAAAAAGATTTAATCACAGTTCAACTGTGGGAAAAATTTATCTGAGAGAATACTTAGCTTTGCCTCCTCAATATAGAATCAACATTATGACAAAAACCGAGATTTGCATTATTGGCGCAGGACCTGGAGGCGTTGCAACCGCTTTGCGATTAGCACAATTAAATATACCGTGTGTTCTCATCGACAAAGCGACTTTCCCGCGCGATAAAGTGTGCGGTGATGGTTTAACAGGCAGAACGGTAGCGATTTTAAACAGAATTAATCCTGAAATTATTAATACCCTAAGCAAACAAACTTATGCGATTGATTCTTGGGGAGTAGAATTTAGAATGGATGATAAAAAGGCATTTCCTGTGCCATTTAGAAAAAATTTTACGCGTGGCGTAGATTTAGCACCGTGTTACGTTTCCAAAAGGATGGATTTCGATAACCATTTAGTCGAATTTGCGCGCAAAGAAAAACTCATTACTTTTATTGAGGGTGTTGGCATTGATACGCACAGTTTTGAAAAAGGTGTTTGGACGGTTTCGGATAAAAATAAAACGCACATTTTTGAATGTAAAATTTTGATTGTCGCCAACGGTCCGCTTTCGCCTTTTGTACGACATACACTAAATGTGAAAACAGACCCGAAACACCAAGCCGCTGCTGTGCGTGCTTACTATAAAAATGTTGGCGGCAACCATCCCGATAATTTCATCGAGCTACATTTTTTAAAAGATTATCTGCCCGGCTATTTCTGGATTTTCCCTTTGCCGAATGGCGATGCGAATGTCGGTTTTGGTATGCTTTCAAGCACTATCAGTCAGAAAAAAATAAATCTTAAACGCGGATTAGAAGATATTATCGCCAACAGACCTGGCATCAAAGAGCGATTTGCGAACGCCACGCTCGACGGCGAAGTGATTGGCTTTCCGTTGCCAATGGGTTCGAAACGCCACCAACTTTCAGGCGCACACTATATGCTTGTTGGCGATGCAGCAAGTTTAGTCGATCCACTCACAGGCGAAGGTATTGGCAATGCCGTTTTTTCTGGTTTTATAGCCGCAGAGCAAATCGAAAAATGTTTAAAAGCGAATGATTTTAGTGCCGAATTTTTAAAAGATTACGACACCCGAATCTGGCGCGTAATGGGAACAGAACTCAATTTGAGTTATCGCATGCAAAAACTCGGCAAGTTTCCGTTTGTTTTTAATTCTATTTTATGGATGGCATCGCGCAATGTGCAGGTGTCTGAAATTGTTTACTCAATGTTTAATAATATCGACATTCGCAAACGCATCCTTAATCCCGTTTTTTGGTTGAAGATGTTGGTGAATGCGAAGTAGCCATTTCGTTGTTCGTTTTCTGAATCGCGGATTACACGGATTGCGCAGAAAATGACAGATAAGGCTTCTCATGTCTATGTCGTATCTGTAAAAACTCCTTCAATCCGTGTAATCCACGATTCAGAAAACTAACAACTAACTGGTTGACCGCCGAAGATTTACAAATGCTACCAGCAAAAGCACTATCGTAAACAACATGAAAAAGTTGTTGCTAAAAATTGTCAAAAAGATTTTAGAACTCATCTCAAAAGTCGAAGCTAATTGGAGCGTATCAACTTTTAAAATCTGCACGACTAATATGCCAGCTGCTAAAATTATAGCTGAAACGAAAGTGTAGATGAGCAAGAATTTCCTTTTCATTTTTTGGCGCGCTTCCTCCGCTATTTGAATCATAATTTTATGGCTCAATAACGGATCAAATAGCTCCAAGCGGCTCTTCGACATCATATCTCGTGTTAGTCTGTCTAAATTATCGTCCATTTTCCAAAATTTCTTCTTTTAATAAATGCTTCAAAAGTACAAACATTTTTTGTCGTGCTCTATGGATTTTCATTTTAATATTTTCTGGCGGAATTGACGTAATCTCAGCCACTTCTGCAACCGTATTTTCATTCAAATAATACAGCGTTAAAAGCAACCTATCCTCCATCTCGAGTTTATCCAAAGCCAAATTTATAAATTTTCTCTGGTCTTCTCTATGCAAATTTTCATAAGCCGATTCTACATCTTCAACAACTATGGGGGACAAATCAAAATCGTTAATGGTTTGCCCTTTGCTATTTGTCATTTGGAATTTGCCTTTTGCATTTTGATTTTTGCTTTTCAGTCTCGAAAGAGAAACATTCACAACAATTTTATAAAACCATGTCGAAAATTTCGCATCGCCTTTAAACGACGACAATGCCTTAAAAGCCCTCAAGAACGCATCTTGAACGGCTTCTTCAGCATCTTCGTTATTGTTTAAAATTCTGTATGCGATATTATAAGCTAAATGTTTGTACTTTTCAATCAGAAAAGAAAACTTGGAAATATCGCCTGCCAGAATTTGTTTTATGTATTCAAACTCCATTACATGGATTTATTTAGCTCGTTTTTCTTCTTAATGTAATAGAAAAGAATGAGACCTGCACCACCAAAAAGTAACATCATTATATGCACCAAGAAATGATGGTCATAACCCGTTAAATAGTTTAATTTTAAACCTAATAAAGCACCCAAACCCAAGCCAGAAAGCAGCAAGCCCCACAATAAAGCTGAACTATAATCTTTGGGTTTATCAATATCTGCAAGTTTGGGGTCCAATCCTTTTTCAATAAGCGCCAAACGTTCCTTGGCTCTCGCTTCCAACAAAGCCAATTTTAATTTTGTGTCTTGCGTTACACCAGTATATATCGCAATCGCTCCAACCGCTAATCCACCTGCAACTGCGATGATGGCAACAAAAATACCTAAACTTTCAGGACCCATGTTTTTTTGTTTTTAAAATGAATAATACACATAAGACATATCAATTGAGGAAGTGGTAACAGGAAATTAATATTTTTTTGGAAGGTTTCAATACTTCTTCGGTCTTTTCCCAACAATTTCTAAAAAAGTATTGCTAAAAGTTGGGAAACTATCATACCCTACTCTGAACGCAACTTCAGTTAAAGACAAGGAGGTTGTTGAAAGCAATTCAATGGCGCGAATTATTCTGAGTGTTTTCACATACTGCGCGTAAGGCATTTTTAAATCGCTTTGAAATAAACGCAATAAATTTCTGGGACTAAAACCAAATTTTGTACAAATTGATTCTATTCTCAATTCATTCATTAGCTGTAACTCAATATAAGTTAAAATTTCTTTCAAACGTTCATCTTTCGCCATAGGCAATGCAAAAGGGAGCTTTTTATGTCTAATATCGGGCAAAATTAATAATAACGCCTTCAAAAAAGTGTATCGTTTTTCATCAGTCGGCAGAATTAAACTATTCCATGATTCAATATATTTGAGCATTTCAAGCAGCAAATCATTAACTGCATAAACACCTACGTGTTTATAAAAATCATCAGTGCCAATGTCGATAAAATAAATGTTTCGCATTGTAAAATCTTCATTAGTCGATTCAATACTATGCAGAACCCCGTCTGGCATCCAAGCGAAATGTCGAGCCGGAAGAAACAACGTTTTCACCTCATCTCCAATTCGATAAAAAATACGAATACACTTTCCATCTACATACATCAATTGGCTTTTATTGATGTGAACGTGCATCGGTATTATTTTTTCGCCAATATAACGTGTATGACAAAAAATACCTTCTGTAAAAGTATCAATAGTTTCTTTATTCTTCTGCCTTAATACTGTATCTACATATTTCATACTGCAAAGTAAATAGTTTGCAATATTTTTTTGGCGAAAAAGAATAATTACTTATAAAATATTTGTCTCAATTTTGTTGAATCTAAAGCAAAACTAATTTTTAGCTGCTTCAGAAGCTGTTTAATTTTCTATCCAATTTTTCTAATAATTTTTTACAATGAAGAATCACTACTCTCAGGTGTCAGGTATCAGGAGTCAGGCATCAGGCTCGAGATTCGCGGCTATTCTATTTTTTTTACTCATCAATTTAAATTTTATCAACGCAACAAATTTGTTAGTTGATGGTGGTATTTCAGGCAAAATCACTAATGCAAAAGGTGAACCGTTGCCAGGAGTTAGCGTTCAGCTTTTGAATACAAATTTTGCTACAATCACCGATGACAATGGCAAATTTGAACTGAAAAACATTCCAGCAGGGAAGTACACTGCGCGCGTTTCTTTTATCGGTTTTTTAAATCAAGATAAAGAAATTGAAGTTGGGAGTACACCCCTTTCTTTAGAACTAAGTTTGGCTGAAGATATTTTCAAACTTCAAGAAGTTTTAGTAACAGGTGGTAATGCTTTGAAAAAAGTAGAAAGTAGTGTTGCTATAACAACTTTAAGTCAACAAGAATTACAGATTCGTGCGCCGCTCAATACATCCGAAATGTTCAAAGGCATTCCAGGTTTGCAAGTAGAAAGTTACGGTGGTAACGGACCAGGCAACGTTTTTGTGCGCGGATTTCCACAAACGGGTGGGTATGGTTTTATAGGCATGATGGAAGATGGATTGCCGATTGTGCCAACCAACACGAGTAGAAACGTTTCGCCTGATATTTATTTTAAAGTAGATTACACTATTCGGAATGTTGAAGCCATTCGCGGTGGCAACGCTTCAATGTTAATGCCGAACTCTGCAGGTGCTGTAATAAATAATATATCGTACACAGGTGCTGAAAAAACGTATGGCAAGTTTGGATATACGCGCGGTTTAAATCAAAACTTAAATCGTTTAGATGGCAATATAGGTGGCAGCATGGCTAAAAATATTCAATACAATATTGGTGGATATTATCGCGGTGATGAAGGAATTATTTCGCCAGGTTTTGTTGGGACACTCGGTGGTCAATTAAAAGCAAATTTGACATTTTTGTTCAATGAGAACAAAGGCTATTTGCGTTTTTATGGAAAATATTTGAACGAAAAAGTGTATTGGTCGCGCCAAAGTTATTACCAATACGATGGCAGTGGTACAGCACAAGCCTTACCGCAGTACGATTTATTCACACAAACACTCATTCCGCAAGAGACCGCATTTTCTTTCACTCTGGCGGACGGTACTGAATACAAACGAGATTATAAAGATGGTATGCACCCCGAAATAACGTATGGTGGTGTTCAATTTCACTACGAAATAAATGGTTGGCAAATTAATAATCATTTGCGCTATCAATACACCAATTATTCGAACGTAGCGCTTGGTTTTAATGCTACGGCGGCTTATGGTTCAACCAAAAAATATTATTATTTAGATGGCACGCCCGTAAACGTTAATCCAACGGATTTATTTGCCAACTTAGGTTACAATGTTGCCGACGGCGTTGACAAACAGTTAGTTGATTATTTAGATTTCAGAAAAAAATTGGGTAATAATGATGTCACTATTGGATTTGGACTACACAATACCGACATCAATTATTTACAAATTACAGCAGCAGGTATTGAAGAATTGAAACCCAATCCGCGTCGTTTGTTAGTTAATAAAACAACAGGTACAGATGTGGCTACAACCGCAACTACCAATAAAGGCGCATTAGCATCGAACGTAGGTGTTACACGCACACTTTCGGCTTATGTTCAAGATGAAGTTGAACTCACCAAAGGTTTGCGTTTAAATGTTGGTGTCAGAATGGATGCAGATAATATCACAGGCTCAAATCCTGTTTATGCAGGCACAGCAACCAATGCCACACCAGCTGGTAAAGGTTTTTACATTTCGGGTTATACGCCATTCGACGAGGAAAACCACACGTATTATTCTTACACAGCAGGATTAAACCAAAAACTGAGCGAGAACTCTGCTGTGTTTGGGCGATATACAAAATCGTACAATGCGCTTTCTATATACGATATTACACTGTTTGGATACAATCCAGCACTCATAAAAACGAGAGATATAAATTTAGGCGAATTGGGTTATCGGTACGGTAAAAATAATGTGGCTGTGTTCGCATCGTTGGTTTACGCTACGGTTCAGAATGTTGCACTCACGTTTTTTGTACCCAATAACGCCGGCGCTACTGTACGTTACCCTGCTTTTGGCTCAACACAAACCATTAGTGCAGAAGTAGAAGCGTCTTATCGCCCTATACAAATGCTCGGATTTCGTCTAGTTACTACGATTCAAAATGCTAAATATACAGATTTTGTATTTACAGCGGGTCAAGATGTCCGCGATGATATTAAAGGAAAAACTTACGATTGGTCTGGTAATTCCGTTGAGTCATTACCTGCTGTAAATTTAGAATTAACAACTAATTTCACTTATAAAAAGTTAAATGCTAATTTGATTGTAAATTATATTGGCGATAGATTCACTTCACCCTCAAATAGTGTAACAATGTCTGCTTACACAACACTTAATATGATGGTAGGTTATGATGTAACTAAAAATTTCAAACTCAATGTATATGGTTACAACATCACCAACACCAGAGGTTTAGTAGCAGGTGATGCGCGCGGTGACCAATTTGTAGTGCCATCTACGTTGGTAGTGGGTAAAGTTATTCCAGGTGCGGGTCTGTTTCCGAGAAATTTTACGGTTAGTTTAATTTATCAATTTTAAATGGTGTCAGGTATCAGGGGTCGGGTTTCAGGTGTTAGTTTAAAAGACCTGATGCCTGATACCTGTCAACTAAACTCTCAATGTCACAATACAAAATTATTAGCTTATTTTTTGTCGTTGCATTTATAGGGCTTTCATTTATAAGTGATGGCAGTAGTGAAGAGTCAATGACGAGTGGTGTAGTAAAACCTATTTCGTGCTCCCTACGAGTAGGTTATATCACTCCCACATCTGATACTTTTTGGATAGAAGCTGGAAAAGGTGGTACAATACCTGCTGAAATGAATTTGCCAAATGACTTGGGTAAAGTGGGAATATTAAACGCATCAGGTGAGATTCAGATGAAAGGTCATCCATTTTTTGAACCCATAGGTTCAAATGGTCGTGCTTGTGTAACGTGTCATCAACCTATCAATGGCATGAGTGTTTCTGTTGAATCTATTCGCAAGCGTTGGCGCATTACGCAAGGGGCTGATCCAATTTTTGCAGCGATTGATGGCTCGAACAATCCAAAATTGCCCCAAAATTTAGAAAGTTCTCATTCCTTACTGCTCAATCGTGGATTGTTTCGCATTGCATTGCCTTGGCCCGGAAAAGATGAGAAAGGCAAAGAAATAAAACCCGAATTTACCATAGAAGTTGTGCGGGACCCAACAGGTGTAAATTCAGATCCTGATTATGGTTTGAAAAGTGCCTCACCGCATATATCCGTTTTTCGAAGACCGCGTCCGGTAGCGAATATGAAATATGTCATGTCACCCGACCCTGTTTTCAATATTAAAACAGGTACTTTAGCAGTAACTGACTTAGAGACAGGCTTAACCGTTGGCATGAATTTAATGGCTGATTCGAGGCTTTATACTTTAAAGCAACAAGCTGTTAATGCTTACGAAGAACATTTAGAAGGACATATTGGACTTTCTAAACAGCAATTGCAACAAATTTTAAATTTTGAAAATCAGATTTATGTAGCTCAAAGTTTTGATAAATGGGGCGGTAGTTTGGTTGAAAAAAACGAACCCGCTGGCTTAGGTACAAAAAACTTATTGTCGGGTAAAGTACACGTTCTGGGCAATAATAACCGCGATCCGATTTTTCACTGGTTCGAAAATTGGAAAATGTCAAGCTCTGAGCTATTAGCTATGAGCTATGAGCCTTCACGTGATAGCTCACAGCTCACAGCTCATAGCTCAAAGCTCATGGCTCAAAAAGCTTTTCGCGCATCGGTGGCACGAGGAAATGATATTTTCATGTTTCGCGAGTTTTGGATTAGAGATGTAACGCATGTTAACAGTATTGGTTTAGGAAATCCAGTTAGACGGAGTTGTACAACCTGCCATAACGGACAAATGACAGGACAAGATCTCGCGCCAGGTTGGATTGATTTAGGAACAACCAATTATCCGACATGGACAGAGAATACACTTTTGGAAAGCAGCAGTCAGGTATCAGCTTTCACTACCAAGGTAGAGACGTTGCATGCAACGTCTCTACCTGTTTTTAAATGCACTTGCGATAAATCTGCTCCACCACATCCGTATCTTGGTCGAGTAATTTACACCAACGACCCAGGGCGTGCTTTAGTAACAGGTAAATGTGCTGATATTGGTTCTATCGTGATGCAACAATTTCGCGGACTTGCGGCGCGCGCGCCCTATTTCGCCAATGGTTCTGCTAAAAACTTTCGCGAACTCATTGATTATTACGACCGTCGATTTGATATGAAGTTGAGTGAGCAAGATAAAGTGGATTTAGAGAGTTTTTTGAGTGTATTGTAATAAGGAGTCGGGTGTCAGGAATCAGGTATCAGCCTTCTCGTAACTTGATGAATGCTCATAGCCTTCGTTAAAAACATAAATATGAACTGTATTTTAATAGTCATTATTAATCTTCTATTGCCAGCTTACAATCATAGTGGTTCGTTGTCTGAATCGCGGATTACGCAGAAAATGACAGATATAGCTTCTCATTTAGGTGATGCCACATCTGTAAAAATTCCTTCAATCAGCGTAATCCGCGATTCAGACGACTATCAACTGTCCACTATCACTCGTCAACTTAATTTCGTATCTTGCCCCATCATTCGAGATTCTAAAACCCTCCCTTGTTGGTTAGCCAAATACGATGGTGAATTATATTATTTAGGACAACAAGGCAGAACGAACTCTGCATTTTATCCACCACAATTAAACCACCAAGTGTTGGTTGAAGGCACAATAAGTAATGAGCCGCGTATTTGCGGTGGTATCCCGTTAAAGCCTGTTAGGATTTCTGTCATGCAAGAGATAGACCGCAATTGCAATACACTTCTTCCTCCAGAAGATGGTCTTGAACCACCGAACGCAATTCCCCCAGCATCGAGAGAACCTTTGCCTGATAGTCAACGTGAATTTATTATTCCTTTCAATTTTGACAGCGACTATTTAACTTTACATACAACACTTATTGTCAGTGAAGCTGTAAGGATCGCTAAACTCATTAAAGCTACAAAGATTGAAGTTTATGGTTATCGCGCCACCACTTTGCTTTCGAACGGAAATAAAATGGTTGAAAAATCCAATATGGCTGAAGTCCGTGCGAAAAAAATTGGTGGTATATTAACTCAATTGGGTTTATTATCCAATACAATACATGTTCAATTTAAAAATACATCTGAACCTTGCGATGGTATTAATGATGCTAATAACCGTAGGGTGACGATACAAATTAAATAGGTATCAGGTATCAGCCACTCGAAAACCTGACACCTGATTCCTGATACCTAATACCTGAAATAAGTTTTTGGCGAAAAAAGATATTAAACTAACTATTATTTATCTCAATTTTACACAAGGTTAGTGTATACACAAATTTTGCGTTGGTATCATCAAAAAAATTAAAAAGTATTTATGCTTCTTAGACTAAAGCTAGTTTTTTTTATTTCCTTTTGCACATTGATCTTGCAGGCACAAAACCTTGAAGAGATATTAAAGTCGGTTGAAACGATTTCAATTCCTGAAACAAAATTGGATTCAAGTGCGGGTTCTACGGGTGATTTAAAAAAATCATATTGGTTTACTGAAGCTAATTCTAAAATGCCGTATCGTTTGTATGTCCCAAGTACTTACCATGGCAAAAAAAGTTTTCCATTAATCGTGATGTTGCATGGTGGCAACAGCGATGAAAACAAATATGTTGACAAAAATAACAGATTGCTTTTTAAATTGGCTGAAAAGTATGGTTATATTTTGGTTTCGCCTTTAGGGTTTAGTCCGACAGGTGCTTACGGAAGTTTTTTAAGATTACCTGCCGTATTCGGCAAACAAGATGAAGTAGAAAAACTGCGTCTAAGTATTGACTCGTCGAGATGGAAAACTTTAGAATTAAGCGAGAAAGACGTTATGAATGTGCTTGATATTGTTAAAAAAGATTACAAGATTGATAAAGACAATATTTTTTTGATGGGACATTCTATGGGAAGCGGTGGCACTTGGTATTTGGGTGCTAAGAATGCTGAACTGTGGAAAGCTTTGGCACCGATGTCTGGACCTTTTATTGATGAAAAAAATTATCCTTTCGATAAAATAAAAACAAAACCTATTTTTGTTTCTGAAGGCACACTGGCACCCGCATCGTTAGAAGGCAGTCGTTTATTGGCAAAATATTTAACTGATAAAGGTTTTAAAAGTCACTACATGGAAGTTGTAGCCAATCATGGCGATATGGTAGCATTGGTTTTGCCGAGTGTGTTTAATTTTTTTAACGAACAGTTAAATACTTACGTTGCCTCTCAAGTACCCGTTACTCCTCCGCGATTGAGCGACACCATGCAATCGGTCATAATTCTGCCTGACAACAAAGTTTTGTTTCGCATTAAAGGGCCAAAAGCGACGGAAGTATCTATCAACGGCGATTTTACGGCTGCACCCGATACAACTAAGATGCAAAAAGATGCCTCAGGTATGTGGTCGGTTATTTTAGGACCTTTAAAACCCGATTTGTATTCTTACGAATTTACTGTTGATGGTGTTAGAACTATTGACCCTCGCAATGCTTTATTAAGGGAATCAATGAGTGGCGTGGCGAATTTATTTGTACTACCAGGCGCAGAATCTGCTTTTTTAGCTGAGCGCAATGTACCGCATGGCACAATAGAAAAAGTTTGGTATCACTCTAAATCATTGAATTTAGATAGACGTTTGCACATTTATTTTCCACCCAATTACCACAAAATAAAAGAAAAATTACCCGTACTCTATTTACTGCATGGTGGCAGTGGTAACGATGCCACTTGGACAACTATTGGTAGAGCAAATTTTATATTAGATAATCTTTATGCTGAAGGCAAAATTCAAAACATGATTGTGGTTATGCCATCTGGGCAAACGCCACTTCCAACTGAATGGATGGCTGCAGGGCTCGAAAAGGATCCATTTTTAAAAGATTTCTTTTCAGACATCATTCCATTGATTGAACAAAACTACAATGTTTCTACAAAACGTTCCGACCGCGCCATCGCTGGTTTATCGATGGGCGGTGTACAGGTTTTGAATATTTCACTGTTCAGCCCTGAAAAATTTGATTACGTAGCACCCATGGGTACTGGGTATTTTCCGTCAGTCATTAATACTTTAGAATCAGAAAATAGCGCTGTTTTAAAAAATCCAGAATTGAACAAGATTAAAAATTATACTTTTTACATGGGTAATAAAGACCCTGTTGCTTACAACAACGGTAAAAACACGCGCAAACTTTTTGAAAAAAACGGGATTAAGTTTCAATATATTGAAGAAGAAGGCGGACACCGTCAAAATGTGTTCAGAAGAAATTTTTACGATTTTGTACAGAAAATATTCAAATAATGGTCAATGATTAATGGTTAATGGTTAATTTTTTCAGATTAACCATTAACCATTAACCATTAACCATTAACCATTAACCATTAATTAATATGCAAGATTTTGATCCACAAGCCGCCGAAACTTTTACTTCAGCGCATGAAATTTATAAAAATATGCGTGGCAAATGCCCCGTAGCCCACAGTACTGATTGGAATGGCTTTTGGGCATTGTTTAAATATGAAGATGTTCAAGAAGTGCTAAAACAAACTGATACTTACATCACATCGGTTCAGAACGTTGTGCCGAAAATTGCATTTACGGGTCGCCGACCACCATTGCATCTCGATCCACCCGATCATACGCCGTATCGCAGAACCATTAATCGCTTTTTCACTGACGCTAAAATAAATGCGCTCGAAAAACCAGTTCGCGACATTATTAATAATTTATTGAAACCGATTTTAGAAAAAGGCGAATGTAATTTCTGTACCGATTTTACGAATAAACTACCTGGGTTTGTTTTTTCAGAATTTTTCAACCTCTCGCCTGATTTAGGTCTCCAAATTCGCGAAGCGACTTATGGATTTACGGTGGCAGTTCAAAACGGAGACGGTGAAGGGATGAAAGTGAGCAGTTTATATTTGTATGAAATTGCGCGCGATATTATTAAAAGTAGGAAAGAGCACCCACTCAATGTAAAAGATGATTTAACGGCAGCACTTCTTAAAACAAAGCACGAAGGTAAATTTTTACCCGATGAAATGATTTTAGGAACTATTAGGCAAATGATAGTAGTTGGCATGGTGGCACCGAGTGTTTTTATAGGTTGTATCATGGTGCATTTAGCCGAAAACAAAGATGTACAACACCTTTTACGACATAATAAAGCCCTAATTCCTGCGGCTGTTGAAGAATACTTGCGTCTTTTCACGCCGTATAAAGGTTTTGCCAGAACAGCCAATAAAGATGTTGAAATTGGTGGTAGATTAATAAAAAAAGATGAGCCTATTGCGCTGGTCTATTCATCTGCCAACAGAGATGAATCAGTTTTTCCTGATGGCGATACTTTTATTCTAAATCGCCCCAATATTCACCAACATTTGGCATTTGGCGCTGGTCCGCATTATTGCGCAGGCGCACCCTTAGCAAGGCTGATGCTACGGATTGTTTTAGAGGAAGTTTTAGAAAAAACGTCTGATATTGAGCAGTTTGGTGAAATACACATGACACGTTGGCCCGAGTGGGGAATATTATCTGTAAACTTAAAACTAATGGTTAATGGTTAATTATTAATGGTTAATGGTTAATTTTCGCGACCATTAACCATTAATAATTAACCATTAACCATTAAAAAATTAACCATTAATGACAAAGCCTTTAGAAGGGATAACGGTAATAGATATGACATCGGCATTGGCTGGTCCATTTGCGACATTTATTTTAGCAGGTCTAGGTGCTCGCGTCATAAAAATTGAAAAAATCGAAGGTGGCGATGTTTCCAGAAACAATGCTCCATATTTGGGTAAAAACGGCGCGACTTTGACAAAAGAAAATGCAGACGATATATCCATTTCGGCTTTAAACCGCTTGCGGAATAAAGAAAGTATTACTTTAAATCTAAAACACCCCGAAGCGAAATTAATTTTAAGCGATTTAATCCGTAAAGCAGATATTTTAGTTGAAAATTTCAGCAAAGGCACTTTAGATCGGTTGGGATTGGGTTATGATTTTGCTCAAAAAATAAATCCTGCCTTAATTTATTGCGCCATTACTGGTTTTGGAAGCGATGAAAATTCAGGTAATAGAAAAGCGATGGATTCCATCATACAAGCCATGAGTGGCGTAATGATGACATCGGGCGACCAAGACGATCCACCAATCCGCGTGGGTGTTCCTTTTGCCGATATGAATGCCCCATTATTTGGAGTGATAGGTGTTTTAGCTGCTTTGCAGCAACGTCAGAACACTGGTGTGGGTCAATTTGTAGATGTTTCTATGCTCGGCGCGCTCACAATGATGGTAGCTTGTGAGCCCTTCGATATATTAGAACGCTGCGGTGTGCCGCAAAGAACCGGTCAAACGGTACCGCGTTTAGCGCCGTTTGGGATGTTCCCAACGAGCGATGGATTTATTACCATTGCTGCCCCAACGGAAACATTTGCAAAAAATCTGTTTAAAGTTATTGGCAAGCCTGAATTGGGTTTGGATAAACGTTTTGCATCAAGAGATGCCCGTGTGAAAAATGAAAAGGCTTTAAATAAAATTATTAGAGTCTTTACATTGTCGCACACTACTTTCGATGCGGTTGAAATACTTAACGATGGAGGCGTTCCAACTGCTGAAGTTCGCAATCCGAACGAAGCCGTGCGCGACCAAAACGTCATAAATCGAGGCGAGACAATCCTCCTTTCTCATCCAAAATATGGAAATACAGATGATGTGATGGGAATGGGAATGCCGTTTAAAATGTCGAATGCGCAAATCGGTTTCGATAAAGAAGCACCTGATTTAGGTGAACAAAACGAATTAATTTATAAAGAATTTTTAGGGTACTCGGACGATAAAATTAAAGCAATGAAAGCGAATAAAATTATTTAGAGGCACAGCCGTCCCTACGCGTTGGGACGGCTCTACATTAAACTATATCATGCAAACCACCATCATTGGACAAGGAATAACTAACAACGACCAACGAAAGTGGATAGTGCCATTCGTGGCGGCACTATTCGCTATGTTGTGCTTACAAATGTCAAATTTGGGATTTTCGCCACTTTTGCCCGCTATTCAAAAAGAATTTAAACTCACTTTTAGTCAACTGGGATTTTTCACAGGTATGTACGGCATTATCGCAATCATACTCAGTATTCCTGCTGGATTGGCTGTGAAAAAGTTTGGCGAGAAAAAAGTATTAATTGGTGCAACCTTAGTTGTTATTCTGGGCTTACAACTTTTAGCCCAAACAACCGATTATAATTTTGCACTTGTTGGTCGGGCAGTTTGGATAAGTGGTTATCGCTTTGCATTCATTTGTATTTTAACCGCCATTGCACTGCACGCACCTTCTTCATTGAAAGGTCGGAGTATGGGCATAGTGGGTGCTGTTTCATCTTTAGCTTCTGTTATTGGCGCACCATTAGCTGGCGGTTTGGCAAAAAATTTCGGTTGGCGCTATGGCTTCATGGGCTATATTGTTACCGATTTGATTGGACTTTTGATAATTATTTTTTTTTACCGCCGTGCCTCTCAGGGAGAAGTTGGCAGTATGCACGATTTAGGAGAAAAATCAACTGAAGCAAGCAAAACACCTAACGCTTTTAAAATGCCCATTGTCTGGGCATTAGCTTTTTTAGTTGCTATGATGGGTATGGCTGCTTTAACCGTGACTTATTACGTTCCATCAGCAGCAAAAGCAAATTTTGGAATGGATAGCGTCGGCACAGGTTGGATTATTAGCACAGGCTATTTGTGTGCTATTTTTATTAACTTGCTCTATGGTTTTTTAATGGATAAATACAATAAATGGTACGTCATGGGTAGTTTAGCGATTATCGTCATTCCATCTGTTTGTTTTTTAGCAAGCTCGGATATAAACGTTTTCAAATTGGCAGCCATTCTGACTTTAGCTTTTGGTTTTACATCCACCAATCAAGTATATAGCATTGCAGGTGAAGTTTTGAAAGGGCGTGAAATGGGCAATGTAATGGGTGTGATGAGTCTGGTAGCTGGTATTTTTGGTTACTTAGGTCCACAAATGTTGGGTATATTAAAAGATTCTACAAAAGGTTTTAATGCAGGATGGTATATGATTGCTTCTATTGTTACCATTGCATTGATTGAAATAATATGGCTTAGTAAATTTCGGAATTCGGATGTCGGATTTCGGAAATAAACTATGTAGCCAGTCGAAATCCGAATTCCTAAATCCGAAATTGAATTATGTCTCAAGATAAACAATTAGCTTGCACTAAAGCAGCGTCGGAATATCAAAAAGCGTGGTTTTCAAAACTTAGGAAAGATGTTTTTGAAAACCAAAAACCCTATGCGATTGTACAAGCAGATATGCCCATGGAATTATTCTATTTAATGGATATGCCAGTGGTGAGTAACCAATGGTGGGCAGCCATCATTTCTGCCAAAAAGTTGGCACCTTATTACTTAGATAAGCGCACAGAACTTGGGTTCCATAAAAACTTATGTAGTTATTGTAGCCTCGGTTTAGCTTGCACCCTCGATAACAACCCTGAAAGGGCACCTTGGGGAGGTTTACCCAAACCTGCTATTATGTCTGCCCGTTTAACTTGCGATTGTATTCAGAAAGTTTTCGAAATATGGGCAAAAAAATTCGATACGCTTTTCTTCCCATTAGATAGCACAGCTGCTACCCATTTGCCGCCGCGCTGGTGGGAAATGAGTAGGCACAACTGGGAAAACCTTTTTCAGCCACATCGACTTGATTTTATGGTGGCGCAACAAGAGCGTTTAGTGATTGAATTAGAAAAAATAACGGGTAAAAAATTTGACATAAATGCTTTGCGTTTACGCATGGAGCAAGTGAACGTGCAAGAAGAATACCTCGAAGAAGTGCGCGAAATGATTTGCACTGCACCCAAAACTCCCGTTCGAATGGCAGAACAAATCAGCAATGTGATGACCGCACAATGGCATAGAGGTAGTGAGTGGGCAGTGAATCATGCCAAAGCATTTAGAGATGAAGTGAAGACGCGCGTAGAAAATGGTATTGCTGCTTACCCCGATGAAAAATTGCGATTGATGTGGGTGGGTGCAGGTTTATGGCACGATACGGATTTTTATACCGCTTTTGAAGAAGAATATGGTGCTGTATTTGTTTGGTCGATGTATTTGGCTTTTGGACCTGATGGCTATATTCGTTATGGTTTAGATGACCCAATGCGCGCATTAGCGAGTCGCGTGGTGAGCATGAATGAGCAATTGCACAACCCACCTTGGGCGAATGAATGGATTGCCGACCAAGCAAAAAAACACCGCATCGATGCCGCTTTTGTGCTCATACCCAAAGGTTCTCGACCTTCTGCCACAGGCAGTTATTTCATCAAAAATGCTCTGGAAGCGCTAGGTATTCCGACGATGGAAATTTGGACGGATATGGTAGATGGGCGTGATTGGGATGGTGTGGAAATGCGAAAAAAAGCGGGTGATTTCTTGCTTAGAGCTGCCAAGCATGGTGGCTCTAAGCAAGAAACCGTTACACCAGAACATGCAAAACATGAAACCATCAAGTATGAAACTACCAAGCATGGCGGCTCTACAACATTTGTAAATCAACAGAAAGGCATTCCAATTGGATACACTTCGGTCAATATACCAACAGAATTGATTGAAGCCGCGAATGGATCTCCTATTTTGTTGCATGGCGGTTTTACCAATACAATGACCTCCCAGCATGGCGATTCCACAATGGAGCCTACATTCGATAAACGAACACGTTTTCTATACAGCAGTATTTTGAATGGCGATTGGTCGTTCTTAAAATTACTGATAATTTCACGCACATCTGAAGCGGAACATAAATTGTATTTGTACTTAAAAGAAGCCATCAGACAAGGTTTTGGCGAAAAAATCCCACCTATTTATTTGTTCGATATACTGCAAACTCCCAGCGAATTATCGAAATCGTATAGCTTGGAAAGGACCTTAGAGCTAAAAGCAGAAATTGAGCGCGTTACTTCTGAAAAAATTACGGATGCTAATCTAACAAAAGCGATTTTAAAATCGAATGAAGTGAGAAAGGCACTTCGCAAAATTTATACTTTACGACGGTTCGACAATCTCAAAATAACGGGCACTGAGGCTATGACAATTTTATCTGCTTCACGCTATATGGATAAAAATTGTTTCATCGAACACGCTAAAAAATTGTACAAAACTTTTTCGCGCAGAAAACCGAGTATGAAACTACGCGTGATGATTAAAGGTTATCCTGTTGAAGATTTGAATTTGCACCAGAAATTGGAGAATAAAAAGAGAGACGAGGGATTAGTGATGGGGTATGAGAAGCGAGACTCATCACTCATAACTCATCCCTCATCTTGTATTGTTATTTCTGAGGACTCTATATTTGGCAACCCGAATATTGAAGCAGATATAGCATTAACGGGAGATTTACTAAGCAATATTTTTGAAAAGTATTACACCGATGCGCAAAATCCGCGAGCTTTCCCGATGTCAATTGTTAAAGAAAGATTCGAGAAAGAAATTAAAAATGGTGTGCAATCCGTTGTTTTTAACTTTCCAGACGATGATGACTTGTACGGATGGCATTACCCAGAACAAAAGGATTTTTTAATGATTAATGGAATAAACCATTAAAAAGGCACACTAACTTTCACAGCCAAATTACGCCCCATATTGTAAATGCCATTTGTTCCTCGCGTATCACTCGGAAACGGTTCAAAATATTTTAAACGGCTTAAATGATCTTGATAAGCCACATCGAAAATATTATTACCGATAACAGAAAGTTTAAGTGCTGGATTTCCTTTATTATTCAAAAAAGTTGCACCAAGTCCAATATTAGTTAGCAAATATCCCACTGTGGGTGTTTCAGTACCGTAAGCACTGAATACGCGATTTTGAGTAGCATAATATTGTAATTCGGTGTAAATAAACGCATTTGAAATATGCGATTTTGTAAACGCTGTAGTATAACGTAATTCAGAAGTGCCGTGTAAGGGCGGAATAAAAGGTAAATAGCGTGTGCTATCAGTACTGCCCGCATTATTGCCGTAAACCACAGAGAAACTGTTTTCAAAATGCAATTCTGGTATTGGATGAATATCGAGTGTAAATTCACCACCAAATAAATTGGCATTGCCTTGCTGAAATTTAAACGTTTGATTGCCAGCTACTATAACGGAATCACCACCGAAAACAGAGTTTAATTTTTCATTGTAAATAAAATTATCGATGTGGTTATTGAATAAACTCAGCGATGCTGAAAAGATGTTCGACGCATAAGTGATACCAAAATCTTCTTGAATACTGAATTCTGGAACAAAATATGGATTTCCAATTTGATAAATATTGGTGCCTGGGTGCACGCCATTGGCAGAAATTTCTAAAATATTGGGTGCGCGATAACCGCGCGCGACATTCAATTTTAAAGACAGTTCTTTACTAAAATTATAGGTTAGACCCAGACTACCCGATGCACCCGAAAATCGTGTTGTTTGTGCCGAATAAATTTTATCTGCACCTAATGTATCGGAAGCAAATTCCGTAAACCCTGTCAGTTTATTGGGTTTTGTGTAAAGTGCGTCACTCGAAAAAAAGCGTGTGTCGTATCGAATACCACCTGCGACATCTAATTTATCGAAACTTCGTTTAGCCAAGAAAAATACACCCAAATCGAATTGGTTGTAACTCGGAATAATAAAATCTGTCCCTTGGTTGACATCATTAGACTGCACAAAACCATTAGTTCCTAATACCAAATTCCATTTGTTTTTTTCTGGAAGCGCATATTTAATGTCATAACCAAAAGTATTGAGTTGTAAATATAAACCCGGCACCTCTATATATTCAGGATGACTGTATTCGCGGCGCACACTGCGTTGAATGCTCAAATTAACATTCAACTGCCCATCTCCGATAATAAAATTATTATTAAGAGCGGCGCGATAATGTTGTACCAATTGGTGTACCGGCGTAATAGTATAACTTTTTAAGGCAGCGTCAGAGACTATTGGGCGCGGTGCTGTATCAATTTCTGTGGTTTGAACAGTGAATTTTCGAGTGGCTTCGTCGCGGCTGCCGTCCGGAATTTCTTGTTCATCATTGTAAAGCGAGAGTTGCAAGTGCGAATAGCCCCATTTTTTATGTAAACCTAACGATGCACTCGCATCGGTTTCATTAAAAGCGGTGCCATACACTCTGCCATCAATTGCATTTTGATAATTGGTTGCTTGTTTGTGAGAAAGCCGTGCCATCCATTCAAAACCATTATTGTATGCGCCAAGCATACCCGATACGCCAATTAAACCGTTGTTGCTGTGATATTCGGATAAAAAATTGCCAACCATTTGTCCGTCAGGTGCGGTGGGCGTTGGTATGAGATTCACTACGCCTGCCAAAGCATCCGAGCCATAACTCAAACTGGCAGGACCTTTAACCACTTCAGCATGGTCGATATTGTATTGATCCACTTCAATACCATGTTCATCTCCCCACTGTTGACCTTCTTGACGAACTCCATCGAACAAAGTTAAAATACGGTTGTATCCTAAGCCGCGAATAAATGGTTTTGATATGTTAGGTCCTGTAGTTACAGCTGATACACCTGGAAGTTTTGCGATACCATCAATAATATTGGTTTCTAAATGCGTGTCGAGATATTCGTGTTTTGCTGATAGAATCGGAATTGGGCTTCTGCGCGCTTGTGTAGCTTTCGATACGCCTGTTACTACAACTTCCGACTCTTCAATGGCAGATTCTCTGAGTTCAATATTGAATTTGGTATCGCCGTTAATCGTGATGGGGGCACTGAGGGTTTTAAATCCGACAAAACTAAATTCAACTTCAAAAGTGCCTTTGGGAAGATCCGAAAAAGAATAAAAACCATTGTCATCAGTCGTTGCGCCGAGTTTTAAATCGTGAATATGAATGGATGCTCCAATGAGTGTTGTTTTATCTTTTTGGTTGGTAATTATACCTGAAAGCGTATTTGCACCAATAGGATTTTTTTTCAGATTAATCCCAAATAAGGGATTGAAATAACTCAATATCAAAAAAAAATTTAAGACTAAATTTAGCTTTGTGACCATGACTAAAGGATTGTTATTGATATATCTGTGACAGGGTATATGTGTACCCCTAACAAGAAATATCGAAAGTAAAAAAGGTTTTACAACTTAGGAAAATAGGAATTATTATTCCTATTTTTCTATTATCAATTACTTAAACAATAGGTGGTGCACGAAGCGATTGGAAAAGATAGGAGTTATTAGAGATGAATGATGCGTAACGTGGTATTAAAAGTAGGGGTTGAATCTTTTCAACCTGAGCATCACTTTTTGTGGGTAAATGAAATTCGTAAACAGAAAAAGTAAAATCGCACAGAGAACATTGATGCGCTATGAAATCAGCACCATGTAAGTGCATTCTATAATTATCGGCATCGGTTGTAGCGCAACTTTTGACGACTGCATTGTGAAGTGGGTCAAGATGATGTAATTCTTTGGTCAGTAAAGCGAAAATCATGAGAATCGCCAAACTCAAACTTTTGAGTTGGAAATTAGTTTTATTGACGTTGCTAACTGTGTGCATACATCTATCTTTACATGAATTTTGTTTGCCCAAATTGTTTATATGATTGTAGTGCCTAGCATGAAACTGCACTAAAAACATCAAAAATAGATAAAAAAGGTAAATACAACACAACTTGGCATCTGTTTTAAGAAATATTTAACAATTTAGCTTATAGTTAAATCGATTACGAACTATAGCAAATTAGGAACGCAATTCGTAATCGACTCGACTTTCAGCTATTGAGTCTTTTGCGGTGAAAGAAAGCTATAATTTTAACCACAAAAGACTCAAAAGGACACAAAAGTTAAAATTTTTTACATTGTTTTCGGTTTTAAAAGAATAGCCTATACGAATAAGTTTCTCACCATAGAATTATTTCATAATTTAGCCCAATAAATAATTTTTCTAAAAAAAATACGCATTTGATGAAATATATTCTCGCTATCGATCAAGGCACAACCAGTTCCCGCGCTATCGTTTTCGATAAACACGGGCACATTATTACTACTGCTCAAAAAGAGTTTGAGCAAATTTTTCCGAAAGAAGGTTGGGTAGAACACAACCCGATGGAAATTTTAGATACCATTCGTTGGGCGGTGAATGAAGTGATTTATAAGGTCGGTGGTGAAAACATTGCTTCGGTGGGTATTACAAACCAACGCGAAACGACTGTGGTTTGGAATAAACATACAGGCGTACCAGTTTACAATGCGCTTGTTTGGCAAAGTCGTCAATCTGTGCCACAATGCGAGGCACTTAAAGAGGCGGGTTTAGCTAAATCTATTCACGAAAAAACGGGATTGCTCGTTGATGCGTATTTCTCGGGTTCAAAAATTAAATGGATTTTTGATAATGTCGCTGGCACTTTACAACAAGCGCAAAATGGCGATTTGCTCTTCGGGACTATCGACACGTGGTTGCTCTGGAATTTAAGCAACGAAAAAACGCACGCTACAGATTATACCAACGCTTCGCGCACTATGTTATATAATATACACGAAAAAAAATGGGATGCTGAAATTTGTGCCGCTTTAAAAGTACCTCCTTCGATGCTACCGACTGTACATAATTGCTCGCATAATTTTGGTACAACGCGCAAAGATATTTTTGGCAGAGACGATATTGCCATTGCAGGCATGGCGGGCGATCAACAATCTGCCCTGTTTGGTCAAACTTGTTTCGAAACGGGCGATGCCAAAAATACGTATGGTACGGGTTGTTTTATGCTGATGAACACGGGCGCGCAAGCTATTACATCGCATAAAGGTTTGCTCACAACTATTGCTTGGGGATTGAACGATGAAATTACGTATGCGCTTGAAGGCTCGGTTTTTGTGGCGGGTTCTGCGGTTAAATTCTTACGCGATAATCTCGAAATCATTGAACAGGCTTCTGACACAGAAAAAATGTCGAATAATGTTGATTCAAGCGGTGGGGTTGTTTTTGTTCCAGCGTTTGTGGGTTTGGGCACACCTTATTGGGATTCGAGTGTGCGCGGTGCTATATTTGGATTAACACGAGGCACTACCAAAGCGCATATTGCGCGCGCAACTTTAGAAAGTATTGCATACCAAACCAAAGATGTTTTAATGGTGATGGTGCGTGAATCGAAAACAAAACTTAAAACGTTGCGCGTTGATGGTGGCGCGGTGGCGAATAATTTCTTGATGCAATTTCAATCCAATATTTTGCACGTACCTATTGAACGACCTGTTATGCAAGAATCAACCGCACTTGGTGCAGCGTATTTCGCGGGTTTACAAGTCGGTTACTGGAAAGATTTAAACGATATCGCACATCATAGAAAAGTGGATAAATTCTTTATGCCCAATATGACAAAAACAAATCGCGATTTGTTGTATAAAAAATGGAAAGCAGCTGTGCGCGCGGCACGGGCTTTTTAAATCTGAAGTTGTTTAAACTTTTAGAAATATAAAAAATATTCCGAAAGAAATGAGACTTTTGTTTTGCACACACAAGCATCATTCAATGGGAATATTGGAC
>JAYWBA010000227.1:0-26746 GCA_043781915.1 Saprospiraceae bacterium
GAGATAACGCGTTTCCCACAGTTCAACAAGCAATAATAACAATAACAATTTAAAAATTATTTTTTGAAACCAAGTGTGCGGCAAAACCGATACACCTCACGCAATTACACTCTTTAAAAATAAATTTGTTTCCAATTTGAGCTTCAATGCCTGCACGTGTTAGTTTTTGCAAATTTAATTTTTCATTAACTTTATAAGTTGGCGTGGGTGCTTTTGTAGTCGCATTGATAAAAAGCAAGGAAAGCAGCAAAAAGCTTAATAAAATGAATAAATTTTTCTTCATGATTTATAATTTTTTAGTTTTTTAACGAATGTCAAACCAATTACATGTGCAAGTTGGAAAAGTTAAGGAACTAAGTGCGATGATTGCAACGATTAGTAACACTGTTTCGACTATTGATATAATCAGCACCGCTTTTGCAAGCCCTTTGCCAGAATATTTTTCTGGATTTTTGTTTATTTGGCTTAAAGCTATGAGGCAAAAAATAATTCCAATAGGTGGGAAAATATGTGCGAATATTAAACCGATAATTGCATTGGTATTCACCTCTTTGGTTTCATTGGTTGCGTAAAGCTTTTTCAATTCTTTTTTGGCAACAAACCAAGCTACTCTTTCTTTGAAATTGAGTTTACGCCCAAGTTGTTTCTCTATAACAACTTTTGTTAAACTTTGTGTATTGTTTTTAAAATTTGCTTTATAAGTTGACGCGAGTTCTTTCGAAGTTGCATTTATAAATAGCAAGGAAAGAAGCAGGAAACTTGTTGAAATGAATAAATTTTTCTTCATGATTTATAATTTTCTTCAAACTTCAACCAATTAAAACCCGATTACAATACCCAAACTTCTTTATGACATTTGTGTGACAGTCCTTTTACATTGGTATGACATTACCAACGTTTTAAAACAAAAAACCTCGTCCCTACAAGCAGAGACGAGGTTTGAAAATTCTAACTATTCATCAAAAATCATTACTTTTTCTCAAAAGTTAATTTATCATTTTTCACATCTACCACAATTTTATCGCCTTTAGCAAAATTACCTTTAAGAATTTCTTTAGAAAGCTCATTCACAATTTCTTTTTGAAGCAAACGGCGTAACGGACGTGCACCAAATTGCGGATCGTAACCATCTCGTATTAACCAATCAAACGCTGCATCCGTTGGGAAAACAAACAAACCTTGTTTGTCTAATTTCTCATTCAAATCTTTAATGAGCATATTGAGAATCGCTTTTACTTCATTTTTGCTCAGAGGATGGAAAACAATAATTTCATCAATACGATTCAAAAACTCTGGACGCAAAGTGTTTTTTAGAATGTTCATCACGTCTTTGTGAGTCGCTTCAATAATTTGCTGGCGTTTCGATTCTGAAACATTTTCCAAGCCGTCAAAATTATCGAGAATTTTATCCGAACCCACATTAGATGTCATAATAACAATCGTGTTTTTAAAATTTGCAACTCGACCTTTATTATCAGTCAATCTGCCATCTTCAAGAACTTGGAGTAAAATATTAAACACATCGGGATGCGCTTTTTCAATCTCATCGAGCAAAACGATTTGATACGGCCTGCGACGAACGGCTTCGGTGAGTTGACCGCCTTCTTCGTAACCAATATAACCAGGAGGCGCACCGACCAATCGCGCAACATTGTGTTTTTCTTGATATTCAGACATGTCAATGCGCGTCATGGCATTTTCATCATCGAATAAAACTTCAGCCAAGGCTTTAGCGAGTTCCGTTTTACCAACACCCGTTGGACCTAAAAATAAAAACGAACCCATCGGACGTTTTGCATCTTGTAAACCTGCGCGCGAACGGCGAATAGCATCAGCTACAGCTTCAGTTGCTTCGCGTTGACCGACTACGCGTTCAGCCAAAGTTTCTTCTAAACTGATGAGTTTATCGCGCTCGCTTTGCAGCATTTTAGTGACAGGGATTCCCGTCCAACGCGAAACAACTTCGCCAATATCATCCGCATTGACTTCTTCTTTCGTCATTCTACTTTCCTTCGATAGCAGCTTGAGTTTATCCTCTACATTATGCAGTTTTTGTTCTTCTAATTTAATTTCGCCGTAACGAATACGCGCCACCATTTCGAAATTACTTTCGCGCTCTGCTTTTTGAGCTTGTAATTCCAAAGCTTCCATACGCTGTTTAGTAGCTTGAATTTCTTCCACAATACCGCGCTCTTCTTCCCAACGCGCTTTAATAGCGGTATATTTTTCTTTCAGTTCGGTAATCTGCTCATTCAACACTTTCAAAGTATTCTGATCTTTTTCGCGTTTCACTGCTTCGCGCTCAATCTCTAACTGACGAATGCGACGATCCAATTCATCCACCTCTTCAGGCACTGAATCGAGTTCGAGACGCAAACGCGCACCTGCTTCGTCAATCAAGTCAATCGCTTTATCAGGCAAATGTCTATCGGCAATATAGCGATTCGAAAGTTCGGCAGCTGCAACAAGTGCTTCATCTAAAATGCGCACTTTATGATAATTTTCGTAACGCTCTTTCAATCCGCGCAAAATCGAAATCGTATCTTCAACGGTTGGCTCATCAACATATACGGGTTGGAAACGGCGCGCTAAAGCTTTATCGCTCTCAAAATATTTTTGATATTCATCTAGAGTAGTTGCACCAATAGTCCGCAATTGTCCCCGTGAAAGGGCAGGTTTTAAAATATTAGCTGCGTCTAAAGCACCTCCGCCACCGCCCGCACCAATGAGAGTGTGAATTTCATCAATGAATAAAATGATTTCACCGTCAGCTTGTTCCACTTCATTCACCACCGATTTTAAACGCTCTTCAAAATCACCTTTGTATTTTGCACCCGCTAATAAAGCTGCAATATCTAAAGTATAAATTTTTTTTGTTTGAAGACTTTGTGGTACGTCGCCGCGTACAATTCGGTGCGCAATACCTTCAACAATCGCCGTTTTACCAACACCCGCTTCACCAATAATGATGGGATTGTTTTTTTGGCGACGACTTAAAATGTGCAACACGCGGCGTATCTCATCATCGCGACCAATGATCGGATCTGATTTGCCATTTTCAGCTCGCTCGTTCAAATTTATTCCGAACTTTGAGAGCGCATTGTATTGGTTTTCTGCACCCGCATCGTTTACTTTTTTGCCTTTGCGCAAATTCGCAATGGTTTTTTTAACAACGTCTTCATTGATATTATTTTCGCGCAGCAATCGCGCTGTTTTATCATTATTCGTCAACAAAGCTGCAAACAACGCTTCGGAGGTAATAAACTCATCGCCAAATTCTTTCGAAATTTGACGCGCGCGGTTAATCACTTTATTAGCTTCACTCGATAAATATTGTTTATCTACCGTCGAGCCTTGCATTTTTGGCAAACCTTCAATCAATGATTCCGCACCTGCTTTAATTACTTGCGGTTGTGCACCTGCTTTCTTGATAATAAAATCGGCAATATTATCTTCTTCACTCAATATGCCGAGCAAAACGTGCGGCGTATCCACCATCGATTGATTGTTATCGCCCGCAATTTGTTGCGCTTTCAAAATGCTTTCTTGCGCTTTGGTTGTGAAATTATCGTAAGTCATTATTTTTTTTATTTAGTTGTTAGTTGACTGTTGATGGGTTCAAGACTTTCTAACACGTAAATCTAACTTACTAAGCTCTGCAAAACTATAACCATTTGAATTTTTCGGAAATTGTGGCAGATTTTTTTTAATTTTTCGAAAATATGTCAGGGTAAAATAGGTTTGGGGGGAATTATTGGCAACCCGCATGAACTCAAAAAAATAATTTGTTCAATTGCTATTTAGAATGTATTTTTGTTAAAAAATTTATGTGATGGCAAAAGAATTGAGTATGTACGAAGATATTGCCAATTTAATAGTAGGAATGGATGCTGCTAAGATTTTGGCATTTAAATCATCTGAATCAAATCAGAAAAGATTTTATTTTCTCGTTGAAAAACAAAGAGAAGAAGGGCTTTCAGAAGCTGAAAAGAGCGAGTTAGAACGTTTTTTAACCATGAATCGAATGATTGGTCTTGCAAAGGCTAAGGCTTATCTTGTTTTAAATCCAAAATGAAAAACTATATACCAAAAGGGATTAGGTTGCAAGTCGCTCAAAGAGCTTCTTTTTGTTGTGAGTATTGTCTTTTCCCAGAAATTTTCTCCGATATTATTTTCCACATTGACCATATCAACAGCCGTAAACATGGCGGCTCTGACTCTCTTGAAAACTATGCTTACAGTTGCCCAGATTGTAATGGTTATAAAGGTACTGACGTAAGTACTTATTCAAAAACAGACAAAAAACTATTTATTCCTTTTTTTAACCCAAGAGTTGATATTTGGAACGAGCATTTTGAAATTTTTGAAGGACAAATTCTTGGAATTTCTGAAATTGGCGAAGCCACAGAAAAAATTTTCAAATTTAATGAAGTAGAGAGACTTATTTTTAGGCGACAGCTTATGAACATGGGTGTTTTTCCTTTTTTGCAAACCTAATTTTTTATTGCTTTGGATTATAGCAGAGGATTTCAATATCTTTGAAAATTCGACAAAGAAAATATGATAATTTTTTGATTTTATATAATTTTTTTATTATAGAAATTATAAATTTTCTGATTTCCGGATTAACTTTAGATGGAGTTTATTGACAACTACTTTTAATCTTGATATTAAACATTTCGAATTCTAAAATAGACAAATAATAATATGAAATTAATTTTAGATGATTTTCCGTCGCTAACTAAAGAAGCTGCTTTATTTGTCTTAGAAATGGCGAAGCAAACCTTGTGCAAGAAGAATCTTTTGCAAAAAAATAGCACTTACAGAAGAGACTGTTAGAAAACACGGCATTCCTTACACCGACAAAAATGGTAAAATGAAAATTAAATATCCACTCAAAGAGAAAAAAATAAAATCGAAAAATGAAACGATATGGTTAAACATAACTTTTGTTATTACGTTTTAAGCCATCAATTGAATCGATTGAACATAACTTTTGTTGTTATGTTTTGAAACATCAGACGAATGAGTTAAACGTAATTTTTATAGTTACGTTAAATGAATTAAATTTGAAAATTAAAATCAAATTCAAAAATTTTTTCGTTCCGCCAAAAAATTTTTAAACTTCCATCCAAAATTAACTGAAATATCCGATTTTATGTTTTACTTAGCGTGGAATTTTAAACAGGTATTTCATGAAAAATCTTTTCGTTCTATTTTTATTTTGTGTTCAAATTTGTTTGGCGCAGAACACCAAAGAAAAAGTTTTAGTGACTGATTTGACCCGCATCAAACAAGTCACGAGCATAAATGTCGCACCAGATAATAAAAAAGCCATTTATTCCCTCAAAACGATGGAAGTGAGTGCGGAAAACAAGCTCGACTACGAATACAGAACGCATTTATTTATAACCGATTTTCAAACGGTGCGCCAAATTACGCGCGGTACAGAAAGTGTCAACGGTGCAACTTGGTCGAATGATTCTAAACAAATCGCTTTTGCGCGGAATGTAAAAGGCAAATCGCAAATTTTTGTTATGCCTTTAGATGGCGGTGAAGCTTTTCAAATCACAGATTCTAAATACGGCGCTGTCAATCCACATTGGTCGAAAATAGGTAATACGATTTTGTTTGAATCGACTTTGAGTTTTAATGAATTGATGAAGGATTCAATTTTAAATCCGAACAAAGGTTTGCCGATTTGGTCGTTAGAAAAACCGGGATTTAAAACCAACGATTTTTTAAAACCGAATAAAAACGTCAAACCCAATCCAGATGGCAATTTAGACGAAATTCGCGCTTATCTTTCGAAAGATGAAGAAGATAAAAAAGCTAAAGTTTTTAATCGTCTTAATTTTCAGGGTGAAGCGACAACACAAACTGAAATGAATTTCATTCAGCTTTTTACAATTGAAGCCAAAGAAGGTGCCAAAGCAGTCGCTATTACTTCGGGTTTTAATTCTTATCGAGGTGCGAATTGGACAGAGAATGGAAAAATTTCAGCTTATACTACATCAGATAGTCTGAAAAATCCTGACCGTGAGCAAGATTCAAGAGTATTAGTTATGAACGCTGATGGCTCAGATAAAAAAACTATACTGAGTGAAAAAGGACATAATTTTGGTGGCGTCAGTTTTTCACAAGATGGTAAATTTTTAACTTTTATAAAATCTGCATCGGAAGGCGTTAACCTCGGGACGCTGTATTTGGCAAATTTAGATGGCTCAAAACCACGGGAGGTTAAATTTGACCGCAGTATTTCTGGTGTTTCTTGGTCTGATGATTCAAAATTTGTTTATTTTAACGCACAATCAAACGGTGGACAACCACTGTATCGCATTGATGTGAGTAACTTAAAAATTGAACAACTGACCGATTTTGATAGTGGTATCATTAATTTTGGGGTTTCAAACGATAAAATTTTATTTGCAAAAACAGAAGTGGCTAATCCAAACGAATTATACGTAGCAGATTTACAAATGAAGAATGCGAAACAATTGACAAACTTTAATGATTGGGTTAAAAACAAATCCCTTTCAACACCTGAAAAACGCACATTAACCAATTCGAAAGGTGAAAAAATTGAGTATTGGATAATGAAACCAACTAATTTTGAAATCGGGAAAAAATATCCTTTGCTTTTAAATATGCATGGCGGACCAACGGCGATGTGGGGACCAGGCGAAATTTCGATGTGGCATGAATTTCAATATTTTTGTGCGCAAGGTTATGGTGTGGTTTATGGGAATCAACGCGGATCGGGTGGTTATGGGTTAGATTTTTTGCGCGCCAATATTAAAGATTGGGGAACTGGACCAGCCGAAGATGTTTTAAGTGCAACAGCTGATGCAGCAAAATTGAATTGGGTGGATACATCGAAACAAGTTATTACAGGTGGTTCGTATGCAGGATATTTAACGGCTTGGATTGTTGGGCACGACAACAGATTCAAAGCCGCTTTCGCGCAACGCGGCGTTTACGATTTAACGACTTTTTTGGGAGAAGGCAATGCGTGGCGATTAATTCCGAATTATTTTAATTATCCTTGGAACGATAAAACCGAGAAAGTTTTAGAATCCAATTCTCCTTATACTTTCGTAAAAAATATTCATACGCCATTACTCATAAAACATGGCGAAAACGATTTGCGAACGGGTCCGATTCAATCGGAAATGATGTACAAATCTATGAAGATTTTGGGTAAAGAGGTTGAATATGTTCGTATGCCAGGTGCAACACATGAACTTTCTCGCTCGGGGGATGTTAGACAGCGTATTGATAGAATGTTGCGCATTTACGAGTTTTTTGAACGTTACATTGACTCTAATTCAAAGAATTTAAAAAATTAATTGAATTATGTTTATTTGCACGAAAGTTTATTAAAATAACTGTATCTATTTAGCTACACCTAAAATGTTTATCAATGGAAACGCGGATTCGGCGGATTTTACTGATAAACACGGATTTATTTCAGCGATAATCTGCTAAGTCCGCAGAATCCGCATTTCCATTGTCTGAGATTTAGCTTTGGCTAAATAATTAAACATAATCTTGGAAATCTTTAAATCGTTTAATCTTGGTCAAAAAAAAATTACGCGTTGCTATTTTAGATTTAAACAACAATGAAACCAATCGTGGAATTGGATATATTAAACGCAAGGTTGAAAGCTACGGCGATCAATTTGAATGGACGCTTTTTGATGTGCGCCATAAATTTGAAATAGCAGATTTAAGTTTTGATGTGTATGTCTCTTCGGGTGGTCCAGGTTCGCCTTTCGATTTTACGGGAGGATGGAATGAGAAATATTTTTCGTTATTGAATGATATCGTAAATTTTAATGCAAGTGCTTTAGAAAATACAAAAAAACATGTTTTTTTTATTTGTCATTCTTTTCAAATTGCTTGTCAGTTTTTCAAAGTGGGTACAATTACACAACGTCCTTCAAAATCATTTGGCACTTTCCCTTGTTATAGAACTGCATTAGGTGCAAAAGATGATATGCTTAAAAATTTAAAATCACCTTTCTGGATTGCCGATTTTCGCGATTGGCAAGTTTTAAACACACATCCTGAGATTTTTGATCAGAAAGGTTATAGACTATTGGCGCGTGAAATGCCACAACCTAATCATTCAGAACGCGCTATCATGGCTGTTCGATTTTCGGATACGATTGTAGGCACGCAATTTCACCCTGAAGCTGACGCAGAAGGCATGCTCGTCTATTTTCAGTTGCCAGATAGAAAAGAAACGATTGTAAAAAACTTTGGAATGCGACGTTATAATGCTATGGTGCGCGATTTAGCAGATAAATCTAAAATTGAAAAAACCTTTAAAACCATTCTGCCTGAATTTTTGGAGAATGCTATTGAGAAAATTAGAAAAAAATAAAAAAGACCAAAAAGAGCGATGCAAGTAAATTTCTCTTGTCAAAATCTGCTTGAATGTTTTATTCGTAAATACCAAAATTAATTCACAATAAAAAAACATCAAGATGAATAAGGAAAAAAATATTAATCTTATTCAGCAAGTTTATGCTGATTTTGGTGCAAGAAACCTAGAAGGCGTATTAAATGCTTTAAGTGATGACATCAAATGGGAGCCACCATTTGCACCGGAAATTCAATTTTCTAAATTGCGAAATGGAAAAAGCGAAGTAAAAGAATTTGTCATGGATATGGTTAGAGAAGTTACATTTTCAAAAATTACGCCCGAAGAATTTTATGCTGATAAAGATGCTATAATTGTAAAAGGGTTTTTTGAAGGGAAAGCTAACAATACTGGAAAGTCATTTGAATCGGATTGGGTACATATTTGGAAATTGCGCGATGATAAGATTTGTAACTATCAGGTATTTTGGAATACAAATAGTGTAGCAAGTGCTTTGAAATAAATGTGATTGAAATAATTCAAAGGTGGCTTAAATCACACAATTAGGATACAATTGCTGGCATTAGTATCTGAAAGAAAGCAATGAAACTAATCACTGCCTTAGGTAGAATCAATATTCTAAGAGTAAACCTACGCAGGATGAAAAACTGACATTAATCTCCCAATATTTTAAATTTAAAAGTGAAAAATGAAGAGTGAAGTTTAGTCTTTGCGCGTCTAAATTTTCACTTTTCATTCTTCACTTTTCATTTTAACCGCTTGGCTGATTCGAATTATCGTTGAAGCCCGTATTGCCGCTATTTGTTTGTGGTTGAGGTGTTGGTGTTACAGGTACTTTTGTTGAAGAATTTGATGATGAAGAAGCGGAAGATCCACCACCGCGATTCATGGCTTCTTGAACAGCGCGTTGTGCGTTAATTTTACCATAACCAAATTGATTTGAGTGACCAGAAGAATCATATCCATCTCCATCCCCAATTTTATCAGCTGTTTGAATCAAAATATCTTTCACCTCCGATGAACGTAAATTTGGATTAGCTGAAAGTATTAAAGCGCAAATTCCTGCAACAAGCGGTGTAGCTGAAGATGTTCCACCAAAATGTTGATACAAAGGACCACGGTCTATATCGTCACCATAATAACTGGCGTGATCATCCCAAGAAGCACGTGCAGCAAATACGGGATAAAAACCACCATTGCTTGGTGCACAAACTGTTAATTGAGGTCCGCGATTACTATAATCCGGGTGTTCATCTTCACTCGTTGAAGCGGCAACACAAATGACATCAGGTATAGAACCGTAATAATTAACGTAATCAACGTTTTCATTACCCGCAGCGAAACAGATAATGCAACCTTTTCCATTTCTGCCTTCTCTTGCAGCTTTCGTAATAGCAGCAATTTTATCTGGTCCAAGTGTAAAACCGCTTTCCACAGTTCCCCATGAACAACTGATAATGTCAGCACCATTATTCATAGCCGTATTAAACATCTCTTCAGTGTTTTCGATGCTAAAACCTGTGCCTGAAATGGGCATAAAACGCGCAACAGGTGCAGCACCAACCATGCCAACATTCGATGTAGCGATAGCTACACTCGAACATGGTGTACCATGCGTATAAGCTGTGTCGCCAGTACGCAATGTTGGACTGTGATTCCAACAATCCCAAGGGCTTATAACTTTATCACGTAAATCTTGGTGATGGATATCAATACCGTTGTCTATAATCGCCACTTTTATACTTGGGTCGCCATAACCATCAAGTAATTGCCACGCTTCGAACACTTTAGCGTCTGCTCCTTTTTTTATTTGAATAGTAGGACTATCTGGAATAGTTCCATTGTTTTTTAAATGCCACATTTGCGACCAATATTGCGCAGTAGGTTGAACATAATGATCGACCTCGGCATCCATGTCTGGTTCAGCGCGTAAAACTTCCTTCATTGCTTGCAATTGCACAGCGCATTTAATAGGGTTTGGAGAGTTTTGTGTGACAGAAGCAACAATTTTATTAGGCGTTCTACGCGATTTTAATGCCAAATTAAGTGTGTTCAGTATCTCAGTTTGTCGTGCTTCTGTAACTTTATTATCAAAAGTCAAGTAAATTGATCCTGTCGGAATCAAAGGTTTTTTACTTCCAACACCAAAATAAACATGTGTGCCGCTCGCAACGCCGTCGCTATTTCGAATACTGTCTAATTTAGAATTGACATTTTCACCTTTTTTTAATTTTAAACCAACCATTTCGAAACCACCCAAATAAGGCACTTCAACTTTTCTGATTTCGCTATTTATAGCTTGTGATTCAATGCCACGCGTTTTAGTTTTTTTTATACCTACAAAGCGCCCGCTTTTACGCAACACCATTTCGCCTTGCCCGAATTTGATTTTAAGTTCCTTCGCCATAAAAAATTTTGTTTAACTATATGTTTTATAAACAATACAAAACTAAAAATTATTAGTCAAATTATGAATAATTAGCTGAATTTTTATTCAATTTAGTTCAGAATACGCCTGATTTTGATGAGATTTGTACATTTATTAAAAGAATTAAGTGAATGAATTTATTTTCAGATGTCAAAATACCGGCAGAAATTATAAAACTACAACAAGCTCAATTGTTTTTTTTCGAAAATTTTTGGTTGAAAGACGAAGTTGAAGCATATTTTAAAACTTTAAAAGCTGAGTTACAGTGGCAACAAGGTGAAATCAAAATATTCGGTAAAAATATTTTAGAACCGCGTTTAACAGCGTGGTATGGCGATGTAGGTAAAGATTATACCTATTCGGGTGTCAAAAGAGAGCCTTTAGAGTGGCATCCGTTATTGAAACAAATAAAGTCTGATATAGAAAATGCGAGTTTACTATTAAAAAGCAGAAAACCTTCTGAAATGATTCTTAACCTCGAGTTTAATTCTGTTTTGTGCAATTATTACCGCAATGGTAACGATTCGATGGGTTATCACGCTGATAACGAAAAGGAGTTGGGAACTAATCCCATTATTGCATCTGTGAATTTTGGAGAAACGCGTCGGTTTTTACTCAAACATAGAACAGAGAAAAATTTGAAGTATGAAATTTTTCTCTCCTCTGGCAGTGTTTTAATTATGGCGGGTGAAATGCAACATTATTGGTTGCACGCTATTCCTAAAAGTACTCAAAACTTATTACCGCGTATTAATTTGACGTTTAGAAATATTATTTCTTGATTTTTGGTAATTAATATGAACCCATACATCTAATTTTGTGACTTTAGGTTGATGGTAATGAATTTGCACTTAGCATTGAGCTATCGACTGTCAACTATCAACTATCGACTAAAATGCGCGCTTACGTTTTTCCAGGTCAGGCTTCACAATTTGTAGGAATGGGTAAAGAGCTTTACGCTAATAACTCTGAGGCAAAAAAATTATTCGAGCGAGCAAATGATATCCTCGATTTCAGAATTACGGATATTATGTTTGAAGGCACAGATGAAGCTTTGAAACAAACCAATGTGACACAGCCTTCCGTATTTATTCATTCTGTTGTAGTGGCACGAACTGCTGTAAACGGATTTTCGCCGCAATGTGTGGCAGGACATTCTTTGGGTGAATTTTCTGCTTTAACGGCTGTTAATAGTTTGAGCTTTGAAGATGGATTGCGTTTGGTTTCTGCACGTGCATCTGCCATGCAAAAAGCATGTGAAATTATTCCTGGAACCATGGCAGCCATTTTAGGTTTGAGTGATGAAATCATTGAAGAGGTTTGTGCGAGTATTGATGATATTGTTGTGGCAGCTAATTATAATACGGTCGGTCAATTGGTTATTTCTGGCACAGTAACGGGCGTTACTGAAGCTTGTAGAATATTAAAAGAGCGTGGCGCAAAACGCGCATTGATGTTACCTGTTGGTGGCGCATTTCATTCGCCTTTGATGAAACCAGCTGTAGAAGAACTGAAATCAGCAATAGAAGCAACGCATTTCAACAAACCCGATTGTCTAATCTATCAAAATGTTGATGCTAAATCGCACAACAGTCCAGAAATTATTAAACAAAATCTCATAAAACAACTCACTTCGCCTGTTTTATGGACAAAAACAATGCAAAACATGTTGGCTCATCACGTTAATCATGTGTATGAAGTCGGTGGAACGGGCAAAGTTTTGCGCGGCATGTTTAGTTCGATTGATAAAGAATTAGTGACGGAGGCTTTGGTTTGATAATTCTAACAAATTTTAACTTATGGAGGACGAAGTAAGCAAACACACGAAAAAGATATTTGAAACCGCTAAGGGCACAAAACATACTTTTACAGAAAAAGTAAAAGAAATTGCTGTTGAAATATTTATTATTGTTTTTGCCATAACGCTTTCAATTTGGCTACACAATTGGAGTGAACACAGGCAACAGCAAACCGAAGTGAAAGAATTTTTGGTTGACTTAAAAGAAGATTTGAAGAATGATATTGATAGTTTGCAAAGCACTAAAGATGCTCTTTTTAAAAACACTGAAGAAGCGCTGTATTTGAGCCAACTCACAAAACAAAAATTAGATAGTATTATCAGTGTAAAAGGGAAAGTTGGTTTCCAGTCCACCGTTGGCACGAGTAAAATAAATAACGGTAATTTCGAAGGATTTAAATCGAGTGGCAAAATTGGCTTTATTGAAAATAAAGAGTTGAAGAAACACATTCTCAAGTATTATCAAGAATCTACACCGAGTGTTTTAGAAATCGAAAAAATTAATGCTACAGAAATAATGAAAATTTCAGATTATTGGGTAGACAATGCTGATCAAAGCTTTAAGAAAAAAATTTTAAACCCTAAATTGAAATTAATGTTAGTTATATTCAATTCAACTGCAAAAAGTAGTTTGGCGCTTTATCAAGATGCAATTACTGAAGCAAAGCAAATAGTCAAAGGGATTGATTCACTTAATATTAAATAGTTTTTGGGGAAACTTTTAGAGAATAGGCGAAAAAGTTTAATAAATTAATATGCGATATTTTTGTAAATTCCAATCAAGCTTTCTACTTTAATAAAATGTAAGGCGAAAGCCACTTGTATTACTAAATCCCTAAAATGCGTTAAATGAATTCGGATATCATTCTTCACCATTGAACTTGATTTAACTCCTCCTTCTTCGGGCTTTTATAATAAAACTTTATTCAACTAATCACTAATGAATATACTTGAAAAGTTTAAAGCGTTTCTATCAACAAAATTTGAATTATTATTCAATGAAGGGCTTAGAAAGAATTTACTAAATGCTTTACCATTCTGGATTGGAGCTTTTATTTCAGGTACGATTGCAGTTGTTTATGCGAAATTATTTTTTTGGGCTGAATCAGGAACGCATTTTATTTATAGCAAAACGCACACTTCATTTTTATTTATAACACCTTTTTGTTTTGCTATCGCCTGGTGGCTTGTTAACAAATACTCGCCGTTTTCAAGAGGTAGTGGAATCCCTCAAGTGAGTGCAGCAATCGAACTTTCAAACCCTAAACAAAACCATAAAGTAAATTTTTTACTTAATATCAGAACTATTTACATTAAAATTCTTTCAAGTTTATTAATGGTTTTAGGCGGTGGCGTAATAGGTAGGGAAGGTCCAACAATACAAATTTCTGCTTCAATTTTCAAAGTCATTAATGATTTGTTACCCAATTGGTATCCGAAAATTTCAAGACGAAATATGATTGTAACAGGTGCTGCTTCAGGTCTCGCATCTGCCTTTAATACGCCTTTAGGAGGAATTGTTTTTGCTATTGAAGAACTTACTAAAACCCATTTTAGCCTTTTTAAATCTGCACTTTTAACAGGCGTAATTATAGCAGGACTAACTGCATTAAATTTTCTGGGACCTTATTTGTATTTAGGTTATCCGCAATTAGATAATTTATCGGCTTGGATGGTGATTGCTATTATTCCTTTAGCACTTCTCTGTGGAATAGTGGGAGCAGGAACAGGAAGTATTATTTTATTCATTTTAGGGAAGAAGAAAGCGCTTAAAAAAAATTATCAAAAACTGCTTTATGTTATTCTTTGTGGGCTAATCATTGCAGCATTAGGTATTTATATTGATAGTAAAGCATTTGGATCGGGGAAAGAAATTATGATTTCGACTTTATTTACTAACAACAAAAATTTGAATTGGTATATACCAATCCTGAGAATTTTTGGTTCTATTATTTCTTTTTCAGTTGGCGCTTCAGGCGGTATTTTTGCGCCTTCGCTCAGCGCGGGTGCAAGTATTGGAGCTGTATTTGCAGGTTGGATTCATTTGTCGAGTACTGAAACCAATCTGTTTATTCTATGCGGCATGACAAGCTTTTTAACCAGCATCACTCGAAGTCCCTTTACCTCATCTATTCTGGTATTGGAAATGACGAACAGCCACAATGTGATATTTTATATTATGCTTTCTGCATTGACATCTAACTTAATTGCAGCAGTTATAAGTAGAGATTCGTTTTACGACCAATTGAAAAACCAGTATTTAAAAGAAATAGATAGCATGAGCCATGAGTCATGAGCTATCAACTTTCTCGCAACTTACAAATCACAAATCACAGCACATTTTAATGGTATTAAGTTTGAGTTTCAAAAAATTATGTTATCTTGGCAGCCATTTTCAGATTTTATGAGTCGAGAGTTATGAGCTGTTTATCCCACATAACTCAACACTCACTCCTCATTTATTTTCTATTCATAAACGCTTCTAATTTTTAAAGATGAAAAAACATTTATTACTAACTTCCTTTTTGCTATTCGCGGTTAATTTCCTGAGCGAAGCACAAACAAATGTTTCTAAAACAATTGATAAAAATCTTCTTACTTCGATCCATTGGCGATCAATAGGACCCTACCGAGGTGGAAGAAGTATAGCAGTTGCTGGACACACAGATCAACCATTGACCTACTATTTTGGCGCTACAGGTGGTGGCGTATGGAAATCTATAAACGGCGGTGAAGACTGGCGTTCAATTTCCGATTCGACTTTTACTTCCAGTTCTGTGGGTGCAATAACTGTTGCTCCATCCGACCCAAACACTATTTATGTGGGCATGGGCGAGCCAGAAATGCGTGGCAATATTTCTTTTGGAGATGGTATTTATAAATCGACGGATGCTGGAAAGACCTGGAGACACTTAGGCTTAACAAAATCGTATGCCATTGGAAAAATTGTTGTCAATCCGAAAGATGCCAACATCGTTTATGTTGCTGCACTTGGTAAAATATTTGGCAAAAACGAAGAGCGGGGTGTGTATAGAAGTAAAGATGGTGGCGAAAACTGGGAATTGGTTCTGAAAAAAGATAATCAGACAGGTGCGTGCGATATTTCAATCGACCCTACGAATTCTTCTATTTTGTATGCATCATTGTGGCAATGCTACAGAAATAATTTTGAAATGAGCAGTGGTGGTGAAGGTTCGGGTTTGTATAAATCGGTAGATGGTGGCACCACTTGGAAAAATATTTCTAAAAACCCTGGAATGCCTGTGGGTTTGCTCGGCAAAATTGGATTAGCTGTTTCTCCTCAAAATGGCAATCGTGTTTGGGCAATGGTTGAAAATAAAAATGGCGGATTATTCCGTTCGGAAGATGCGGGTGAGACTTGGACTCAAATAAATACGGATAAAAATTTACGTCAACGCCCATGGTATTACAGCGTTATTGCTGCTGACCCTGGTAATTTCGATGGTTTATATGTTTGTAATGTTGGTTTTTGGAAAACACCTGATGGTGGTAAAACTTCAACACAATTTCAAGTCCCGCACGGCGATACACACGATGTTTGGATTGACCCTAAAAACCCATCGCGCATGATTTTAGCCGATGATGGCGGTGCGTCAGTTTCGAATGATGCAGGCAGAACTTGGACAGATATTGATATTCCAACGGCGCAATTGTATCACGTGAGTGTTGATAACGATTTTCCATATCATATTTATGGTGCTCAACAAGATAATACTGCCCTGAGGATTAAAAGTAGAAATCCAGATGGTGGCTCAATCACTAAAAAAGATTGGGATGTAGTAGCAGGTGGTGAGTCTGGTTATATTGTAAGTGATCCAACCAATTCTGATATTGTGTATGGTGGAAGTTATATGGGTTATCTCGCTAAAATGAATATGAAAACGGGTGAAGATCAAAACATTTCACCGAATCCGATTACATATTTGGGTGCGGGTTCAGATGCAATGAAATTTCGTTTTCAATGGACATATCCGATTGTTTTTTCGCCAAATAACCCTAAAACGATGTACGTAACTTCGCAGTACGTTCATAGAACGACTGACGGCGGTAATAATTGGGATGTTATTTCACCCATTTTAACGCGAAATGATACCAATACCTTAAAATCGAGTGGTGGACCTATTACTAAGGATAATACGGGTGCAGAAACATTCAGCGATATATTCACCTTTGCAGAATCACCCGTTAAAGCGGGTGTTATGTGGGCAGGCTCGGATGACGGTTGGCTACATATTACGCAAGACAATGGCAAAAATTGGACAAAACTAAACGTCACTGGTCTCGGCGATTGGGCATTAATGAGTTTGATTGAGCCCTCGCATTATGATGCAGGCACAGCATTTTTGGCTGCCAATCGCTATAAACTCGACGATACAAAACCGTATTTATTTAAAACAACTGATTTTGGTAAAACGTGGAAACTCATAGTTGATGGAATACCAAGTACTGCGTATTGTCGTGCAATTCGCGAAGACCCGAATAAAAAGGGTTTGCTTTATGCTGGAACAGAAATCGGCATTTATGTGTCGTTCAACGATGGCGAAAATTGGCAGCCATTGCAAAATAATTTGCCTTTAACACCCATTCACGATATAGCGATTCAAAAACGCGATCACGATTTGGTGGTAGCTACACACGGTAGGTCGTTTTGGGTTTTAGATAATTTAGATCCCTTGTATCAAATCATGGATAATAAAGACCTTGCATCAAAAAAGCATTATCTTTTTGTTCCTGAACAGACCTATCGCACGCATGCCGAAGGTGGTAGAGGGAATAGAACGCCAAGCGAAGGTCAGAATGCTCCTGCCGGCGTTTTAGTCAATTACTTCTTAAAAAATAAACCTGCTGAAGAAACGAATTTGGTTTTTTTAAGCGAAAAACGTGACACGGTTATCAAATACTCTTCGACAAAAGATAAAAAAGGTAAGGCGATTGAAATAAATAAGAATTTTTATCAGAAAGAAAAAATTGAGCGCCCAGGTATTATTACTGCTGAATCTGGATTGAATACTTTCGATTGGGATATGCGCTATGCCGATGCAACGGATGTTGAAGGTGGCGCCTTGATGTGGAGCGGTTCAATAGCTGGTCCTAAAGTACCGCCAGGTAAATACTTCGTTCAATTACTGGTGAAAGATTCATTTATCATGGAGCAGCCATTTGTCATCGTGAAAGATCCACGCATTGCAGGCACAAACGAAGACATTGCTGAATCGGTTAAATTGCAATTGAAAGTGCGCGATAAATTATCAGAAACACACCAAAGCATCAACGATTTGAGATCGGTTCGCAAGCAAATAACAGAATATGTTGCTTCAGTGAAAGATTCGGCTTTCAAAAAAGAATTAGAGAAAATCTCTAAACCAATGGTTGATTCTATGAAAATAGTGGAAGATAAACTTATTCAAAGCGATGCGAAAGCTTTTCAAGATTTGTTGGCTCTTCCTGTTCGCTTGAACGATCAATTAGCAGGCATCGCTTCGGTAGCTGCTTCAGCTGATACAAAACCGACGACTCAAACATATCAAGTGTACGATGAAATAGTCCCACAAATTGATTCTGCTATCAAAAAATTGGATAAAATTATTGCTAATCAGGTTTATGAATTTAATAAATTAGTGGATAGTAAACGTTCACCAGCGATTAAATTGGATGCTAAACCGTTAAAACCTTAATTTAGTTGTTAGTTGACAGTTGACAGTTGACAGTCGTAAATTGAATCACAAACTGTCAACTGTCAACTGTCAACTGTCAACTGTCAACTGTCAACTAATCTAACAGCTATCAACTATCAACTATCAATTGTCTCTTTCGATATTCCATACCCTGCCGATTACGGCGGTGTCATCGATGTTTTTTACAAAATAAAAGCATTGAGCGAATTAGGTATTAAAATTACTTTACACTGTTTTGAATATGGCGATAGAAAACCACAAAAAGAACTCGAAAAATACTGCTACAAGGTTTTTTATTACAAACGCAAACGCAACATCTTTCAGCAATTAACGCTCACGCCTTTTATTGTTTATAGCCGTAAAAATAAAAAGCTGTTAGAAAATTTATGCCTTGACAACGCACCCATTTTGTTTGAGGGTTTGCACACCTGCGGATTTATAAGTCATCCAAAATTAGCAGGACGCAAAAAATTTGTGAGAATGCACAATATTGAGTGGCAGTATTATTCTAATTTGGCTGTGAGCGAAAATAATATTTTCAAAAGCCTTTTTTTTAAAATTGAAAGTTGGCGATTGAAACTATTTGAAAAGAAAATTATTTCTCCGACTCAAAAAGTCTTTTTCATTTCACCTAATGATGAAAAATATTTTATGGAAGCACATTTACAATTTGAAAAAACGGAATCTGAAATCATTTATCCTTTCCATAACTATCATTTAAGTATTTCGGAATTTGAGGATAATCATAGTTTTTTTTTATTTCACGGCAATTTAAGCGTGCCTGAAAATGAGAACGCAGCCCGCGAAATTATCGAAAACTTGTATCCTAATAACGGTTTTGTTACTGATATGTCACTGAAAATAGCAGGGAAATCGCCAAGATTAGAATTCAGATTTTTTATAAAAGAACTAAAAAATGTAGAGCTAATCAAAAACCCAAGTGATGATTATTTACAAGCGCTTTCAATTCAAGCAACGGCACATATTTTATTCGTTAAAAAACCCGCTGGTATAAAACTTAAACTGATTCGCTCTTTAGCTGAAAATAAAAATGTTTTTGTACATCGAAATATGCTGCCAGATTCATCTTGGAGCCAGTATTGTACTGTTTTTAATTCTTGGGAAGATTTACAACACAAAATAAGCAATTTAAATTTGGTTGTAGAAAACAGTTCTGTAATCAACCTCCGTAAAAAATTGTTTGAAACTATTCTGAATAATGAATTAAATGCCCAAAAAATAATAGCTTCATTAAAAGAGTGAAATCTTCTTGCCCGTTCTCGCCGATTCGTATATTGCATCCATTATTCTGGCATCTTTCAAACCTTCTTCACCTGTGATATGACTCGGAAGGGGTTTATTATCTAAAATATATTTCCCAATACCATCTAACTGAGCGGCTTGTTGATTAATAACTGGGAAATTCATTTCTCCATTGCTGGTTTTACCTCTGAAAGGACCATAACTCACACCTGGGCTGAGTTCAAAGGTGCCTTTTTCAGCAGAAGCAAAAAATCTATCCACCGAGCAATTATAGGTACTTGAAGAATTACTTACTGCACCACTTGGAAATTGCAACTGCCAAAAGATAGATTCTTCAACCTCAGAAAAAAGTTCTTTATTTGATATCGGACCAAATTGTGCAGTCACTGAAATGGGTTCTTCCCCCAAACAATAACGGCTCGCTTGAACGCAGTATATGCCAACATTCATAAGTGGTCCGCCACCCGATAATGTTTTTTTCAATCGCCACTGAGAAGGATCTCCTGTTTTATACCCCAGCGAAACTTCAATCAATTTAACTTGCCCAAATATCTTTTCTTGACCAAGTCGTTTCAATTCTAAATTATAGGGTTCGTAGTGTAATCTATAACCCACCGCTAATTGTACACCTGCTGAACTACAAGCTGCAATCATTTCTTTACACTCCGCTTCATTCAACCCCATCGGTTTTTCAACAATCACGTGTTTCCCCGCTTTAGCCGAGCGAATGACAAAATCTTTGTGCATTGAATTGGGTAAAACTACATACACTACATCAATGTCTTTATTTTTAGCAATCTCATCAAAGTTTTGGTAGTTGTAAATGTTTTTGTCAGGAATATTATACTTTTTCTTCCAAGTATCTGCTTTACTTGGCGTACCTGTAACAATTCCTGCGAGCTTACAATATAGAGAATCTTCTAATCCTTTGGCCAAATAACCCGAATAAATGCCCAAACCAACGAGCGCTACATTGAGTTTTTTACCATCGTATTTATTATTAAAACCCTGTAAGTTTTTGAAACCTACGAGGTTTGGTAGAATAACAGCACTTCCAACACCCAAACTGAGTTTTTCTAAAAATGAACGACGCGAAAGATTTTTCATAAAATTGATTTATTTTAAAAGCTAAAGATATGAATAACAGAAAATAATTTGATAATATTGATTGAATTATTTTCCAACTATTATTTTTTCAAAATAATATTATATGTCCCAACTTGTAAACCATTTTCTTGAACAAAGTGAATAACTGGAAAATTTAAGTCTTTCGCCCAATCGCGCCAATAAGGATCTTTCATTGCTGGATCATCTTCAAAAGCCATTTGGATTTTAAATGTTTGATATCCACTGTGTTCAATTTCTAAATGAATATGTTGAGGAATGAATCGCCCATTGTATTTTTTCGGATAAGTGCCGGGATGTATAGTCGAAAATTCGAAATGACCTTTTTCGTCGGTTCGAACACAGCCAAACAATCTCGGGTCTGCTTCATTCATTCTTTTATTAATGGAATCATCTGGTGCATAATATCCACGAGAATCCGTATGAAATACAAAGATTTTAACGTTTTTGAGCGTATCACCTTTTGCACTAAGCACTAAACCTTTTATTGTAATTGGAATTCCTGCTTCATCCAATGAACATATTTTTATGGTTGGTAAAACAGAATTTTTTGTGAGAAGTTTTCTTATTTTGAAACGCTCCTCCGTTGTGATTTGCAAATAATGGTTAGAGATTAAAGAAGATAGAGCTTGGTAGTTTCGTACATCAGATGGATTATTTAGAAAATTAGCTTCAATTTTTTTGATTTGCTCTTTGTTGATTTGTGATAAACCTAGTGTTATTGAAATGCACCAACAAGCCATTATTAAACAAATCTTTGTGTGTGTTGTCATAAAAATTATTAATTCTGAAGAAAAAAAATGAGTCACCCAAATTATTAATAACTTCAAGCATCAAAATTCTATTTCAAATGCGCCTCTAATAATTCTGCTACATTTAAAAGTAATTCTTCATTTCCTTCTGCAACAATCAGTTGAATGCCAGGCGGATTGGTAGAACTATTTTGTAAATGCTTTTTTCCTGGAATAGTTATGCAACTTAAATTTAAAACATTGCAAAAACTGATGGGTGTAATTATTTTAACAACGCCGGGCTTATTATATTGCGGTATAAGTTTTCTGTGTTTGGGTGCTAAAATGCCAAGCGTTGGCAAAATTAACACGCCATTTTTTCCGAGCAATGAATTATATTTTTCTCGAAGACTGCTTACTTCATCTATAGTTTTTTCGAGCTTTGAAGACGAAGGTTTAAAAATATTGAAAGGAATTAACATCGAAAAAATTTCATGCGAAAGCGTAGGTTTGCCGCTCAATCTTCTCATTAATTCTCCTAAGAAAGTAAGGTTTTCCCCGCTTTCTGTTTTCGACCATTCATAAATCTTATCCGTAAATCCACCGCACATCAAAGTAACGAAATGTGTAAATAATTTTCCTGATTCTGGTATACTAATGTCTTTAACAGAAAAATGTGCTTTGAAAAAATTGATTGAATCATCGAGCGCATTAGAAATTGAACTATCTTTTATGGTTACTTGAAAATCGGAAGCAGTGAAAATTTGCACGTCGTTGGTTGAACTATTTTTATTCAATTGCTTGTTTCCTATTACATTGTAAACCAATCGCGTATCTCTAACCGATTGGCAAAGAACACCAGGCGAATTCATAGATTCTATAAATGCATTATCAGCCGATGGAAAAATACCTGTTTTGTCAATTTGCCCTGAAGCAGGTTTGAAACCAATAATACCATTAAAAACCGCTGGATAACGACACGATCCTCCTATATCCGTGCCAATACCAAATGCCACACAATTACTTGCAACTAGTGATGCGTCGCCGCCGCTCGAACCGCCCGAGGTGAGTGCATTATTTATCGCATTGTTTGTTGTTCCAAACACTAAATTATCGGTTTCTCTACCTAGCAGAAACTCAGAAGTGTTTCCTCGAGCTACTACAATAGCGCCCGCATTTTTTAATTTTTTTACAACTGCTGCATCTTCTGGGCAATGTATCGGCTTCATCCGTTTCGAACCCGAAGTAATTTTTTTTCCTTGAATTGCATAACATTCCTTAATGCTGATAGGTATTCCAGTCAAAACGCCCTGTTGTAGGTTTTGCAATTGTGCTTGAGCTTCGACTTTAAGTATTTCAGTTGCAGCGTTGAGCTTAGGATTTTCAAACTCAAGTTTTGAAATTGCATCAATCACCAACTTTTGTGGTGTTGTACTTCCTGATTGTAAGTTTTCTAATAATGTAGTGGCATCCATAAATAATTTTTTTTGTTGTGATGCTACAAAAATGGGTGGAAAATTTCAGAATCATTTTAACCTAAGTTAAAATCGTATTATTTATTTGAAAGTCTTTTTCTGATGCGGCTTAAAGAAGGTCCTTGTATTCCGAGATACGATGAAATATGATAAAGCGGAATGTTATTGAAGATTTCAGGCTGGTATTTAATTAAATCGAGATAACGCTCTTCGGCAGATTTAAAAAGCATACCTTCAGCTCTGTCGATGGCAATGTCAAATGCAAATTGTGCGGCAAGTCTTCCAAATCGTTCCCATTCATGCGATTTATCATAAAGATACTGCAAATCCTTCAGTTCAATACAGAGCACTTTAGCATCTGTCATCGCTTGTGTATGATAGTCGCAAGGCACTTTGTGAATAAAACTTTTAAACGTTACAACAAATTGATGTGTAGGATAAAGAAAAATATTTTTTTCATTCCCTTTTTCGTCAATCAAATACGATCTGAAAAAGCCTTCGTTTATAAACCCAAGATACTTACAAACGTTTTTATACAGGTTGTAATATTCTCCTTTTTTGTATTCTTTGTAATGCCAAAATGGGAGCGAGAGTTTGAAATCCGATTCACTTAGATTTGCAAATTGCGATAAAGCATACGATAGAACTTCTAAATTTGTCATACTATTTTTCGTTGCACAGCATATTACCTCCAAATTTAGAATTTTCTGACTGAATTCCAAAATTAATAACATTTTAGTAATAATATTGTACATTCGTATTTTTATGTTCCTTCAAAATTAAGCGATTATGAAAAAAATAAGTTGCGCCGTATTTTGTTTTACTATCCTAATTTCTACATTACTCTCTGCACAGAAGAATTTACTGAGTAAAAACTTAAAACAATGGGATACATATCTCGGTCCGCAATATCCGCCGAATAGCGAAAATAGAACGGGCATGAAACCCATTGGCTTAAATATTGACCCGAAAAAAACTTTTACCATCGAGTCAATGAATGGAGAAAATGTATTGCACATTTCGGGCGAACAATACGGCGGTATTTCAACTAAAAAAGAATTTGAAAACTTTCATTTGCAATTGCAATTCAAATGGGGAAAAGCTAAATGGTTTCCAAAGAAAAATGCCAAGATGGATTCTGGCTTATTGTATTTTGCGAATGGTGAGCAAGGTGCAGATTTTGGTTTTTGGATGCAAGCACAAGAATTTCAGATTCAGGAAGGTGACTGTGGCGATTATTGGGGATGTGCAGGTGCTTTTTTCGACGCACCTACCCAAAAAGTAAAAGATAGCGTTTATGTATATGAACCCAAAGGTGAAATGCGCACTTTTAAAGATAAAACGCCTGAAGGTCGCCGTGTTATCAAATCGCTTGATGCAGAAAAACCAACAGGTGAATGGAATACTTTAGATTTATATTGTCATGGTGATACTGCTGTTCATGTCGTTAATGGAAAAGTGGTTAATGTTTTATATCATTCGAGCCATATAATTGATGGCAAAGTTGTGCCGCTCACAAAAGGCAAAATTCAATTGCAATCAGAAGGCGCGGAGATTTTTTTTAAGAATATTTTAATGACTCCAATAAATGAAATTCCAAAAAATATTTTGTAGAGAAGCCAACAGGATGTCTCTACGTTTTTAACGGATAATTAAAATTCACGCACTTCTCACCAATTCCGCCAGTAGAATGATAAAAATCTATGGCGTGTGAATCAATTTCATCAGCTTGAACAAAAACTTCCTCTATGCCAATGCCTTTGCAATAATTTAATAGACTTGAAATCAACATTTTACCGATGCCTTGGCGTTGAAATTCAGATGCAACTGCTAAATCGTAAAGATAAACCAAGGGTGAAATCGAATAATATTGTTGCAAAGTGTAAGCGGTTAAGCCTCCTACAACTTTTTGGTTTATAATGGCTACAAAAACAAAAAAAGATTTCTTTCGAAGCAATTGATTCAAATATTCATCACTGGGCTTCTCGTCTCTACTTGTAGGGTCCATTTCAAAAACATCTTCAAACACCCAAATGAGTTCATTGAACTTGGCAATATCTCGCTTTCCTAATTTTTTAATATCAATTTTCATAAATCAATATTTTACAGTTAAAGTAAATTTTCCCACGGGTTTCGCAAATTTTCCCGCTGACTTCGCAGACTTTGGCAGATATCGCAAGTTAAATCTGCGAAAGTCTGCGAGTCAGCGGAAGATTAGTCGCGAATCAACAATTAAAGTTCAAATTTATTCAACCCTTCTTTAAGTTCAAATTTCCTATCTTTCCAAACAAAAAGACCAGATGTATTTTGCGGCATTTCAATTTGAATTTGCCATTTTGAATTGCCCGTTGTTTTATAACTCACACTAAGCGTGCCATTAGGGTGTGGAATTTTGCCACTGATGCGTTTTAAGTCGCCCAAATGCGGCTCAATTTTTACTTTCGAAAAATTCAATCCATCGCTATCAATGCCCAAAATTGTTCTAAAAAATTCAATGTTTGGACTTGAACCCCAAGCATGACAATCAGAGCGAACTGTTTTTAAATCCGATATTTCTGCCCAAGTAGTTAAACCCATTTTTATATTTTTGCGCCAAATATCCAACCATTCTAAATATTGGTTGCCTAAACCAGCTTTAATATATGCCTGATGGATATAGTATTTGAAATAGATGGAAGCGGGTGCTAAAGTAGAATCTTTAATAACTTTTTTGGCTAATTCAGTGGCATCATCGAACTTAATTAAACCCGTTAAAATCGCTAAAGCATTAGCATGTTGCGAGAAAATATCTTTTTCTTCGCGGTCTGAATACATTTTTTTATTAGTATCCCAATATTTGTTTTGAATGGTTTGTTTTAACTTTTCGGCTGCATTTATGTACATCGTAGCATATTCTTGCATACCCAATTTTGATTCTAAATCGGCAGCAAGTTGATAAGCCCAGAGCAATTGCAAATCGTATAAAGCAGATGTACCATCTTTACCAATGGGTGCGCGACCTGCGACCCATTCTTTTTTTGTCACCCAATCCGTAAACATCCAATAAGGTACATCTTTTAGCGAGCCATTCTTTTGTTGATAATTTGAAAAATAGTTTAGAATCGCCCTTTCACCCGAAAGTTTATTTTTAATAAAATTCGCATCGTGTCCATAAAAAGCGTAATCGTGCAACATCCCTATATACCAAAACGAAAACGTTGGAATATACTGCTGCGTGTAAGAAGGATATCGACTCAAAGTAACACCTTCAGGTTCTCGTGAAAAATCAATTAAATTCATGGCGTTGCGAACGAGCCTATCGTCGCCACTATTATAAAGAGAAACCAATGCTTGAATGCGCGTATCACCAACGTACTGTAGTTGTTCGTAGTAGGGGCAATCGGTATAAGTTTCAGTAGCACACAAACGCGCGGTACGCCAACCAATTTGAAGAATGGTGTCGAGCTCTGTTTTTTCTGATTCCAAGTGTGCATTCATCTGAAAAGGATAACCGACAAATGTGCCATATATATCGTTCAAAATAAGTGGCTCGGTTGTAGTTTTTATTTTTAATTGAATATATCGATAAGTCCTAAAAGTCAAAGATGTAAACTCTTGAAAAGCGGTACCATCAGAAATTAGACTGTCTTCTCGACCGATAAATTTTTTACCATCTATCTCATTTCTATTGTCTTTTTCATTCTTGTTATTAAATAGCGCTTCTGCATAAATCATCGAAATTACTCCACCTTTACCTCCACTAAAAACAAGCGTTGGGAAAGCATTCGTTAAATAAGTTTGATCGAATAAAATAGTTGCTTCGGTATTGGCAGGAATAGTTAGTTGACAGTTGGCAGTTGAC
>JAYWBA010000228.1:0-3705 GCA_043781915.1 Saprospiraceae bacterium
CACACGCTCAACGCCTTGATTAATATCGGCAGATTGTTCGTGAATGGCAGAAAAAATACCGCACGAATTCGCTTCGAACATGTACTCGGATTTTGTATATCCAATTTTACGAATCACATCGCGCGCAATACTTTGAACGTCGAGGTACGTTTTTGTTTTTACTTCACCCGCTAAAACTACTTGACCTGTTGTGACCAATGTTTCGCAGGCTACTTTCGATGTTGGGTCGAAAGCTAAAAAATTGTCGATTAACGCATCCGATATTTGGTCGGCGACTTTATCTGGATGTCCTTCCGATACAGATTCAGAAGTGAATAAATAAGGCATTTTATTGTTTTTTAGAAATTATTAAACTACACTGGAGTGGAAAACTATGAAATCGGGTGCAAATATAAATTGACTTGTTTAAAATGATGACGCAGTTGCTAATATATTTAAGTTTCTCCGTTAATTTGCAGTTATTTAATAGCTTTAAGTCATGAGCTTTGAGCTTTGAGCTTCCTTTTTGTTGCTCAAGCTCAAAGCTCATGACTCAAAGCTCAAAGCTCAAAAATGCTTTATCCACTTCTCATTGGTCTCATCTGGGGTTTGTTTGCCGCCATGTTGTTTCTGAATTTGTACATTCGTGTCAAAGCTTTTAAGTATTATAGATTATTGGTGAAAGCGCGCGTTGAGTTTGGCGCCAGTCATGTTTTCAATAGAAAAAAATTGGAAGAAGAAATTTTGCCGCGTTATCCAGCACAGCGCGAAAATATTTTGGCTTTTGTCAAACATATCCATCGGAGCCTCAATATGGCAACGGTGTTAATGGTGCTCATTACTTTGTTTGGTGCTGTGCTGATGTATTACCGGAAGAGTTGATAGTTGTTAGTTGATAGTTGTTCGTTTAAGCGCGCTATCAAACTAACAACTAACAACTAACAACTATCAACTAAAATGCGTTATTTTTTAGAAATTGCATATAACGGAACGCGGTTTTGCGGTTGGCAAAAACAACCCAATGCTTTGAGCGTGCAAGAAAAACTCGAAGATGCGCTTTTCATGGTGTTGCGCAAACCAACTGAAACTTTGGGTTGCGGTAGAACAGATACAGGCGTGCACAGCAGCCAGTATTATGTGCATTTAAATATTGAAGACGAAGACCTCAAGCCCGAATTTCTCCATAAATTGAACCAATTGGTCGGTAAAGACATCGTAGTGAAGCAACTCATTAAAGTACCACGCAATACAAATGCGCGTTTCGATGCTGAACGCCGAAAATATATTTATTTCGTTAGTGCCGAAAAAGATCCATTCAGAAAAGAAACTGTTTGGCATGTCCCACAATTTGAACAACTCGATAGAAATAAAATGCAAGCCGTAGCGAGTTTAATAAAACAACACAACGAATTTGCTCCGTTTTGCAAAACCAATAACGACCAAACGACGAATCAATGTCTCATTTTTGAAAGTCAGTGGATTTTTACGAAAGATGGTGCAGAATATAATATCAGTGCCAATCGTTTTTTGCGCGGCATGGTGAGACTGATTGTTGGAGCTTGCATCAATGCGGGCTTAGGTCAAATTAGTTTGGAAGAAATAGACGTAGCTTTGAAAAATCAAACGCCACTCAGAAAAAGCTATAGTGTACCGCCGCAAGGTTTGTTTCTGACAGAAGTACATTATAATGAAGCATTAAAATTGAAATAAAGTGCAAATCCATCGCAAAGAACTCATAGACCTATTACAAAAAGCTTACACAGCCGAAAAAGCAGTTGCTTTTGCGTGTATTTAAATCTCCACTGTTTCCGATTCTTTAGTTGCGTTGATGGATACGCCAAATGCTTCTTTATTCCAACTATCGAGCAGTTGTTGGTATTCATTAACCATGCCTTTTTTTTCTTCCGAGCTAAAGCGCATAATATCTTGCATGATATTGGCAACGGCATACGACGATTGGTAAGCGTATTTCCAGGAGGTGAATTCTAGACCTAAACGACGAGCAATAACATCGCGCAGGGTTACACCCATTTCGTAGATGATATTATATACGACTTCGGCGCATAAAACGGGTGAGCCCGCCACAATACTGCGCCTCAGAGATGGATCGGAGACAGTGAGTTCTAAAATTTTGGATGCCGAAGCGCCATACCGTTGGTTTAAGCGTTTGGCAATAAATTCTGGGATTTTATATTTCAAAACGAGTTGATTATGCGCAGCGGGGTCGTAATCTCTCCCGCCGACTAATACCAAACCTTGCGTTTTACAGGGTGTTATCAGGCGCTGTAAATATTGTTCAACGGCATCAATAGTATCTTTTGCCATTATGCGAAATGTTGTCCATTTTCCACCCATAATACTGATTAAGCCGGAAGCTTCATCAATTTCAACTTCGTGGTCGCGCACTAAATCTTTTGTATTGCCCGATACCGCCTGTAGCAAAGGTCGCAAACCGCTAAAGCCAGCGCGTACGTTTTTAGGCTCAATATTTGTGTTTAAATAGCGGGCAGTATAATCTAATAAATATTTGACATCGGTGGCATTGACAGTACTTTCCTTATCTGTGTTTTCCATTTCATCGTCAGTAGTACCCACTAATATTTTTTTATTCCAAGGCAACAAAAAAATAACTCTACCATCATCCGTTTTTGGAATAAGTAGTGCTGTTTTAGAAGGCATTATATCGAAAGGCAAAACTAAATGTGCACCTTTGCTCATGCGCATCCGTTTATTTAAATTCGGATTGGCTTTTAGTCTGATTTTATCGGCGCCTGTACCTGTGGCGTTTACAAAAACTTTTGATGTAACAATGGAAGTTTTATTGCGAATTAAATCCGTAACCGTGAGTTGGTTCAATTTGCCCGACCCATCGAAACAAAATTCATCGGCTGAAATATGATTAATAACCGTACAGCCTAATTCAGTCGCCGTTTTTACAACTTCCATCGTGTAACGAATATCGTCGAACTGACCATCATAATACAAAACAGATGATCTTAACTTATCCGCTTTTAGATTAGGAATGTGTTCAAGACTTTGTTTTTTATTAAGCCATTGACTCGATTTTAGATTTGTTGAGCCTGCTAATAAATCGTAAATTTTTAAACCAATGGTATAATAAAGTCCTTCGCCAAATTTATAACAAGGTGTGAGAAGTGCTATCGGATGTGCCAAATGGCGCGCATTATTAATAAGTGCGTGGCGCTCGTGGAGCGATTTATACACCATTCGGAATTGCTCGCGGTCAAATGTTCTGACTGCTTTCTCTAAATAGCGCACACCACCATGAAACATTTTTGTCGATTTAGACGAAGTGCCTGATGCAAAATCATCTTTTTCAATGAGGAGCGTTTTTAGCCCGCGCTGAGCAGCATCGAGTGCGCAGCCTGCACCCGTTGCACCACCACCTATAATACACACATCAAATTCAGTGGTATTCAGAGATGAAATATTTTTCAAACGGTTCATCGTTACTTCCGACATATTCTCTTGTGGTTAGGCTGAGTAATGTTACTTTCTCTAAAACGAAAAATAGGACTTATTCGTTGTTATAAAAGTTTATTTTATAATGAAATTTTGTGCCATAAAAAAGTGAAAAGTTAAAAGTGAAAAATTAAAAGTGATTTTTATTGTTTTTCACTTTTCACTTTTCACTTTTCACTTTTCACTTTTCACTTTTCACTTTTCACTTTTCACTTTTCACTTTTCACTTTTCACTTTTCACTT
>JAYWBA010000229.1:0-3675 GCA_043781915.1 Saprospiraceae bacterium
GCCATTTGCGCGTTTCTTATTCTCGTTAGATAATCAGCTATCGGATCTGTAACAGCCATTTTCCTTTAATTATGAAAATTTTTCTAATTGTCGTTTAAAAATTGTACCGTCGGAATTTACCAAGACGATTTTGTTACACCTGGCAACTTTCCTTGAAGAGCCATCAGACGGAACATGTATCGGTTTACACCAAACTTACGAACATAACCTTTAGGTCTTCCTGTAAGTTTACAACGGTTGTGTAAGCGCACTTTTGCGCTGTTACGCGGTAATTTGTCGAGTGCTTCAAAATCGCCCTCTTTCTTTAATTTACTGCGCAATTCAGCAAACTGTGCTACTAAACGCTCCCGCTTAGCTTCTCTTGCAATAATTGACTTCTTTGCCATTATAATTTATCTAAGTATTAAGTATTAGATGTTAAGTGATAAGTAGAAAGAATGGATGTTTAGCTCTAAATTTTCAGGATTTAGTGAAATTATCACTTAAACCCTATCACTTATCACCTATTCCTTTTTCCTATTCCTTATTTTGCTGCTGCTACAACTGCTGGTTTCTTGAATGGTAAACCCATTTCGCGAAGCAATTGTAATGCTTCAGCATCTGTTTTAGCGGTGGTTACAAAAGTTATATCCATGCCTTGAATTTTACCGATTTTATCGATATCAATTTCAGGGAAAATAATTTGCTCTGTAATACCAATCGTATAGTTGCCGCGTCCGTCGAACGAACGATCGTTGATGCCTTTGAAATCGCGAACACGTGGTAATGCTACTGTAATAAAACGATCTAAGAATTCCCACATCTGATTATTACGCAGCGTAACGCGAACACCAATTGGCATACCTTCACGCAATTTGAAGTTCGAGATAGAAGTACGCGCTTTTGTTGATACTGCTTTTTGTCCAGCAATAGTCGAAAGCTCGTTTACAGCCGATTCGATTAACTTCTTATCTTGCGTTGCACCACCAATACCTTGATTGATACAAATTTTTACCAATTTAGGTACTTGCATAACTGTTTTATAATCAAAATGCTTCTGAAGTGCCGGAGCAACATCAGTATTATATTTAGATTTTAAACGCGGAACGTAACTCATTATCGTATCTTATTAAATCGTTTGATTAGTTTTTTTTGAAAAACGAACAATTTTACCGTTTTCTACACGCTTACCAACACGGGTTGGTTTACCTGTTTTATCTACTAACGCTATGTTCGAAATATGAATAGTAAGTTCTTTTTTAACTATACCACCCTCTTGATTTTGTGTAGGCTTAACGTGCTTAGTAGCAACGTGTACACCTTCAACAATGGCTTTGTTGTCTTCTGGAAATACTTTCAGAACTACACCTTGCTTACCTTTATCTTCGCCTGTAATCACCTGAACGGTATCGCCTGTTTTAATGCGAAGTTTCGGTGAAAATCTATTCTTTGCCATAACACTTAAATTTGACAGCTATAAACTGTTTATTTTTTATTATTGAACATTAAAGCACTTCAGGTGCTAACGATGTAATCTTCATGTAATCCTTATCGCGCAACTCACGCGCAACAGGTCCGAAAATACGCGAACCACGCGGTTCATCTTGGTTATTCAAGAGTACACAAGCATTATCGTCGAAGCGAATATAAGAACCATCTTTACGACGGATTTCTTTTTTAGTACGCACAATAACGGCTTTAGAAACTTGCCCTTTTTTAACACCTCCAGAAGAAGCATCTTTTACAGAGACAACAATTTTATCGCCAACGCCAGCATAACGGCGGCGCGAACCACCCAATACTCGGATACACAAAACTTCTTTGGCACCGCTATTATCAGCTACTCTGAGTCGAGATTCGGACTGTATCATAATTTATTTTATAAAAAAGATAATATAATAGGAGTGAAATTATTTTGCTTTTACTAAAACTTCGAGTAACCTCCAACGCTTTAATTTGCTGAGTGGGCGTGTTTCCATAATCAGAACCGTATCGCCTACGTTTGCAATATTAGTTTCGTCGTGAGCATGGAATTTTTTCGTTACTTTCAACGATTTTCCATACATTAAGTGCTGTACGCGACGCTCTACTTTAACCGTAATGGTTTTATTGCGAGCTGCGCTCGAAACGATACCGGTACGTGTTTTCCGTAAATTTCTTTCAACACTATCTTTATTTTCTAGACCTTCCATGTCCAAAAATGTTTTTAAAAAAACGAATCAATTATTTTTTCTTAATACGCGCTCTACGTGAACGCAAACGTGAACGCAATTCCAGTTGTTCAGGCGTGTACTCAGCTATTTCACGTGCTCTTAACTCAGTTAATATACGTGCAATTTCCTTTCTTGTCTTTCCGAACTGGCTTGTATCAGATACGCCGCGAATTACTTTTTCAAAGCTAACTTGCTTAATTTCTGCTTTTAGCGTTGCGATTTCACCATGTAAAGCCGCAGTATCGAGTGCGCCGAGCGCTTTTTTTTCCTTTGCCATAGCCTTTACGCTTTTATAAATTATTTTATAGGTGCAACGTAATCAACGCGTGTAACAGTTTTTGTTTGAACAGGTAGTTTTTGAGCACCTAATTTAAGCGCTTGAACAGCTACCTCATCCGATACACCATCAATTTCAAAAATAATTCTACCTGGTTGAACCAAAGCGACCCAATGGTCTAAAGCACCTTTACCTTTACCCATACGTACTTGAATAGGCTTCTGTGTAATTGGCTTATCAGGAAAAATCAAGCACCAAACTTTACCCTCACGCTTCATGTGACGCGTGATAGCAATACGAGCTGATTCTAATTGACGACCTGTAATGCGCTCATGTTCTGTCGATTTTAGTGCATAAGTACCGAACGAAACGGTACTGCCTTTCCAAGCGAGACCCGTATTGCGTCCCTTCTGCATATTTCTAAATCGCGTTCTTCTCGGTTGTAACATTGCCGACTAATTTTTTTATTTCTTTGAAATAATTTTTATCTTTTTCCACCACCACCGCCTCCGCGATTGTTATTGTTGCCACCTTGACCACTACCGCCACGGTTATTACCACCCTGACCACCACCGCCTCCGCGATTGTTGTTGTTGCCTTGACCACCGCCACGGTTACCACCCTGACCACCGCCTCCGCGATTGTTGCTGTTGCGATCGTTATTTCTTCTATCGTTACCGCCACCACTGTCGCCGTCTCTACCGCGATCATCTCTGCGATCGTTTAAGTTACGTGGCGTTGCGCCTTTCTGATCTTCACTTGCTGTTGGCGATAAATCGCGCTTTCCGAAAACTTCACCCTTACAAATCCAAACTTTGATGCCCAATTTACCGTAAACAGTCTGAGCTTCAACATTGGCGTAATCAATATCAGAACGGAAAGTATGTAAAGGCGTTTTGCCTTCTTTATATTCTTCACTACGCGCTATATCTGCACCAGCTAAACGGCCACCGATACGAATTTTGATACCATCAGCACCTTTATCAATAGTCGATTTGATAGCTGCTTTAATGGCACGACGGTAATTTACACGCGTCTCAATTTGCTTAGCTACCGACTCACCTACTAAAACCGCATCTAACTCCGGCTTTCTGATTTCAGCTATGTTTATCTGAACATCTTTGCTGGTGAGTTTTTTCAATTCTTCGCGGATTCTATCAACTTCTTTACCTTGACGACCGATGATGATACCAGGACGCGATGTGT
>JAYWBA010000230.1:0-3668 GCA_043781915.1 Saprospiraceae bacterium
TTTCGAAGGCGAAATCGGTGCCCAAAAAAGTAGAATTTCCAGAGCTTGTTACATCGCCACTTAATCCTACACCACCACGCAAATTAATTCTATCGTTTATGGCATAATTGGCACGTAATCTATACTGCGAGCCTGAAACGGAGGATTTTGTATCTGTCAAATCGAATTGATAGTAATTGTATCCAATTTCAACATCTAAACCTTTCACGTATTCCGAAAGCACTTGATTGAGTTTATCGGAGAGGAAACTCGAAACAGATTGTGTGGCGGTATTTATACCACTGCTTTGCAATTGCCCGATAGTTTGAAAGTTAGCGGGTAAAAATCCACCAACCACAACCAGACCGAAAACTTGTTTATTCAACTCATTTTGGTCGGAGCGCAAAAGCGATAATTTATTTTCGGTGTAACTTTTAACGTTTCCTGAAAGATTAGGGAAATTAATATCGAAATTAATATCTGGATGCAACAGTGCGTTCGTTAATTTTAAAGTTAAGTCAATGGGTGTTGATTTTTGGCTTTCTTTCTGTGCTTGGTCATCGCGCTCGACGTATTCGGCAATGAGATTGTAGGGAGAAGTGTTCAAGCCTTTGTATTCAGCTTCGACATTGAGTACAGCATCGAACGGAGAACCCGACCAACGAATAGTGCCTCCTTGTTTTAAATTAAAATTTTTCTGAACAAAATTGAGGAGTGAAAAAGAGTAATCGCCTTTTTCGATGCGCGCCTCGCCCTCCATAGTAATAACGCCAGCGCGATTGAGCGCAAAATGTATATCGCCAGTTCCTGAACCTCTGATTTTATCGCCCGAAGTTTCGTTAAAAATCAACGTGAGTTCCGCTTCAGGTCGGATATTAATATTCATATCGAGGTTAATTCCCGAAATATCGCTCAAGCGTTTTTTAATTTGAATCGAATCAGCTGTCGTTTTAAGTTTACTTTTAAAGTTTACAAAACTGGATTCTTTTACCGTTTGGTCGAGTGCAAATGGGAAAATAATATTCGTACCCCTTCCCGCCGATGCGCGAATGCGAATATCGGCTCTGTCGAAATCGCCAGAAAAAGTCACTTCGCCTTCACCCATGCCTGTGCCATAATAGAAAGCATTGTCTTCGCGTTTGGTGTCTAAGAATAAAAAATTGGGCGCGCTCATTTTCAATCCCAAACCAAAATTTTGAAAACGATTGTGCGTTAAACCGCCTGTGAGTATGGCATAATTCCCAAATTTATCGAAAATACTATCGCCTGTTGCATCGAACCGATTATTACTGATTCTTACAACGGCATCTCTAACATTGAGCGGTAGTTTTAAGTAATCAACCATGACGTGCCCATTTTTTAACCTGAGAGCACCATTCGTATTTATTTTTTTTATGGGTCCGTGAACGTGTAGATTACCTGTCAATCCACCGCGCATTTCCGATGCACCATTTTCAATAATATAGTGCAAAGCACCTAAATCGAAATTATTAAAAGTGCCTGTTACATCGATCGAGTTAGCGCTGAATGTATCGCGGGCGGCTAAATAATATTTGCCAACTGCATCGAACGATTCAATGTTCCTCAAAAGTTGGGCTTCAAAAACAATGGGTTCCTGAAAATCGATGCCACTCGCACGAATTGTTGCGGCGCCACGATATTCATTTTTCACAAAAAAAGAATCAAGGTGTAGTTGGGTCGTGTAATCTTTAAAATTGATGATATCGTTAAAAGCGACATCCAATTCGTATTTACCGCGCATGGTGAATCTTGGATCATGCACAAACGAATCGACGAAAGCTAAATCCAAATTCTTGATAGATGCCGCTAATCCGCGGCGCCCTAAACTTTTTAAAAGGATATGCGCCGAATCGTAGTTGATGTCGAAATTATTGACGGCAAAACTATCTCTAAAAAACTCAATTTTGTTCGATTTTTCAATATTCCATTCGGTATTAAAAAATTGCAATTTAGAGAATTGTTGTGTTCCAAAACTCAAATTGTACGATGAATCGTTTTTAAAAAGAAGCGCATTTAAAAAAACTTCTTTAATCGCAAATTTAGGGGATAAGTTTTTAGACGTAAAACCAAACTCCACTGAATCGCCTTGAATAAAGTTTTGAAAAGTTAAATCGTTGAACGTATTTTCTCCAACAGTAAGAGATGGCATTCTCAAACCCCAATTAAGTACACCCAATTTTTCACGCGCCGTTGTACTAAATTCTCTAACAGTTATATCGTTGTAAATAATATCGTTTTTCGCGTCGAAGTCAAGTTTAAAGGCATTGTTAACATTATCAAAATCGCCATCTATCGATAGATTTTTTAAAGCACCTAATTTCGTATCGAACAGCTGTGTTAAATTTTTGGTGTCGTTAATTTGTATATTGAAATTAAAATTAGTGGGAGTAGCATTAAATATTTTCGGCACCAATTTTAAATCGGTAGATAAACGCGGGTGAAATCGTTGAAATTGAGAAAGGATAATTTCAGGAATATCTTCGATATTATATTTCCCATTCAAACTGGCGTTCAATACTTCCGATTCAATGCGCCATTCTTTAGTGCTATCGCTGTTATTGTGAACGTTCAGCAACAGACTATCGATGGTGTAAATTTGATTGCCGTTTTTGATGGCTTTTATGTTATTGAATTGTGCTTGACCTAAAATTTCAGAAAGCCGACCACCTGAAAAATTTAAATCGGTTACACCCGAAATAACGATGTCGTCTTTCATAAATCCCAAACTTTTAAAGTCGATTTTAAAAACCTGAGAATTAAAATTAAAAACGGGTTTTTCAGCCGAAAGATCGGCTGAACCATCGAACACAAAAGCGGCATTTGGGTCTTTACTTTCAACTTTTCCGACAAATTTTTTCTTACTTAAATTGCCTGTTGTGTTAATATTGCTGTACAAATATTTCTTGAACTCAACGTTGTAAATAGTGCTATTAATATCGAGGTATAAATTATCGCGACTAAAACCAATGCCTTTAATAATATCGGCGCGAATATTAATTTTCCCAAGGTCGATATTATCGGTAATTTTACCGAGTTCAAAATATTTGAGTTCAATAAACCCGCTGTATGTTGTAGGCGAATTGGCAATATCACTGGGCACCAATTTCATATCCATTACAGCATCTCCAAGCTCTGTATTCAGTTTGCCTTTAGCCGTAAAATCGGTATAGAAACCCACAAATTCACCACTAAAATCCACATTGCCCAGTTTATTATAATTGGGTGCTAAATTAAAATTTGGAATCAGCGAACGCATGGTGAGAATATCTGTTTTTAAATCTTTTAAATCGAGGTGAATGAATGTTTCGTTGGTGTTGGTGAGGTCGCGCGCATCAAAATTGCCTTCAGCATTAAAATTTTGTTTCATTTCAATTTTAAAACCTTTGACGCTTAAATTATTTACCCTTCCAGTTAAATCACCATTGATTATTGCTAATTCTTTTCTGTTTTTTTGAAAAAACTCGTTCTTCTCTAAATCAGGCGCAAACGCCATGATATCGTCGAGAATGACTTGCGCATTGTTTATATGCGCTTCCATAAAGATTTCGTTATTAAAATTTTTGAAAGACGGAAAATGCTGATAGCTCATTTTAAAGGTATCACCCAACACACTATTAGGCGTTTCTAATCGAACACCTATTAAATCAGTTTGAGTGGGTGTCACTTTT
>JAYWBA010000231.1:0-10144 GCA_043781915.1 Saprospiraceae bacterium
ACACCTATTACAATTAATAATTGGTACGATTGCAGTCGCAGCGAAATACTTTTAAAAACAAACGCTCTGATGCTCGCTCAAAAAGGGATGTACGCTGTCGATTTACCACCGTTCGACAATACAATTTTTGTTCATCCAGTTAGTATCGGCGAAGGTTGCACTATAAACGATTCAATTATCGGTCCGTATGTATCTATCGGCAATAATGCGGTCATTAATTCTTCTATTGTAAAAAACTCTATCATTGGCGATTATTCAGCACTGACAGATGTAGTTATTACAAAATCCATTATTGGCTCAGATGCATCTGTTAAAGGTGCTAACCGCATTTTAAATATTGGCGATAATACACAAATAGAATTTACGTAGTAAATGTCCACGATTTAATGAATGGATTAGCAAGTTAGAAACAATTTAAAAAACTAAAAATGTCAAGGATATTTATTACTGGCGCATCAACAGGTTTAGGTAAAGCTACCACAATACTTTTTGCGCAACATGGTTGGGATGTAATTGCTACTATGCGTAATCCTGACAACGCAACAGATTTAAAAGCCATTTCAAACATTACTTTAATGGGGCTTGACGTTACAAAATTAGCACAAATTAAATCGGTAGCAAAAAAAGCGATAAAACTCGGCAATATTGATGTCGTATTTAACAATGCGGGTTATGGTTTAGCGGGTCCGTTTGAGAGCGCAACCGATAAACAAATTACCGATGAACTCAACACTAATTTATTGGGCGTGATGCGCGTAACCAAAGAATTTATTCCGCATTTTCGCGAAAAGAAATCGGGATTGTTTATTACAACAACATCTATCGGTGGATTAGTAACTTTTCCTTTCAATTCGGTTTATCATGCCACTAAATGGGGTTTAGAAGGTTGGAGCGAAAGTTTGGCATTTGAATTAAATCCGTTCGGAATTGGTGTGAAAACTATTGCGCCCGGTGGCATAAAAACCGATTTCACAACGCGCTCTTTGCAACTTACTCAACACGAAGCCTATACACAGATGGTTCAAAAAACTTTTGCTGCATTTACAAATCCAGAACGCGTTGCAAATGGTTCAACAGCGGAAGAAGTAGCAGAAGTTGTATTTGAAGCGGCGACGGATGGGAAAAAACAATTGCGTTATATTGTTGGTGTTGGCGCTAAAGCAGCTTATGCGCAGCGTTTACAAGTTGGGGATGAAATTTTTAGAGAAGGGGTAAAGAAAACTTTTTTAGGTTGATTTTACTTTTGATCAGAAATGATATTTTGAACAGGAATTTTTATTTCAACGCGGGTGCCCGTTTTGTTTTCGGTGTTTTTGTCGATGAAACTGACCGGGAATTTTTCTTTGTTTTCTCTATTCAAAATTTCCAGCCTTTTTTCTGTTATTCCCGTGCCTCGAGAATTATGTTTTTTCATGGCACTGTTCTGTGTTTGAAGCGCACGGGCAGTATCAATGCCAATACCATCGTCGTCAACAGTACAAATGATAAAATCATCTGTGTTTGGGTCGCTCGCAAAATGAATTTTTATATTCCCGCCGCGTTTCGGACGAATACCGTGTTCAATCGCGTTTTCAATATAAGGTTGAACAATCATAGTCGGTACACCAATCATGTCCTCTTCAATATCATCATCAACTGTAATTTTATACTGAAAAGATTCATCAAAACGCAGTTTCTGATTGACCAAAAGATAACTTTCTAAAAAAGCAATTTCATTCTTTAAAGAAATAAACTCCGTTTCAGAATATTCTAAACTTTTGCGCATTAAATCGGAAAACATAGCTATATATTTTACGGCTAACATTTTCTCGCCATTAAAAACATAGCTCTGAACAGCATTGAGCGCATTAAATATAAAATGCGGATTCATTTGCGCGCGCAAAGCTTTTAATTGCAATTGGTTGGTTTGAATGCGCAACATCTCAATTTCTTGTTTCTGATGCTCTAAATAATATTTCAATTCTAAATCGCGCAAGGTGTTTTGTTTTGCCTCTTCGTTTTGCTTTTTTATAAAATCAACGTGCAAAATCTGGTATTGATATGCTTCTCCAAAATCCTTTTTTTGAGCATAATATTCTGAGATTTCACGACAAAGCATGGCTTGTTGTCCAAAATTTTGTGCAGAAGTAGCATAATCTAATGCTTTCGACCAATAGATTTCTGTTTCTTCTAAATTGTTCTCCTCCTTGAATACCAAGCCTCTCCAATAAGCCAATTGCGATAAATTATCTAAACTGTTTTTTTCATTATTATTGAAAAATAACTCAGCTTTTTCGAAGTATGTGCGAGCCGATGCAAAATCTGCTTTTTTATAGTAACAGTAACCTAAATTAGTTGTAGCAAAAGCACGGGCATTCGCTGAAAGATCGTCGCTATTTTGAATGGCTTTTTGTAAATAATTTTCGGCTTCCGTAAAATTGTTCAATGCCATATAGGCTTTGCCTACATTTAAATAGTTCCAAGCCAAACGCGTTTTAATATCGAAAGCCGTACAAATATCAATAACTTTTAAATACGCTTGAACACTGCGCGTGTTTTCGCCTTTTTTTTCATAAACAGAGCCTAAACCAGTATAAATAAGGGATTGAAAATAATAATCTTTCGAACTCGGTGAATTTAAAATCATCTCCTGCACTTTTTTTTCAACTTGGAAAAATCCATCGTAAGCCTTGGTGAAATCGGCACATTTTAAATATAGGTATGCTTCGCGACATTGTAGTCGAGTAAGCAATTTTTCATTTTTCGACTTTTCTAACAGCGTCTGTACTTTGCTTATAAACTGCGTAGCATCATGAAATTCTTCTTCGTTTGTGAGCGTACCTACGTAATCTATATAAAGTTCAGCCTGAACTTCAGGTTTTGCTTCTTTAATATACTTGATGGCTTTTTTGAAATGTTTATCGGATATTTTAAAGTGGTATAATTGGTTTTCAACAACACCCGCTAAACTGTAGAAAGAAAGTAGTAAATTGGGAGGTGTGAGCGCGTTTAAAAATTTTTGCGCTTTCTCTAATAACTCAAGAGCTTGAGCGGCATCGTTAAAAACACACGATTCTATACGCGATAAAGTTTCTTCTAATTTCTTATCCGTTTCAAAGTTGTGCGATAAAAGTGATTTCGCCAAAGCGATTAAATCCGACTTTTTTATTGAAGGCATTATTAGTTGATAGTTGATAGTTGATAGTTGTCAGTTGATAGTTGTAGATTGTCTGAACTGAGATTTTTATGATTTATCTGATTGCTTTGATTTTATTTCGAGCATCATCTAAATCATTGTAATCAAATAAATCACAGTTCAGACAACTATCAACTAACAACTATCAACTGAATACATTTTACGACATCGAAAGTGTTAGGTTTTGAAAAATAATCACCATCTGTACCATACGGTGTTCTATGATCCGTTGCAGTAATAGTAACAGGTGGCGCATCTAAATAAGCATAACCTTTTTGTATTTCTAAAACTTCGCGCATCATATACGACGTAGCACCGCCTGGTACATCTTCATCAAAAAAGACGACGCGATTCGTTTTTTTGAGCGACTCAACAATTTTATGGTGAATATCGAAAGGAAGTAAAGTCTGAACGTCAATTAATTCAACTGAAATGCCGAGTTGACTTAAAATATCAATGGCTTCGAGCGCAATTCGTATGCACGATCCATACGATACGAGCGTAACATCGGTGCCTTGACTAAGAATTTCAGGTACGCCGAGCGGAATAGTTATTTCGCCCAAATTGGTTGGCAAAACTTCTTTTAATCTATAACTGTTCAGCGGTTCAACTAAAATGGCTGGGTCATCACCTTTTAAAAGTGTGTGATACAAACCAGCAGCTTGCACAAAATTTCGCGGCACACAAATATACATGCCACGCAAAGCATGAATCATTAAACCCATCGGAGAACCTGTATGCCAAATCCCTTCTAATCTATGCCCGCGTGTTCTGACTATCAGTGGTGCTTTTTGAATGCCATTTGTGCGATAACGCATGCACGTTAAATCGTCGGCTAAAGGCGTTAAGCCATAATAAATATAATCGATGTACTGAATTTCTGCAATCGGTCTGAATCCGCGCATAGCCAATCCAATACCTTCACCTAAAATCGACCATTCGCGAATGCCCACATCGTAAATGCGTTCTTTGCCGTATTTTAATTGCAAACCAGCAAAACCTTGATTGACATCGCCTATATCACCTAAATCTTCACCAAAAGCTAAAACATTAGGGTATTTTTCAAAAGCAGCATCGAAAAAACTATTGATGATTTCGTAGCCATTTTTCAGCTTTTTTTCTTCATCATAAATGGGCTTAACTTCTTCTACATTCAGTGCGGCTTGCGCCGTATCGCTGTGCAAATGTTTATCGTACTTATTTTTTATATCGTCCGATAGTCTATCAATATAATTCTTTAATTCTCCTAAGTTAGCAAATGCTTTGTGAATCACTAAATCGAAATACATAGATTCGGCAATGCGCAGCATATCGCTGAAGTAAATTTCTCTTAAATCTTTGAGTTCTTTGACGTATTTTTCTAAAACAGTGGCAGCAACAGCATCTTGTTGAATGAGCGATTGAAACACTTCGACTAAAATCTTTTTTTGAGCGCGAACAGGTTCAATATATTTTGACCAAGCATTATTTTTGGCTTCTCGCGCTTGCGCTTTTGCCTCCGATTCAATGTTCAACAACGCAGTCTCATCGGCTAAACCCGCATTTAATATCCATTGCCGCATAATAGCAATGCCGTCGTGTTCTTTTTCCCAATCTAACCGCGCTGTGCTTTTATAGCGCTCATGTGAACCCGAAGTAGAATGACCTTGCGGCTGCGTTGCTTCTTGGATATGAAAAATAGCTGGTATATGCGTGCGACGCATTTTATCTATCGCCTTCTCAAATGTTAGGCACAAATTCGGATAATCCCAAGCCTTGCAAGTATAAATATCTAAACCTTGCGCATCGTCGTTGAGTGCAAAACCCGAAAGCACTTCCGAAATACTGCCTTTGGTGGTTTGTAAATCGGATGGAACGCTGATGCCATAGCCATTATCCCAAACAAAAATAGCCAGCGGCACGCGCAATACGCCTGCGGCATTCACAGTTTCCCAAAAAATACCTTCCGATGTACTTGCGTCCCCGATGGTGCAAAAACAAATTTCGTTGCCGTTATCTGTAAAATTTTCTGAATCAATTGTCTTACCGAGTTCTCTAAATTTTTTTGATGCCAGCGCTAAGCCCAAACCGCGCGCCATTTGTCCGCCGGTTGAGGAGACATCGGATGAAATGTTTATGGTTTTTGTATGATTTTTCCATTCACCACTCGTTTTATCTATTGTTGCGGTAGCAAAATGCGTATTCATTTGCCTGCCGCCGCTGAAAGGATCGTTGGCAGAATCTGCGTAGAGTTGAGAGAAAAAATCTTCCAGATTAGAAACACCCGTAGCAAACATCAATGTTTGATCGCGATAATAACCGCTGCGCCAATCGCCGAGTTTCATGCAATGCGCTAAGGCTACTTGAGCAAGTTCGTTGCCATCGCCAAAAATGCCAAATTTTGCTTTTCCGCTGAGAACTTCTTTGCGACCAATAAGGCTTACCTCACGACTTAGCACTGCCCATCGATAGTCGTTCAAAACGCGTTGAACGTAATCCATTTCGATTTTAATCGAATCGTAGTTAAATGTTCCCTCTTCTAACTCAACATCGAGTTTAAGTAAATCTTGTTGCATTCACCATTTTAATTAATCAATGTTCTTTTAGTGGTGCAAAATTAACAAAATTTTATTAAAATGGTTTTTTAATTTATTTATTTCGTAGAGACTTGAAATTAAGCTACCTAACAAAATAAAATTTATTGATTTTTTATACTCACAAGGCATAAAAATCTTTGAAAATTTTTTGGTTTGCTTCTGCTTTATAAACTGTTTTGTATCATCTGTTCAAATTATTTTTTCAAAAATGAAATTGAAAAGTAAAATTGTGACTGAATTTTACACAAATTAAAACGCAATTGTGTAAAATTTAGTCACAATTTAATTTGCGTTTTGAAAAAAATAAAAATGAAAAAATGAAAACAAGTAATTTCTTTCTATTTTTAGTTTTTTTTTAATCTGTGCAGTTAATTCACTATTTTTTTTGTTGTGGTCGTCAGGAGGTACTGTCTTAATTTCCAAATTTAAATTTACAAAAAAAGTTATAATTTTGCAAATAAATAGAGAGAACAAGTTGTCAGCCTAAGTTGACAAAGTTCATCTTGCGTAGCTCTGCTTTGTCGGAGCTACTTTTGTTTAAACGGGTTTGCAAATGCTTCTTTTTAAGCGGTAGCTATTACTGCATTTTCAATGTTTTTTTCTTTTTTTTGACCAAACATCGGATCAAACACTTCGCCTTTTTTGCACAGTGTATAAATTGTGGTTAACAATTTTTTCTGCACTGCAACATAAGCGATCATCTTAATTCCCCTTCGCTCAAAAACTCTTTTATGCAAATCTGCAAATGGTTTAACACCATATCGGACCACATTTAAAGCGGGCATGTGCAAAACACGTCGCACGTGTGCATTCCCTTTCTTTGAAATTTTAGTCTTTCCAGTTTTCTTGCCCGATTGATTTTCGACGACATCATAACCGCAATAGCTGACAAGTTGCCTTTGATTTTCTATTAATTGAAAATCATTCATTTCACTTATCACGACGGCTGCGGTTAAAATTCCCACACCATTGATAGAAGTAATACAATCTACTTTCTTCTTCATTTCAGGGTGTGCTTTAATATGCGCTGCGATTTGTTTATGCAACTCTGCAATTTGTTTTTCGAGCGTTTTTTGCAAACTCTTTAAATTCTTTGTCACTACATCGGTTGGAATGCCACGATGTTCATACGATTCTAAACGACCTCTATAAACTGTCATTTCTTCATTCAGAAACTCCAAATACCGCGTTAAATCGCGCAATTGCAGGGTTTCTACATTGGGCATCTTCCAAAATGGAAGCTTTTGTTCGCAACCCATTTGCGCTAAACCGGAAGCATCAATTTTATCATTCTTAGATTTTAATCCTAATGATTGCATGTACTTTTTAGCTTTATTCGGCACTACAATACTCACATTGTAGGCTTTCTTAGCTAAAAAATAAGCAACACCTTCATGATAGACGCCTGTGGCTTCCATTACAACAACTAACGGTACAGCCTCTTCTTTGTGCAATTTAATTATCCAACTTTCTAAAGATTCATAACCTTTTTGGACATTTGAAAATGAACGACTACCTTTGACGACACAGTGCTGTTGGGTATTAATACAGCGAAAGCAAACCTCCAAGCTTGCTTTGCTCACATCAATTCCAACGCAATATTTGATAAGGTGCGTCTGAGGAATGGTCGATTTGTCAGATAATTTTTTTGGACTTAAAGATGCGTTTGATGCCATGATTCATTGTAATTTGCAGTGAAAAATATAAAAAGCATCAAAATTTTAAAACTAAAAAGCAAAACCTTTTTCTAAGCCTTGTCTCATAATTTATGCCTGATAGTATCAGAGTCGATACTTCAATAAGTACTGTTCAAACGTTAAAAAAGGAAAATACAGAGGATTACTCTCCGACTCAATATCATTGTAATGTATTTGACCGCAGCGAACAATTTACCCTCTGTACTTTGCCTTTTAGTTCTTTAATTTTGATAGTGCAAAGGTATAATCTTAAAAAAAAAGGAAAATACAGAGGATTAGTCTTTGACTCAATATCATTGTTATGTATTAGAAGACCAGAAATAATTTACCCTCTGTACTTTGCCTTTTAGTTCTTTAATATTGATAGTGCAAAGATATGAGACCACCAGATACTATGTGCAAGTCTGAAGACGTTGCACAAGCGTTACGCTTTTGTGGGATACATGGATGGTGAGCGGGGACAAAATCAATCGACTGCATATTTTCAATTAATGCTGCGACATTAACTCAAGCGACAGCTCGTTTCTACATAAGGTGCGCCAGCAGGTAAACTTTGAGCTTTAGCTTAAAATTTTACATTTTTATCTAGCCAAATTTTATCTTGATATTTGCAACACATCGTTTCAAAAAGACGTACCTGAGAGTCTAATGATTTAAATTTCACTCCATGCAAAATAAAATTTTCATCTTTTTTGCAATTTTGCTGTTATCTCGAGAAAATTTTGCTCAAAATTTCGCACAAGCAGAAATAACTACCATTGATAACCAGAAATATGCGGTGTTTGTAAATCAGTCGTTTTCTTTTCAAGATAACAACTCATTGTCGTTTAAGCGCAGTATAAATAGTCCGAATATCTCAGAAATTAAATTTGATTCAATCAAAGAGGTTCATTTCGTTGATTCGGATTTAAAATATTTTTACTCATTTTTTTTCATGAACTCTGAGAATTCAAGCGAAAATTCCCAGCTAAAGTTTGATTCGTATCAAGAAGCCAATGCATTTTACAATACTAGTAAAAAGCTAAAGCGCGATTGGTTAGAAGTATTATTGGAGGGTGAAATTTCGATCTATCGATTTAGGGAAAATAATTTTCAAGAACATTTTTATATTCGAAAGGGCGCAGACTCGCTTCAAGAACTTGATCATCATATTTTCACGGTTAAAAAACCTTATGCAAATACAGAATATTCGAGCGTAGAAACTTTTGAGTATCGCAAACAATTGACGGAATTAATGAGTGAAGATACCTCGTCAATGAAGATTGAAATCTTAGATTTACCATTTTCAAAAAGGGACTTGGTGGATATTGTCTATCGATTCAATAAAAAAAGAAATACCTTAGTCTATAAAGCACCTCAGAAAAAGAATATACATCATAGTTATGTCGCAATTGGTGTATACAATACCCGAATCAATATAACTGATGCCGATAAAGAAACAAGCACTTGGGGAAATATCAGCCCAACCTTCAGTTTTGGAGGGACAATTGCCTTTGGAGAATTAAATTATAAATGGGGTTTAGATTACGAATTGTCCGTGCGTCAATTTAAAAATTCTTTGGTTTACCCAAAAGATACTGCTAGGGCGCGTATTTACGGAGAATATATTTCTAAAAGTGATTTCAAAGCCCTTTATCTGCAGCCCTCGATTTTTATCCGTAGGAATTATATATTATGCCCGAATCAAAATCTGTTATTCGTTCGCGCCGGACTTTGCTACCAGTTTTCAACGCGTGGAACAGAAGATTATTACATTACAGATGCCAAAACTAATGTTGAAAACCGCAGTGGAAATGTCAACTTTAGCGATAATAATTTCACATTCATTATCGATTTAGGCGTTAAGCTTCGAAAAGTGGGAATAAACGCGCGGTATGAAAGGTTTATTAATCCATATATCAACAAATTAGCGATTGATTCAAAAGGTTTTGGGCTAAATCTTGCATATTACTTTTAAGAATTACCTCGCTTGTTCTTCTTAATTACACATGGTGCGCCAGCAGGTTTAGCATTGGTAAAAATAGCATTTTGCTCTTCGAGTGTATATTCTGTAATATTTTTTAAATGGAGTAGAAGCCAAATTGGTTAGCTTAAAATTTAATTCGTCCCTTTCGGTGCAACAGTAGTTGGCTTCGATTTCTTAAGAAAATTAAACAAATCGCTTACAGAATCAAACTCTTGACGATAAATGAGACCGACACCTGTTTTATCTCGACTGCCTTCAAACGCTTGGTCGTGAATGTAAGAAACGCGCAAGCGCAAACGTCTATCTTCATTAAGAGCGATTTCGAAGGCGAAATCGGTGCCCAAAAAAGTAGAAGTACCTGAACTGGCATCGCCACTGACTACACCCACTCCGCCGCGCAAATTTATTCTATCATTAATAGCATAATTGGCACGGAATCTATACTGCGAGCCTGAAACAGATGATTTGGTATCTGCTAAATCGAATTGGTAATAATTATATCCGATTTCAACATCCAAACCTTTTACGTATTCAGAAAGCACTTGATTGAGCTTATCGGAAAGAAAACTGGAAACGGATTGTGTGGCTGTGTTTATGCCACTGCTTTGTAATTGTCCGATGGTTTGAAAGTTAGCGGGTAAAAATCCACCCACTACCACCAAACCAAAAACTTGTTTATTCAATTCGTTTTGGTCAGAACGCAAAAGCGATAATTTATTTTCGGTGTAAC
>JAYWBA010000232.1:0-3652 GCA_043781915.1 Saprospiraceae bacterium
AAAATTCGGTGATTGCAAACTGCCACTGTATAAACTTTCCCATCGAGATTGCCGCGTATCTAAAAAATCTTCAGCATTGGCAAAAATACTAAAATGTGCGAACTTTTTTTCTGCCGAAATACCCATCACCCAATAATTGCGCACTTGCTCACCATTGTTTAAATTTTGAGAACCTGTAAAAAAAACCTCGTAAGCCAATCGAAAACTATTTTCAATTTCGTACATGATATTGCCATTAATTCGATGTTTTGCTGTTAATGGATTTAACATGGGTGTATTATTAAAATTGCGTTCAGCATCTATGAACGTATAACCTAAAAAAAATGACAACTCATCAAAGCGCAGTTTGGTATTGATTTCATATCCGCGTGATAGGATATTGCCATTTGCATTGGCAAAATCGAAATAGTTCTTATTTGATATAAGTATAATAGGGTTCTGGATATTGGTTGTAAAAAACATCAGGTTGGAGTTGAAGAAAACTTCGTCGCCAAAATGTGTTTTAAAATTAATATCAGCATTCAATCCATAGGATTTTTCGGACGAGACAGTGGTAAAATTAATCGTGTTGATGCTTTGAAAATTCCGCTCTTCCGCTTCTTCCGAAAAAACGGTTGGTAATTTATAACCCAATCCACCACCAATTCGCGACGTAAAATGTTCATTAATTTTATAAAGTAGCGATAAACGCGGCAAAACTAAAATATCCAATTTGCTCGATACATCGGCGCGCATACCACTTTCGAGAATGAGTTTTTCGTTGAAATTAAAAGTGTTTTGCACAAAAACACCTGATGTAGCTGTGTAGTAATCCAATTTTTGTGCAGAAATATTATTCTGAATAAAGTTATCGGTGTTGATATCCAAACCCATATTTAATTCCGATTTTTCGCTCGGAATGAGGCAATTGATTTCAGTGAATGTTGCCCATTGAGTACCTGCAAATTGCGCTAAAGAGCCATTAATTTTTCGATTGAAAAATCCGACACTATTTTTAAGTGTCAGGATGTTTTTATTCTCAAAAGTCTTTTCAAACTTTATTTGGCTTGAATATCGATTGGTTTTGTTTTCTTCAAAAAAAGTATGGACGGAATCGGCATCAGAATTTATGACTTTCATATCGCCGCCCAAACGTGTTTCAATGCCTGCATTTAAACCGATACTCAATGTCGCGTTTTTAGTAGGATAATAAAAGAATTTGAGGTTTAATGTTGAGCGCGTTGTTTTGGGAATATCCGACAAGCCATCACCGTTAGCATCATACGCACTTTGATTATTTTGCCCAAGATAAAGCGTAAATCCTGTATTTTTAAATCGTTCACTCGCATAAAAACTCGCATCAAGTGCCCCTGTTTGATTCACATTTACTAAAGCAGAAAGTTCTCTTTTAGATGTAGGTTCTTTAGTTATTAAATTGATTAACCCCGCAATAGCACCACCGCCGTAGAGTGTCGAACTCGAGCCTTTAATAACTTCCACACGCTTCAAATTCAAAGGTGGAATTTCTAAAATGCTCAATCCACTCGCAAAACCAGAGTAAATCGGAAAACCATCTTGTAGGATTTGTGTGTATTTACCATCTAAACCTTGAATCCGAATGCTCGCACTACCCGACACTTGGGATGTTTGTTGTGTCTGAATACCAGTACTTTCGGTTAAAAGCATTTTGATGTTAGCGGGTTGCATAACAGCACCTTCTTCTAATTCACCAGCCGATATAGTTTCAATGCGTGTCGGAATATCTTTAATATTACGACTACTGCGCGTTGTTGACGTAATGGTGACTTCATCTAAATCTTCGTTTTGCGATTCTAATTCTACCTCAAGTCGCAACTCGGGGAATGATATTGGGAAGATAAATTCTTTCTTTTTTTCTTTGTAACCTATAAAACTAAAAACAACCTCAAACTTTCCGTTAGGGATATTGGTAATTACAATGTGTCCTTTTTCGTTGGCAATGCCTCCTACATTAAGCGATTTAATTTGTGCAGAAGCGCCAATCAAAGGTTCGTTTTTTTCATTTTCTATATCGATTGCTAGAGTATTTTGTGCTGTTAGATTTTGTGAGATTATGACCAAGATTAAACAGATTAAAGGATTTCCTTGAACGTATCTTGAAAATCTTTTTAATTTTTTAAACTTCACAAAAATCGAGTAAATCATTTAATCTGTTTAATCTTGGTCATTTTGTGTTAATTTGCACAGAAGCTGTATCACTCAATCCGTAATTACCGACACTTATGATTTTATCGCTCGGTTTAAATTGAGGCGAAGTGATTTCGATTTTATCGGCATTTTTGTTGCCAATTTTGACGGTCGTTTTTACCGCTGTGCTATCATTAATCAATTTCATCACCCAAAATTCCTTCAACATTTCGTCGCTCAAAACGCATTGTTTCGGCAAAACTTGTTTACTGCTGCTTCCCCCTTTACTGATGTTCACTTTCACGAGCATATTTTCGGGTAGAAATAAATTCTGATTGCTCTTAGCTAAAATGGTTTGCGTTTGTGCCAAAGCGTTCATGGATGTTAATGCGCGAAAAAACTTACCGCCATAACTTGTATTATTAGGAAGAATCAAAGTGCAATTGCTTCCAACGCGCGTGAAATTGGTTAACTCGAAAGGTACATTGACTTGAAAAACCAAATCGTTGCTTTCGGCGATGGTACATAATTGCGCCCCTTCTAAAACGTATTCACCCACTTGCTGCCTATCAATAGTACTAATAATACCTGAAGCTGATGCACGCACTTGAATAATCCCAAAATTGGTCAGCGAACTATCTATTTTTGAAATATCAGTGCCGAGCGCACGACTTTCCTTCGATTGCAGCACGTAAAGCACATCGCCTTTGTTGACCTTATCGCCGAGTTGTACACTCACTTTTGTAATGTAAGAAGGAATAGATGCAGAAATGGTATTGCGTTTTTGATACAATGTTGTGCCAAATAGCGTCAGCTCATCGTCAATAGAACCATTGTTGACAGATACAACTTCTACGTTTGTTTTTGCAGCAACAGTTGCTTCTTCTGCTTTTGATTCTGGTTTTGAACCGCACGAAGCGAGCGAAAAAGCCAGAATTAGAACTGAAATAAAATTTATTTTGTACGTCATTGAATGATAAAATTTACGCGCTTTTTTGAGGTAAAGATATTGATTTATAAATTATTATAGTATTGAGTACAAAAAAATGCATTATTTATGCCATTATTTATAAATAAATAACACTTCACGGTTGAAATTTTAGTAGTTAGTAGAAAAAAAATGCTATATTTGCACCGAATTTACTAATCAGATATTTTCTTACAGCGTTATGACTACAAATTATCGTATCATTTAAATCAACAAAATATGAAATGACATTTGCGTAAAGCAAACATGCTTACATTCTTTTGATGACTTCGCTGTCCGAGATATCTTAAATTTTATAATGGATATCCAATTAATTAAAGTAGCAAAAGAGCTTAATGTGGGCATGGGAACTATTGTCGAGTTCCTGTCTGATAAGGGTTTTTCTATCGACAATAAACCCAACGCACGGGTTAATGAGGAGATGCATGTAGCACTTCTCAAAAAATTCTCAGATTCTAAGGCGGAAAAGGAAAAAGCAGACCAGTTGGTAATTGGAAACAACACGGGTCGGTCTAATAT
>JAYWBA010000233.1:0-3622 GCA_043781915.1 Saprospiraceae bacterium
TCAAATTTCTGAAAAGAAAATCAGAGAAGCGCAACGCAATGCAGAGGTGCGAGCAGAAACGATTCAATCGTCGAAAGAGCGTTTGGTGAAAAAATCGAAGGAAATTGAAGTGAAGCGCATAGAGTTAAACAAGATTTTAGAAAAGACGGAAAAAGAAGAAGAAAAACTCCGCAAAAAATCGGATAAAGCGCGTAAAATTATTGAAGCCCGTATTTTAAAATCGTACGATAAAATTCGCACATCGTATCGCAATGGTTTAGTAGTTGTGCCTATTTCGCGTAGTTCATGTGGGGGTTGTTTCAATCACATTCCGCCTCAAATGCAGCTCGAAGTAAGCTTACACAAAAAAATTATTGCTTGCGAACACTGCGGTAGAATTTTAGTTGATGATACCATCGCCAATCCTCAAGCTGTTTTAGCTGAAGAATAAATGATTCGATAAGATTTAAACACTAAAAACGGTTCAGGTTTCTAAAATCTGAGCCTTTTTTGTTTATTTTGTTGTATCTATTTAGCTAAAGCTAAATTCCAGACAATTGAAAAGCGAATTCAGCTGAATTCACGTTTCAATTGATAAACACAAGATTTCTAAACCACCATTTTATGGATTTCTCTCGCGCTTATTCAATCTCAGAAATTGCAAATTTAACCCAAAGCGAAATCTTAGGTTCTGTTGAAATAGAACTTAGTGGCATCAACGAAATTCACCACGTACGCAAAGGCGACATCACTTTTTGCGACCATCCGAAATATATGCAAACGGCGTTGAATTCAGCAGCATCGTGCATAATAGTTAATCAAAAATTGGAAGCACCAGAAGATAAAGTGCTTTTGCTGAATGAAAACCCATTTAACGCTTACAATAATTTGGTTCGCAGTTTAAAGAAAAACCCTCCCTTAGCGCTTCAAATCCATCCTTTTTCAGAAATCCATCCTACGGTTATTGTAGAAACCGGTGCAATTATTGGCGAGCGTGTCTACATTGGCGAATACTCATTTATTGGAGCCAATGCTGTTATTTATAACGATACCCAAATTGGCAAAAACGTGCGTATTGGTGCACAAAGTGTGATTGGCTCTGATGCGTTTTACTTTAAACGAGAACCGACGAAATCAGAAAAATGGCAATCGTGCGGTGGTGTTATTATTGCTGACAATGTTGATATTGGCGCACTGTGTACAGTCAATAAAGGCGTTTCAACAAATACATTTATTGGAGAATACACCAAAATAGATTGCCAAGTGCATATTGGGCATGATACAGTTATTGGTGTGCGTTGTCTCATTGCGGCACAAGTCGGTATCAGTGGAAATGTTGTCGTTGAGGATGATGTCATCATTTATGGACAAGTAGGAGTAGCGCAGAATGTACGCATTGGCGCAAACGCTGTCGTTTTAGGTCAAACAGGTGTAACAAAAAGCATAGAAGGCAGTAAAAAGTATTTTGGCACACCTGTTCAAGAAGTTGGGACAGCTTATCGAGAATTGGCAACATTAAGGCAATTAGCGAAGAAATAACCATTCTACTTAATCGCAGTTACAACTTCACTAAAAAAAAACTGTATAGAAAAAAAATCATGCAATAAAAAATCGTATATTTGCGGTTCTAACATAAAAAACTTCTCTTAACAACTTTACGCTCATAACGGATGCCAAGTGTACTCCACAGAACTAAAACGATTGAAAATATACCTGTTATAATCATACCCGTGTTTAAAACAGAAAAACTTTCTATTCTTTTAGAAGAAATAGCCATCCATTATGGTCGAACATTCCAAATACTTTTCTCCGATTTCAAAGGCGAGCACAAAGAATGGGTGACATTTCTTTCGGGCACACAACGCATTTATGTTCTCGGATTGGGCGAAAAACCCGCCTTTAACGATGTCTCACACGCTTTTCGTTTCCTGAGTTTTAATCAAAAAATTAAATTAGGTACGCACATCGGTATAGATATGCGCATTTCTCTTTCCGATAAATTACAATATGCTGAACAAATTTCGAATGGTATTTTGTTGGGTACTTACCACATTGGTTTATACAAAACGCAAAATGGCAATACGCATCCGCTCAATAGAGCCGATGCGAAAATTGAGTTTGTAACGAGCAGTACTATCGAATCGCATGCAGTTACAACTACTGCGGAACGCGGCATCACAATAGCGAAAACGCAAATGCGTGTTATGACGCTTGTTAATGCCGCTCCCAATTTTAAAACGCCTCATGTGCTTGCAGATTGGGCAGTGCAATCAGGTAAAGAAAATGGTTATTCAGTCGAAATTTTTGATAAACTCGGTTGCGAAAAACTCGGTTTACACGCGCTGCTTTCTGTAAATGATGGCAGTACGCACGAGCCACGTTTTATTGTAATGAATTACAAAAGCGACGAAGCTAAAAAATCTTTTGGTATCGTTGGCAAAGGTGTTACTTTCGATTCGGGTGGTATTAGCATAAAACCGAGCAACAATATGCACCTCATGAAATCGGATATGGGCGGCGCAGCAACTGTTTTAGGTGTCATGGAATTGGCAGCCAAATTAAAATTGCCCTTTAACATTGTTGGTATTGTGCCCGCAACCGAAAATATGGTGGATGGTGCCGCTACAAAACCTGGCGATGTTATCAATTCATATCTCGGCAAAACCATTGAAGTCATTGATACTGATGCAGAAGGCAGACTCATTCTTGCCGATGGCTTGGCTTATTTGAAGAAAAATTACGTTGTCGATGCCATCATCGATATAGCAACACTCACTGGTTCGGTTATTAACACACTCGGCACGTATGCCGCTGGTTTATTCAGCAATAACGATGCCCTCGCCAACACACTTCTAAAAGCGGGTGAAAAAACAGGCGAGCGTTTGTGGCGTTTACCACTGTGGGATTTATACGGCGAAGATATTAAATCGGATGTAGCTGATGTGATGAATATGCCATCAAAACCACAAGCAGGCGCCGTATATGCAGCTAAATTCCTCGAAATTTTTATAGACGGTCATACTTGTTGGGCGCATTTAGATATTGCAGGCATGGCGCTTGCCAATAATGAAACAGGATCTCACCGCCTTGCAACAGGTTTCGGTATTCAATTATTGCTCGAGACATTGAGTCAATTCTGATTAATTTTAATCGAACTCAAATCTAACAGGCAAAGAATATAATGAAGCAACCGCTTTACCATTGTGTTTTGCGGGCTCCCAAAGCGGCATTAATCGGATAACCCTTATTGCTTCTTCGTTGCAACCTGCACCAATACCTTTTATTATTTTTAAATTACTTATCGAGCCATCCCGCTCGACGACAAAACTCACGTAAACAACACCATGTATGCCATTCATATAAGCAATTTTAGGGTACATGAAGTTTTTTGAAATGAATTTAAATAAACCCGCTTCACCATCGGGAAATTCTGCTTTTTGTTGCGGGCTTTGGTAAATAGTGTCCTCAATACTGTTTATTTGTCGAATATATAATTTGGATTCTTGTGCAGAAATACTCAAATGGATTGTGACAAAGAGAAAAGCGCTCAAAAAAATGGTTTTGTACAATTTAATGATAAACATAGAAACAATTTTTAAACAAATCTTTGCGCACTTTGGGTTTAAACCTTTGCGCCCCTTGC
>JAYWBA010000234.1:0-3610 GCA_043781915.1 Saprospiraceae bacterium
CAATCCGATTCACTTTCGCAATTTGAATGGAATTTTGAAGATGGCTCACAAGTAGCTTATGGTACCAACGTCAATCATATTTTTACACAATCGGGTGGATATAAAGTAAAACTGACAGTAACAGATACTTTTGGGTGTAAAAACATAAACTATATCAAACAGCGGGTGCGTGTTTCTCCAAAGCCTACTTTTAATGTGGGTACTATTCCGAATAATATTTGTGTTGGTACGAGTGTGCAATTGAATAGCCGCGTGGATAAATTAGATAAAACGTATTCCATTTCTGCTGCGTCGAATACAGGCGTTTTTTCATTGCAAGGCATACGTTCGGGTCGATTGTTTATACCTGACGATTCTTCACACCTTTACCAAACGAGTATTACTTTCTCGGACTTTAACCCTGGTCAAGCTTTTACACAAGCCTCCGATATGTCGCGTGTTTTTGTTAATATGGAGCACTCTTTTGCACGAGATCTGGAAATAAAAATTATCTGCCCAAACGGGCAATCATCTATATTGCATAAGTACGATTTCCCTTCGCGTTTTACCAATAAAATCAAATTGGGGTTTCCTAATTTAAATGATGCGCGCGGTTCGTTAGCCAACCTATTAGATTCTACCAAAAATCCACCTGGTACAGGTTATACTTATGGTTGGACGAATGCTGGAACGCGCACTTGGCGATCGTTTACAGTGCCTTCGCCAGGCGAAATTTATTTACCCGCTGGTGATTATAAGCCCGAAGAGCCTTTTACAAATTTAGTCGGTTGTCCACTCAATGGTGAATGGAAATTGCAAGTGCGCGATTTGTTTAATTACGATAACGGCTGGATATTCTTCTGGGGAATAGATTTTAATAAAGCGCTATATCCCGTTTCAGAGACATTTAATACTAAAATTGTATCGCATGGGTGGCAAATGAACCCAACTATTGTTAATTACAATACTGATTCGGTGTTTGCTGTTCCTGCAAATGCAGGTATTGCAACTTATAAATACACGACGACGGATAATTTTGGTTGCACTTTCGATACTACCGTTGCCGTCTCTGTTTTACCCAAGTATGCCCCGGCGTGTAAAACTTGTACTCAAACTTTTAAACCGCTGCGCGATACTGCCACTTGTAATACGGGCACTCCCATTAATTTGGATAAATCGGCTTTGAAAACAGTGAATGAAGGCATTAAGTTTGAATCATTTCCGCAGGAAACCATCAGCTATCAGCCGTCAGATGTCAGCATTCAGCCCGCAACCGTCGCAACGCCGTACATTTCGGTTTTACCCGTCAATTACATTTTCCCACAAAAAATTGTATCGGCTATTAAAACGCTGGATTCGGTTTGTGTTGACATTAGCACAAAGTTGAGTAGTGATTTTATTCTTGAATTGCAAGCTCCTTCGGGTCAGAAAGTGCGTTTATTCGAAAATCGCGGTAGTTTTGGTGCTAACCAAATTCGGAAAATGTGTTTTTCACCGAGTGCTACCTCGAATATAAGTACTGCAAGTCCGCCATTCACGGGTCTTTATCAACCGGAGGGTGGGGTTAAGGCTTGGGACACTTTAATAGGCGCTACTTTGAATGGTAATTGGCAACTTTTAATTTCTGAAGTGCGCGGAACACATACGGATACTGTTAATAGTTGGTTTTTATGTTTTAAGGGCGGCAATGATTTAAAATATGTTTGGACACCTGTTAAATCGCTGTCTTGTGTTAATTGTCCAACGCCCATTGTTCAAATAGTGGGTTCAGCACAGTATTCAGTCAGTATTTCTGATAGTTTGAAATGTAGCTATAAAGATTCTGTAAAAGTGCAAGTGAAAGATTCGCTGAGGGTTTTAAATGCAGCCGTTGGGAAAGTAAATTACCACGATGTGACTTTTACTTGGGCGGCTCAAGCTGGGGTAACGCAATATGAAGTGAGTATAAATGGTGGACCTTGGATACCAGCTAATGGTGCTTTGCAACACACGGCTAAAAACTTGCCGAGCGGTCTGACGGTTAATTTTGCGGTGCGTGCGAAAGATGGCGATGCGAGTTGTGGTGTTCAGCCTTCTTTATTGGTTGCAAAAACTTTGGCTTGTCAAGCTACAATTGGTACTGGAGCAAATCGAAGATTAGTGATTGATTCTATAAAATGTTACAATGGCAGAAGCCCAGCCGTGAATTTTAAATATGCGCAAGGTTTTGCACCGTTTACATTTTATATCGACTCTTTGCAACAAGTTTCGGATGGGGTTTTTGTGAATAAAGTACCTGCAGGTACACACAGCGCCGTTTTTGTTGATGGGACGGGTTGTGCGGATACTTTATCATTTAGTCTTGGTCAACCTGATTCCATAAAAATTAACCCTACTGTCGATTCTGTTAAATGTTTTGGCAATATGGATGGTAAAATAACTTTAAATCCGAGTGGTGGAACTTCGCCTTATACTTATGCTATTAATAATGGTACTTTCGGAAACGCCAATGTGTTTACTGGGCTACTATCGAAGGCGTATAAATTAAGTGTGCGCGATGCGAATAATTGCACACAAAGCGATTCGATTGGCGTGAAATCGCCCAAAGCCCTTGCAACACAATTAGCTACTATTAATGTGCATTGCTTTGGAGATAGTTCGGGAAAAATTACAGTGGTAAGTACTGGCGGCATTTTGCCTTATAATTATATATGGTCGAATGGCGGAAATTCTGCTTCAATCAGTAATTTAAAAGCACAGAAATACGTACTTACGCTTACAGACGCGAACGGTTGCATAAAACAAGACTCGGCGACTTTGTCTCAAAACGCACAAATTGTGCTTTCCGCCCTCCAAGATTCCGTCAAATGTTTTGGCGGCTCAACTGGTACGGCACGCGTATCGGCATCGGGAGGTCAGCCGCCATTTAATTATAGATGGGCAAACAATGCTTTAGATTCTTTTATAAACAATGTATCGGTGGGTACTTACAACGTTAGTGTAACTGATGGTTCAGGTTGTACGCGGAGTATTGGCGTATCTGTTTTTCAACCCAAAGTACTTAAAATAGATTCCATTTCTACAACAGCCAAAACGTGTTATAATTTAAATACGGGTAAAGCCTCCGTTTTTGTGAGCGGTGGAACAAAGAGTTATACTTATAAATGGTCGAATAATGCCGTAACGCCTAATATCACTAATTTAAATTCGGGTAAAATTGGTGTTACTATCACTGATGCAAAGTTATGTGTTACTAACGATACTTCTTTTATCAAAAGTCCAGACAGTGTTTCAGCATATTTTACAGCTACTCCTATACTTTGCAACGGCGCTTCTAAAGGTGGTTTAAGTATTAGTGCAGTGGGTGGTACAGGAAATTTGAGCTATAAATGGAGTACTACGCCGCAACAATTAGGCAGTTCAATCAATAATATTCCGTCCGGGAAATATACAGTAACAATTACTGATAGTAATGCCTGCACTTTTCAGCACGACACAAGTTTATCCGAACCGCCAAAACTTGTAGCAGGCATTAACAATTTTGCAAATGCCAAATGCAAAGGTGGTAATGACGGGACTGCGACTGTTGTAGCGAAAGGCGGATCACCTTATTCAGCGCCGCAAATTGAGTATTTATACAAATGGAGCGACC
>JAYWBA010000235.1:0-10003 GCA_043781915.1 Saprospiraceae bacterium
CCACCAGTAATGGGAACACTGATTGGTTTAACCATAAACTTGTCTTCGATTCAAATGCCCACGCTGTGTGTCGATTTTTTAGATATTCTCGCCAAGGCAAACAAACCCATCGTTCTTTTACTCATGGGCATTTATTTGAGCTTTGACTTAGACAGGAAACTCTTATTGAGTATGTCGAAAGTTTTAGTCATACGATTTGGGATTGGTTTTATAACCGTTGCAGGATTGTATTATGTTCTTGCGCCATTCCCTACTATGCGCAACATCCTCATGATTTGCACCATTTTACCCATAGGCTTAACTATTCTACCTTTTTCGGATGAATTTAATTTCGATTCGCGCGTAGCAGGAACGTTGCTCAATATTTCTTTATTGGCGAGTTTTGTTCTTATGTGGGGGCTTAGTCAATGGTTAATGAAATAATGGTTAATGGTTAATGAGAGAAAGGTTAACCATTAATAATTGACCATTAATCATTAACAATCGCTTTCACAATATACTGATATTCTAAAGTATTATCATCGGCACTGACTACTTTATACCCTGCTGATTTGAGTTCGTTTTCGACAGTATGAAGCGGAATTTTAATTTCGGATGGAGGACCGACGGGAAGGTTTTTATCTTTATAATCGACAATGATGATGCTACCGCCTTTTGAAATACCTTGTTTAAGCCTTTTTAAATACTCTATGCGATTACCAATATACATATAAGTGTTAACAACCAAAACGGCATCCACTTCATGCGCTTTTAAATGCGCATCGTTCTCGCTTACTTCACGCGTTTCGAAACGGTCTTGTAAATCTTTTGGGAGCTCTACTTTCAAGCTATCCATGAATGAAAGAAAGCGTTTATCAATATCGAGTGCAATAACTTTTTTTGCTGTGCGCACTAATCGAAATGAGAAAAAGCCTGTGCCTGCGCCTAAATCTGCAACTACTTTACTACTTATATCGCCGAATAAATTTATTATGAATTCAGGTTTTTGCCAAGCTAAGCGCTCCTTACTTTCGAAATCGGCAATCACATCGTTCAAATTATGTTTGTCTTCTTTGTTTATTTCTTCTTGCGTAGCAATTTGATACGACGTCGGTTTCTCTTGTTTATTGAAACACGCCATTGTGTTTAACAACAACAAAGCAAGCAAGAAATAATACTTGTTTCGCATAAAAAAATTTAGCCTTAAATACTGGTTTTTAAACACCAGAAAAATGTGTCTTTGCATTTGCTGCATTTGAAAGCACAAATTTAACTAAATTTTAACAAAACCGAATTAAATAATCATTAAAAATAAAAAATTGCGCTGCTAATTGCTAATTTTTGTTTTTTTTATACTTCGATTCAAATTGGAAGTATAACTTTTTGAATGAACTTGTTTTAACTTTTTGTTTTCAGGCGAAAATGAGTTAATGTTTTTCATACCAATTCCCTCGCTTTGTAGTTAACGCCTTACATCCTCAATTTTTGCCAATACTTATAAGAAAATTTTCAATTTTTTTCTTTATGTCGTTTTGAGAGCAAGTGAAATTATTGGCAATGACGGAAAAAACTAAAAGCTTTCCAGCTTCTGTGGTTAAATATCCGCTGTAAGATTTCACGCGACTAATTGTACCTGATTTTGCTCGAACGCGGTTTTGCAATGTGGCAGTCTTATGCAAAAAAGTTTTGAGCGTTCCGTTTTTTCCTGCTTGTGGTAGGCTATTATAAAAGGCGCGATACCAGTTTGAATCTTGCGCAACATTGCGCAATAAAAAACACAATTGGTCGGGCGTAACACCATCGCGCGGCGAAAGCCCTGAACCATCGAGACAAAACATCCCACGAGTATCCATGCCGCGTTCGCGCCAATATTTTTCAATAAAAGCTACTCCTTTTGTTAAAGTGGATGAACCCGTTTCATGCAATGCAATAGTGCGTAATAAAACCTCAGCATATAAATTAACGCTTTCAAAATTTGTATAGCGCACTATATTTTCTAAAGTCGGCGATTCCCAAGTAAAAAGTGTCGTCCTTTTCCCTTCAAATTTTTCATTGTTTTTATTTTCTGACGCTAAACGCGCCACAGTTGTTGCTCCTTCAGAAACAGCTATACCACGCTCTAAACATATTTTATCTAAGTGCCACGCCATTAAATAAGCAGGATCGGGAACAGCGCCATAAATGCTAAATACAGTATCACCTGCTGGAATAGTGCCCATAACAAATCCAGATTTTGCAAAAGGCACCGAAAAAATGTTTGCTTCATCACTCTTGCCGAAACACGTAACTTTGCTTTCGAGCGTAAATTCTGGAACAAGAGGCACAACTCCAGCAATATCCGCTTTTGAGCCCGAAAGTGGTCGCTGTGCAAAAATGAGTTGGTATTGATTGTCATTCACATTTAATCCAGAAGGCGGTGCGCCATAATAATTCCCGAGATCATCGTATTGCCAAGTCGGTGGCGCCGACTCTTCTGCAAACACAGAAGCATCAGCTACGATTTTTCCATTTATTTTATTAATACCCGCTTTCCGCATTAAAACAACGATTGAATCTAATAAATTCCTAAATCGCAGAACAGAATCCATTTCTGGGCTTCCAAGTGATGGATCGCCGCCACCTTTGATGTAGAAATTGCCATTCAGCGTTGAATCGTTAATAGTGCCATCAGTTTGAAAATGCGTAGTATAGCGGTAATCAGCTCCTAAGATTTTCAGCGCCGTAGCCGTAATAATGAGTTTTTGGTTCGAAGCAGGAATGAGGCTTTTTTTGGGATTGTTCTGGCATAAAGTTTTAGCAGTTGCTGCTTCTTGTACTAAAATGCCAACATCGCCAACGGCTAAAGTCGTGTCGTTGGATAATACAATAGCTGCTTTCTGAAATTCCCCTATTTCAATATTGGTAGATATATTCGCTTCTTGCGCTGATGTTTTACAACTCGTAAAATACGCAAGAATTAAAAAAGTTAAGCCCGATTTAATAAGTTTTGTGTTCATCTCTCTGATTATAATTTTTATTATTTGTGCTTCATTTAGTTTTGGGCGTAGCCCAAAGTTATCCATTTGATGTCTAAATTGCAAATTCAAAGTGCATTTTAGCGAAAAAATTTTAGAGTAGTGAGAGACGCAAAATATTGCGTCTCTACCGTGCTTGTTAAAAAAAAATCCCGAATATTCCATTTCGGAATATTCGGGATTTAAAATTATCCAATCAAAACTTAATGCACTTAATGCACATCTGCTAAAGCACCTTCAGGAATAATATCTTCCTGAATTTTTGGCGCATTCGGATTGTAGTTTTTGAAGAAACGCATTTTGCTTTTCTCTGTCAACAACAACATCGATGGCACTAAAATCAGTGTGAGCAATGTCGCGAAAGCCAAACCAAAAATAATTGTCCAACTGAGCGGTTTCCAGAACTGAACAGAATCACCACCAAAGAAAATGTGCGGATTTCCTGTTGCAAATAATTCAGCAAAATCGACATTCAAACCTATTGCTAAAGGAATTAATCCTAAAATAGTGGCGGTTGCTGTGAGTATAACGGGTGTCATACGCGTTTTGCCTGCTTCAATAATGGCTTCTTTTAACGGCATACCACTGTGCAATAAAATCTCAGTAAATTCTACCAGTAATATACCATTTCGAACCACAATTCCCGCCAAAGCCACAATTCCGATACCTGTCATGATAATTGAAATCTCCATCCTAAAAATGACAAACCCAAGTAAAACGCCAATGATTGAAAATAAAATTTCGGACATAATAATGAGCATTTTGGACACTGAGTTGAACTGCATCACTAAAATAATGATTATTAAACCCATACTTGTTAAGAGCGCGCCGCCTAAAAATGCTGCTTCTTCTTTTTGCTGATCTTGCTCACCGCCAAACTTAACTTGCACACTTTCTGGCGCTTTAAATCCTTTAAGTGCCCCCTCCATTTGTGCTACAATGGCGTTTGGATTATAACCAGTTAGCACATTCGACGATATATTGACGATACGCTTCTGATTTTTGTGTTTTATGCCACCGAGCGTATTACCAAATTTAACCTCAGCGATAGAATTGAGCGGTACTTCTCTTATTTGACCGTTCATATTCATATCGCGGTAAATAATTTTCTGATTCAGCAAATCGTTGATATTGGCACGTTGGTCTTCTTTCAAACGCAAATTGATAGGAAAGTCGTCATCAGCCGTTTTGAATTTAGAAACCTCTTTGCCAAATAAAGCAGTCCGCATATCGGCACCAACAGTATAGGTTGAGATGCCTTCTTTTAAAGCAACATCGCGATTGATGCGTAAAATAGCTTCGGGTTTTGTGATATTCAAATCTGACTTCAATTCTTCAACACCTTCAATTTGGACAGAATCGAGGTAGCGTTTTAAACGCGTTGATGTTTGCGATAATTCGGCAAAATCGTCGCCAACTAAATCAATTGAAATCGCTTTTTCAGTGGGTGGTCCATTCGATTCTTGATTAACAGAAATTTCGGCTCCTGGAATACCTTGCATAGCACCACGAATTTTCTCGAGGAGTTCACTGGTGCTTTTTCCACCGCGTTTATCGAATTGAACATACGCAACTGTAACTTTACCCATGTGCGAATTGGTTGCAAAATCGAAACTTTGTGGATCGGTTGCACCGACAGCCACGTTCGAAATAACAGACTCTACCAAAGGGTTTTTCTCGCCAATAGTGGCAAACACGCGTTTCTCAACTTCTTTCGTTACTTGGTTCGTAAAGTTCACATCCGTGCCGACGGGTAATTTTATGTAAACGTAGGTATAATTAGGCTCCGATTTTGGAAAAAATACAACACTCGGTGCAAACGTGGCAACAAGTATAATACTTAAAAAAAGCAAAGCAATAGTTGTAAATAAAACGCCACGTGCTCTGCCATTTGATTTGAGCAAAAATGTCATCATGCCCGCATAAGCATTTTGTACTTTGGGCCATACTTTTTGCTGAAAAGCATCAGCTGCACCATGCAGTACAAATTTATCGAGTAAAAACAAGCCATACATAGTTAGAAAGAAATTACCTACGGCAGGGGCTTTTACAATATATGAAATAAACGCTAAAACAGCAAACCCGGCAGTAGTAATATAAAACCCTTTGTTGATTTTGCGGCGTTCGCGCGCTTCAACATGCGGTTTCATAAAATCGGCGGCAAAAACAGGATTGATTAAGTACGCCACTACGAGCGACGAAAACAAAACGATAATCATGGTTATCGGGATGAAAAACATAAACTTACCGATAATGCCTTGCCAAAATGCTAATGGAAAGAAAGGTGCAAGCGTCGTCAATGTTCCACTCAAAACGGGTAGGAATACCTCCCCTGCAGCAATTTTTGCTGCTGTTCGAATCGGAACTTTACCGTTGGCAAATATGCGGTGCGTATTTTCAATTACTACAATCGCATCATCGACAACAATACCGAGTGCGAGCAAAAACGAGAATAGCACCATGAAATTGAGTGAGAAAAACTTATAACCCAATAATCCTGTGAATACGGAAGGTTCGACCAAGAAAGCTATACACATCGAAATAGGCACCGACATAGCTACGAAAAACGCATTGGTTGTTCCCATAAAAAACAACAAAATCAAGGTCACTAAAATAAAACCAATAATGATGGTGTTAATTAAATCGTGCAATTGATTGGTTGTAATACGCGCTAATTCGCCTGTAGTAACTATCTTTAATTCGGAAGGAAAAACTGTTTGTTGTAGCTCAGTACTGATAGTTTTAATTTTATCAGTCGCCAAAATGAGGTTTTCGCCTGAGCGTTTAATGATATTGAGGGTAATAACATTTTTACCTTCCAAACGCGCAAAACTCTCGGCATCGGCGTAAGTATCTACAACTTCACCGATGTCTTTTATTTTCACTTCAGCGCCTTTACCTCCGCGAATGGTAATTTCTTTAATTAAGTCTGGGTTTTTGTATTCACCTGCAACCGTAAAATTGCGTTTCAAATTTCCTGTACTCACCGAACCGCCCGAAATGGTTAAGTTTTCTCCAGAAATAGCGCGCTCAATATCCGTAAAAGTAATATCGGTGGCGAGCATTTTATTCAAATCGACGTTGACTTGAATTTCGCGTTTCGGTGCACCTACTAAGTCTACGCGCGAAATTTCTTTCAAACCTTCAATACGTGTTTTGAGTATATCCGCGTAGTATTTTATTCTATCCAAACTCATATTGCCTGCAAGGTGCAGAAACAATACGGGTTGTTGCGAAATATCAATATCTTGAACAGAAGGCTTATCGCGTAAATCGGTAGGCAATTTGGCTTTGTCAACCGCATCTTTAACGCGTTGCTTTGCCACTTGCACGTCTTCAGTCGTGTTGAATTCAACCATAACAGTGGCGAAATTCTCTACCGAATTACTCGTAATTTTTTTCACTCCCGATACACCCTTACACTCTTTTTCAATGGGTTTCGTAATGAGGGATTCCATGTTTTCAGGCGATGTGCCCGGATAAATGGTTGTCACCATTATCTGTGGAAAAATGACTTGCGGGTAAGCCTCTTTCGCCATATTTTTATATGCCAAACCACCACCAACAAGTATGAACAGCGTGAGTAAATAAATCGCTGTTTTATTATTTATTGCCCATGATGAGGGCTTGAATTCTTTAATTGTATTAAGCATAATCAATTTTTTTTCAAAAAATTAAATTAAAAAATTAAAAAGTGAAAGAATGAAAAAATAAGTATGAGACTTAAGGAATTATTGTTTTGAAGACTTTAAAATCGCAACAATAATTACAATTAATTCATTACAATCAACTAAAAGTTGTTCAGAAAACTCGTTTTTGTAAATTTCTGCATCTCGGATTAATCGAAGCCAATATTTAGTTTCTTTTGCTTCCTTTAAAGCAATCTGAACTTTAAGAATAAAATCAGGCTTAGAAATAGCTCCCTGAGATTCTTCAATATTTGCGCCTATACTGGTAGCACTTTTCAAAAGTTGACGTGTCATTACATATTCTCTTTTCTTCTCTTGCATTTCAAAACAAAACTTTACTGCTTTTAATGCAAAAGAATATGATTTAGTTATAATTACGTTTTCTGCCATAGTGTTTATCTCGAATAATTTTTTAATTCTTTAATTCTTTCATTCCTACAAATCAATTAAATGCTATCGCATTTAATTGATTTGTAGGACATCGCCGTCATTTAAATCCTGAAAACCAACAGTTATTAAATTATCGCCCGATTTTAAACCTGAAAGCACTTCAATGCCATCGCTATAACTCTGCCCTGTTTTGATGAACACTTTTTTAGCATGACCATTATCTGCAACAATAACGAAATCTGCGTTTTTATCGTCGCGCTGAATCACATTAATTGGAATTACTATCGCGTTTGGGTTGGCATAATCAATAACTTTTACCGTTGATGCCATATTTGGAATTAAACCTGTTTCGTTCGATTTAAGTGGAATCTCCACTTTAAAAGTTCTATTCAACGGACTAACAGAAGCACCCACGTAAGAAATGCGGCTGCTAATATCTTTTTTCAAATCTGGAAAATTAGCCACAACGCTGTTACCTACGCGCAATTTTCCTGCATAACTTTCAGGAGCATCGACTCTAACTTTCAATTTCGAAAAGTTGACAATTTTAGCCAACGGCACACCTGGCGATGCACTCATCCCGATTTTCATAGGTACTTCGTCAACAATACCAGTAATTGGTGCTTTAATTTGAAAATTTTCGCGTGTTTTATTAGCAGTGGCAAGCGATTTTTCTAATGATTCTTTCTGATTTTTAGCAGATAAATAAGCTACTTCAGAGCCAATGTTTTGTTTCCAAAGCGCTTCTTGCTTCGTATATAATTCGTTGGCGAGTTCCATACGTTTGCGAATTTCATCCATTTGCGTTACCATAATATCATCATCAATAGTAGCAACAACTTGTCCCGCTTTAACTTTGTCTCCCACTTTAATCATGACGCTTGTTATAGCACCCATCATTTTTGCATTAACATATACTTCGTCGTCGGCAACAACACTGCCTTGTAAGTCGATAGAGTGTGTGAAATTCGTCGTTTTTACTGCCGTAGTAGAAACATAATTAATGCGCTCTTTCTTTTTACCGCCATTGAGTTTCAATTCTAAAGCAGAGATGTCGGTGTTCAACTTATCGCGTTGCGCTTTAAGCGTTGTAAGTTGTGTTTTCGGATCAGAAGCTGTTTCTTTGGTTCCGCACGAGGCAAAAAACAAAAGGCAAATTGCAAAAAGAGCTTTGAGCTTTGTCCCTACCTTGTAGGGATTGAGCTGCCAATTAAGATTTAAATTCATATTTTTCATAACAGTAGATTTTATATTAAGTGGTAAATATTTAATTGCTATGGCTTGTGTCTTTTTCAGAAGCTCATGCATAGCTTGATGCTCATGGCTAATTACTGCCAAGAGCTTTTTGAATTGATTTATAAGTTACAATAATATCGTATTGAGCCTGACGCACATTTTGTTGTGCCGTGTATAATTGCTGCTCGGCAGTTGTAATTTCTAAAGTTGAACCGACGCCACCCTTGTATTTCTTGTTTGTGGTGTCGAAGATACGCTCTGCCAAAGCCAAATTTTTGTTCTGGTTTTCCAACCGTTTTACAGCGTTTATATACGCTAAGCGCGCATTCATAACCTGCAAAGTGATGCCTCGTTCAAAATCTGCTTTTTGCAATTGCAATTGTTTTAAAGCTAAAGAAGCGCGTTCAATTTTAGTTTTGGTAGCAAAACCATCCCATAAATTGATGCTTGCGGTCACTCCTATAACCGATTGCGGCTGCGAATACACTTGTTGTGTGAAGTAATTATTAGAATTCAAATTTTCAGTAAAGCTGGCAAAACCAGCCACCGTTGGCATATATGCCGCTTTGTTTAAGTCGATATTGAGTGCAGTGAGTTTTTCCGAGCTCGTTAAAACGTTATAATCGGCGCGATTTTTAAAATCGATGGCACCAGTTAATTCTATATCTGTTGCTTTGGGCATTAATGAATTAATATCGTCGGTAGGTTCTAAATTTTTATCTAACGGATAACCCATCACCATTTTCAACCCATTTAACACCAACTCTTTGTTCCGATCTATATTCTCGCGTTCGGTGCGCAAATTACTGATTGAAAGCTCAATTCTATCTACATCGAGTTGCTCGATAAAACCCGCTTTGTAAGTCGCTTTTAAATCTTTAAAAAGTGACTCAAGATTTTTGATGTTTTTATCTAAGGTTTTAGCAGTTTCGGTAATTAAAAGCGCTGGCATATACGCATCAATTACTTGATTTCGTACTTCCATATTTTTTGATGACACTTGCTTAAGGGCTAATTCTTGCGAAAGGTCAATAGCTTTTAATCCAGTTTTGTACGATGCACTGTACAATAACTGCGATACCTGTGCACCAATGGAGAATTGGTTTTTCAAAACAAACGATGCCGATACGCCTGCTCCTGGTGCTTTTTGCTGAACAACATTGCCGTTTCCATCTTTAATACCCTCAGTATTTAAAACACCATAGACTGTGGGTGAAATAAAATCAGGAATGACAGATTGTGGCGTAAGTAAAAAATAGTTGTAATTACTCGAAGCCGTAATTTGTGGTTTAGCAATGGCTTTCCCCTGTTGAATAGCAAGATCAGCATCTTTAATTCCGAGCAGACTGACTTTTGTTGAATTTGTGTTTTCGAGAGCGTACTTAATTGCATCCTCGAGGCTCATTTTTTCGCTCTGCGAAAAAAGGGCTGTTTGAAAAAAACACAGTTGAGCAATAATGAAGAGACGCAATATATTACGTCTATATCTCTTCAATCTTTTCATAATCAATACAGTATTAGTTAATAAAGTCGGGTGAATAATTTTTAGTTTTCAGGAGTCAGGTATCTGAAGACAAGAAAACCTGATACTTGACTCCTGATGCCTGATACCTCATAGTTCATAGCTTCTTAAATTTTCTTCAATAGTCTTTAGTCCCTTTGTGGTTGCAATACCATTCAAATGATACAGCATAT